>JAKBAC010000106.1 GCA_021809365.1 Planctomycetota bacterium | reverse complement strand
CCGTGGGCACCGGATTGCTTTGTTTTATCACCATTCCGGAATACGTGGTCACCGGCGTACAGCGCGCGCAATCCAAACGCGCCATTCGGCATTTCAGCATCACCGGAGCGCTGAACGGATTTAGCCAGGGATTGCTAACCCCCTTCCTGATTCCATTTTTTGTACTGGTCTATCACCTATCAAAATCGCGCATGGCTATCTATACTGCCGTTGGCAGTATTCTGGGAGCGGTTGCCCTGCTGACCGCACCGGCACTGGAACGGCGGCTGGGGTTTGTCCGCAGCATCACCTTTACCCGGGCGCTGGGCACGGCCCTGCTGCTGGTGATGGCGATGTGGCATAATCTGTGGCTGGGCGTGGCTATTTATCTTATTACACCGGCCTTGCGCATTGCCGCCTTGCCCGCACAGCAATCCGCGATTATTAATCGTGTCGAAGGCCAGAGCATGGGCCGCGCCTTGGCGATCAATCAAGTAACGCGGCTGTCGGGTGCATCCGCCGCGATGATCTGCACGGGCGTGTTGTTTGATATTTCAGAACTTGAGATGCCATTTTTTTTATTTGCGGGCGTGATGACGGTCAATATTTATCTCTACTATCATTTCTTCGGACATGATGGACAAAATGGTGCCGCAGAGCCGTCGGCAGCAACAGAAGCCACGGCCCCCGAACCCCCGCCGGATTCATGACCTCAGCAGAGCCATCGTTCAAAATGCACGCAGTTAGCTCAATGCGGCAGCGTTGAGTTCGATGCGGGATATGATTGAACCGCACGACACCCTTTCGCCCGTCGCAACCGGCTTATATCCGAAAAAAAGGTGTCAGGTACCTTTATTTGAAAAAGGTACCTGACACCTTTTTTTCAATTTCGCATCCAAGCTTGACCCGTCAGTAGGTCAATGCGGCAGCGTTGAGTTCGAATCGGAATGCAGTGGGATCACGCCGTGTTTTCTCCCACCGGCACGACCGGCTTATATCTGCACGGCGTCCAGTGGGCTTATAGACACGACGTGCCGGCGCTGTACGGCTACAATATCACGGTTGGGATGGACACCAAGCTCTCGGCTGCGGGCGATATAATATTCCTTGGTGGAGGAGCTATCCGTTGAATCATGGACATCCGCCGCCGTGAGAATCAGGACATGTCCATGAATTTCGCTTAAAGTGCCGATATATATAAAAGGACCCATGGTGTCAAGAATGACGACACGGTTCAGCCAGGCTAACAGAGGGTCGGTTTGCGGTGAGGCTTCAACCGGATGCAGAGGCGCTGAATTCATTGACACTTTCCTTGTGAGTCGGGCACGTCAAGATTATAGTGCTTTGCGGCAAAAAGGAAGTCCCGGCGACGGGACATCGGGAAAAAGGCGGCCCGATTGGAAACATCAACGGCTCCGGGGTTGAAACCCGGACAAGGAGAAAGGAATCCCGGCCATGAAACAGTCCATCCGATTTCCTCTTATCACAGCAGCTTTGTGTAGTGCCGGTGCGGCGATTTTCGTGTGTGCCGCATCAGCCAACGCGCAGGAAACCCCCGCGATGGCCGCGCAAATTCAGCAACGTGAGGCGGCGATTAAGCCTGATGACGCCGCAGGCCATCAGGCCATGGCACAATATTTATTCAACAACCACCTTTACCATCAAGCCCTGCAACAGGTCAACCAGGCGTTGAAAATCAAACCTGATTTTCAGAATGCGCAATTGCTCAGGAATCTCATTGAATCACAATTAAAGCGGCAATCCGGAACCGGTAATGTTACTACCCCGGTGCAAAGCGGCAATTCCACGGAAAGCTCCGCAGCCGCCCCCACGGCCGGCGGCCAACGTCTTCTGACAATGCGGGATGTTTACAAAATTCGCTTCTGGCAGCTCCAACGCCATGAAACAGCCCCGATTGAGGGGAAAATTCTACACCGGCGTAAGACGCTCATGGCCTTCTGGCGTAATATTATTCTGCGAAATCCCATGTTCGAAAACCGCACCATGACGCGCCGGGATTATGAAAACTTTATCAGCCCGAATAATTTTAACCGACAGATTTATCTGATCCGCCGACTGGGTACAAAAAAATATTGGGATAAGGTTCAAGTCAAGAGCGATCCGCAGGTGATGAAAATATTCCGTACGGATATCCAGCCTATTGTGTTGCAAAGCTGCGGGACGGTGGGCTGTCATCGCGGGCAAAACGCGCCGGGCTTTCGGATTTACGGCGATCAGGGCAGCGGCAATACCCTGAAAACCTACACCAATTTCCTGACCCTGACACGATTCCGTTATAAAAACATGCCGCTGATCAGCCTCCATAATCCGCGTATGTCTCTCTTGCTGCAATATCTGCAACCCAAGGAACTTCAAGCCTACAGGCATCCGGGAAAAAATAGCCCCAGACCGCTGAACTCGGGCGAAAATAAAGTCATCGACTGGATCGAATCTTTGCGGTATCCGCCGCACAGTTATGGCATCATGAACGATACAGCGCCAACATCGGGGGCGGCTACCGGTCAAGCGTCGAAGTAAACCTTATTGATCAACGCTAATTTCCGGGAATCGCATTGTCGTTGATTTTATGAAACGAGCTTATTCCGGGCTTGAATACCACTTTATCTTCCACAACGACGAGTTCCTCATTGAGGAAATATCGGACGGCTTTACCCAGAGTCTGGGCTTCAAGTTCCAAGCCCCGCTGGCGTACGTCCTCGGCTTGATCCACACCGACGTTAATATGGAAAACATCCTGCAGAATAATTGGACCTTTGTCGAGTTCTTCGGTGACAAAATGAGCGGTACACCCGGTCACGCGCACACCACTTTCAAAGGCCTGCCGATACGGATTGGCCCCGGGGAAATGAGGCAGCAGGGAAGGATGGATATTGATAATTTTAGCGCGGAAGGCCGCGATGATTTCCGGTGAAAGAATCTGCATATAGCGGGCCAGAATAATTAGATCCGGTTCCAAAGACTTCAACTTTTCCAGCAGCCAGTGCCGATGCGCGATTTTTGCTGATTCCTCCGGGCCCGAGAGCGTAAAGGCGAACGGCAATTTAGCAGTGCGGGCCACATCTTCCAGCATTGGATGATTGGCTAGAACAGAAACAATCTGGCCGTTAAGTTCATTTTGACGATTCAGATCCAGCAACTTTTGCAGGCAATGCGGTTCTTTGCTGACCAGCACCACCACGCGCTTGGCCTTGCGGGTTTGGCGGAGCGTAATACGGGCTTCCATGCCGATTTGCCGGCCCAAATCCAGTAATCCGGTAATCAGTTGATCCAGGGAAATGGTCATATCCTGCATATCCACCAGCATATCCATGACAAATATGCCGCGAACAACGCGCTGTTCCATATCCTCAATGTTAATACCATTGGCGGCCACAAAAGTGGCGAATTTTGCGACCACGCCCTTTTGATCTCTACCCTGTACCGATATCACCGCCAGGACCTTCGGGGTTTCCGACATATTTCAATCCTTCCATCTCAACGCTCATGCATCATAGCACAGGCCAGTGCAGCCGCACCGATTATGCCCGCATCATTACCAAGCTCCGCGGCGCGAATAGTCACCGCGGGCGGGTCCATTTTCCAATAATTTTCCTCAAAATGCCGTCGCACCGGCTGCAAAAGGAACTCCCCGGCCGCCGCCATACCACCGCCAAATATAATCGTCTGCGGATCCAGCCAATGCACCGCACTGATACAGGCGACAGCCAGGTAGCGGCAAGTCTGATTCCAGATTTCCAAAGCCAGTTCATCGCCCCGCCGGGCATGATCTTCCACATCGCGTGCTGTAAGTTCTCCGAGTTGATTTAGCGCATCACGCAGGCTGGAAGTCACGTCCGGGTCGCGCAGCGCCTGCCCAGCCCGCTGCCCCACCCGGCTGGCCGCTGTGTACATTTCCAGGCATCCCTTTTGTCCACACCCACACAAGGCTCCGTCGGGCACGACAATCGCATGACCCAGTTCCCCCGCCATATCCGTGTGGCCGCGAATCAGCCGCCCATCAACAATAATGCCACCGCCCACCCCCGTGCCCAATGTAATCATCATCATCGTGCGTACATTTAAGCTTTTTCCGGCCCCGGCAAAAAATTCCCCGTAGGCGGCAGCCCGCGCGTCGTTCTCCAGAATCGCCGGTTTACCCAACGCTGCCGAGATACGATCTCTTAATGGAACATTTTCCCAGCCCGGCAAATTGGCGCTGCGGATAACAATGCCTTTTTCAGTGGACAATGGCCCGGGGGAATCAATACCCACCGCAGCGATGGCATCGAGCGTCAAGCCCGCCGTCCGAACCGCCTGGCCGGCGGCGACAATCATATTAGCAATCACCGCGTCGGGGCCGCGACCCGTGGGCACGCTGGCCTTGGAGATGACTTTACCCTCACAATCCAGCACACCGGCTTTGATATTGGTTCCACCTAAATCCAAACCAATATACAAGCCATCAGCCACAGCAACTCCTGTTTCAAAAGATCACAAGTCAGTTTTTACTTTTCAGCGCGATCGTGTGAATCGCAATAGTTTCCGGAGCCAGACCTTTGGCCGTTGCGGTAACGTGAATAAGTCCCGCAGTGCGACCGGCCTGTACCAGTACCATGCAATAGCCATAAAATGCTTTGTGGTCATGCGCCTCATTAAGCTCATGACACGCCGGATCGCCATTTCCGGAGCCCACAATTTTGCCCGGGCCGGTGATGGTGAAGTGCACCAGATTCATGGCGTTGGTAACCACGTGGCCATTGGCATCCATCACCGATACGGCAATGGGCGCAATATCTTCACCGTTGGCCCGTATTTTTGGCCATTGATTCACCAGACGTAAGCCTGCTGCCGGACCCGTGGTACGTTGCGTCCATGTGGCCACAAGTTTTCCATGGTCATAGCCGCGTGCAACAAGCTTGCCGGGCTGATAGGGAACCTGCCAGTCCAGATACCAATATCTGGGCATTTTCTTTTGACCGATTTTTTTGCCGTTAAGAAATAGCGCCACCGTATCGCAATTGCCATAGCAACGCACCAGCACTTTCTTCCCGAGCATGGTCTTTGGTAAATTCCATTGCGGGCAAATATATACCAGCGGCTTTTTACCCCACCAAGCTTTGTAGTAATACGCATCGGGCTTGGGAAAGCCGCAGAGGTCCAAGACGCCAAAATGAGAATTTACATCCGGCCATCCGTCAGGCGTGGTTTCGCCGCGGTAATCAAAACCGGTCCAGTTAAAACCGCCCTCCACAAATTTTTGCGTGGCAATGGGCTTCCAGGTGTCCCAGGCGTATTGCGACCAGTTGGTGTGCATGGTGTACTGCGTGACCAGTCCTTTGTTTTTGCTGCTGGTCAGTACGCCGCGATCACTGCAGGTGCTGCCCATTTCACTGCCGAAAATAGGGAGGTTCGGCAGGAGTTTGTGCATCCAGACATAATCCTGCGGATGGTAGTTAATACCCTGAAGATTTTCCACATGGGTAAAGCCATGCGGATAGCCGCCGTTCATGGCACAGGTGATCGGGCGGGTGCGGTCATATTTATGCACTTCATGCATCAGAGCGCGAAACATTTTTGCGCCATATTTGGTGGCTTGAATATTCCATTCCTCATTGCACATGGACCACATAATTACACTGGGATGATTACGATCACGGAGAATCAAAAACTTAATCGCTGACATATTATTGTATGGCTGGCCTACTGCGGATTTGGAATTCTGCGTATCGGTCGGGTGACGATTTTCATCCATGACCAGCATTCCCAGGTGATCGCAGGCACGGTAAAACGCCGGTGAAACGGGGTTATGTGACGTGCGATACGCGTTGGCGTTGAGTTCCTTTTTCAACATCATCACGCGCCACCACCAGAGGTTATTGGGTGCCCCGATGCCCACTGCGGGAAAATCGGCATGGTTGCATTCGCCTTTTATTTCCACGCGTTTGCCATTGAGGAAAAAGCCGTTGGCGGGGTCAAAGCGAAGCGTGCGAATGCCAAACGTGGTGAATTTGGCATCCGTCATTTGACCGTCGGATTCTATGACGGTATGAAGTTTGTACAAATTGGTGTGATGCAGGCTCCACAGGGCCGCATGCGCCAGGGTGGCGTGCTGATTAAATGTGGCGTGCTGCCCGGCAGAAAGCATTTCTGCATTATGCACGGCGGCTACGGCCCGGCCGGCGGGATTGTAAATGGTTGAAATAATTGAAAATACTACTGCGTGTGAACGATGGTTGGCGACCGTGGTTTGAATGGTCAAATTCGCGTTGGCATGATCCCCTGTGTTTGAGCCGTAATGGATGGTCCCCGGAACCTGGCTTATTACATAGGTGCCGTAACGGGTGATGTGCAGATGACGTTTGGCCACTAACCAGACATTGCGGTCAATGCCGCCGCCCTCATACCACCAGCCCTCGAAATGGGTGGGATTGACATACACGGCCAGGGTATTGGCTTTCTTGAAATGAACAAAGCGGGTGATATTCACGCGAAAGCCGGTATAGCCGCCGGGGTGTTGGCCCACCAGACGTCCATTGATATAGACATGCGCATCACGGTAGACGCCTTCAAAATAGAGCCACAGCATTTTGCCTTTATCTGAAGACGGCAGATTCACGGTGCGCTGATACCAGGCGGGGTAGACCGCCAGCGATCCATGGCCCGTGTCGGCATGGCGGGAGAATTTCCCCCGCACAATATAATCATTGGGAACCTGAACTTTGCGCCACGAGGCATTGACCGATGGTACGGCAGACAAGCGGCCGGCCTGATGCCATCGCCAGTGAAAATCCAGGTTCATGCGTGACCGCGGCCCAGCGACGGCGCTGTGCGGGAAAACCAGCAGGAATGCCAACAGCAATAGTGATGAGACCATGGCACCGGCCCCCTGCGGCACTTTCGGTGCATCTGCCAATCCAAGCGTTGATTTATTCGGCGAGGAATGCAGGGCGTGATATTTCCGGTTCTTTAACATTGTATGGGTTCCTTTTCTTTTAACACTGGGGCATCCTGCTCCGCGTTGCAGGCGGAAAGTTACCGCTTCGAGAGCCGTCGGCAAAAACGTCCGCTGGCGATGAACTTAGTGGAATTCGGGAAATAATTTCTGTGGCGCGTCAATTGTAACCCGTACCCCTGATAACCCTTTGCTCTTCATGCCCGGCACGGCAGGCCAAAGCATATATTCATTCGGAAGAATAGTATCGCATGGATTTTTAAGAATGCCAGCGCACGGGGCCGCCGGGAAATCAGACTGGCACATGAAGCGCAGCAAGTGATGCGTTTTCCTGCAATTTGCTTTGTTTTACGTGATCGGCTACCATTTAACGATCATCCTTCCCGACGATGAACCCCTCTATGTTGAGTTGCTTACGCGGGAAATTTCACCGAAGCCTGCGGTTTAGCGTTTGCGGGATCGGTTATTCTATTGGAGCCTTATGGCCTTTTCCTCTTTCGGCCTTCATGCCGACATTCTGCGCGGTATTAAAGACCTCGCATTTACCCATCCGACACCCATTCAGACCCAGGCGATTCCGCCGGCCATGGAAGGCAAGGATGTATTGGCCTGCGCCGCCACTGGATCAGGCAAAACCGCCGCGTTCATGTTGCCCACGATTCACCATTTGATGAATCGTCAACCTCAACAACCCCGCCGCACGGCGCGTGCATTAGTCCTGACGCCGACGCGCGAACTGGCCACACAGATTCTTGAAAATCTTAATTCTCTGGCGGTTCACACGCCGATCTCCGGGGCGGTCATTATCGGCGGTATGAGCATGGGGCCGCAGGCCCACGCCTTTCGCACGGGAACGGAAATTTTAATTGCCACGCCGGGACGGCTTCTCGATCATCTTCGGCAATCCTACGCCAAATTTGACGGCCTGGAAATTTTGATTCTGGATGAAGCTGACCGCATGTTGGATATGGGCTTTCTTCCGGATATCCGGAGAATTCTCAAGATGCTGCCCGTCAAGCGGCAAACATTGTTTTTCTCCGCGACGATGCCCTCGGAAATCCGCCAACTGACACGCGAGATGCTCAAGGACCCGACAACGATACAAATTGATCGGCAAACCACTCCGCCGGCTGCTATTACGCAGGCCATTTATCCGGTGGCACAGCATCTAAAATCCGCCCTGCTGATCAAACTTCTGGACAATCAGGGACTGGAATCGGTCATCTGCTTTACCCGTACCAAACACCGCGCAAATCGTTTGGCCGCCACGTTGGATAAAAGTCATATTTCCTGCGCCCCGATTCACGGTAATCGGTCCATGGCGCAGCGCACCAGCGCATTGGCCGGCTTTAAAGCGGGCAAATTCCGGGTGCTGGTGGCTACGGATATCGCGGCACGCGGGATTGACATCGCCGACGTTTCGCACGTTATTAATTTTGACTGTCCGCATATTCCGGAAGATTATGTACACCGGATCGGCCGAACGGGCCGAGCCTCCGCTACGGGCGACGCGTTTACATTTGTAGCTCCGGATGAGGAATCTAACGTCCGTTATATCGAAAAGACTATTGGCAAGCGACTGCCGCGCGTGACGTTACCGGATTTTGATTACGCCCAGAAATCTGTTGAAGCACTGGAAGTTCCGATCGCCCAGAGGATCGCGGCCATTCGTCAGCGAAAAGCCGACGAGCGGGCGCGGCGTGAAAAAAACGCTCCCAACCGCCCGGACGGCAATGCCCCGCGCCCCTTTGGACGCACGGCCCACCCGGATGCAGCGGCGCAGCATCCTCCACGGGCCAATCAGTTCCAACATCGCGGCGCGTCCGACAGGTCTCAACCGCGTCAACAGGGCGATGCGCCGCGGACATTTCATCCAAAATCACCCGGCCAGGGTAATCGTGCCGGTGCGGGAGAATCGGGGCGTCGCTTTGGCGGCAAGCCGAACCATCCCCGCTCCGGACCTGCACGGTCCGGCGGCGTGCCCTTCTGGCAGCAGCGCGGTGATGGTGGTCAAGGCGGACGCGGCAAGCCGGCGCGGCGCGGCCCACGATAATCGCGTTTGCCCCAAGGAGGCTTTAACTGCCGGTACCGTGCGGCCGGTATTGAAAGGCTAGCCCGAGGTTTGGCGTGACAAACATATAAGCAAATGGTGCGCGATCATTAATGGATCCGCGCAACATCACGCCGACTTTGGCCCATGGATTCGTATTGGTCAGGCTGTCTACTCGGGCTTCGATGACCGTATCGCCATTTACTTTTCGGCTGTACAAATTGAATTGATCATGTTTATCCCAGACATCTGATCCTCCGCCGGTCACCGTCCAGGTTCCGCCGGATTCGCGAGCGGATCCCAGTTTCGCAGGATAGCCGATGTTCGCATCCGACCAGCCGGAACGCGTGTGGGTAACCGTAACGTGGGAAAAGCGGGCGGTGTTCAGTGCTCCGTCATTATGAGCGCAAACCGCCATGCCGGCACACATCGTAGCACCGCCAAATGCAATCTGCTGCGAAGTGCCTAACTGCGTCCACTGCCGGCCGCCGCGGGAATAATACGCGGATACGCGGTTGCCCCGGCGCACAAGTTTAAGCCAGATCGGCGTCTGTATGCCGGCCACCGTTACTGATCCGGTATATGGGGAAACAGCTTTGTCGCTGAAGTGGGTGTCGGCATGGTGCTGCACGACCGGAACGATCTTGGGGGCCGGCGAATAGGGCGGCGGGGCATTGGGATTCATTGGATTAACAGAATCAAAGGTCAACGCGGGCAGCCCCGGATGCTGATCGTCGGAAGCTCCGGTGTTGTATTGCGTTTCAATGAGCTTTATGACATCACCCCGCCTGGCACCGGCGACATCAAAAAAATACCAGAGCGCACCGGGCACGGTATTGTTGTAATAAATTTGCGGCACTGCTGTGGCGGATTGGCCGGACCGGGTATTCACCAGCGTGATGGCCGAGAGGCTGTCATAATATTGATTAGCCATCACACCCACATATAAATTGTTTGGCGGCTTTGCGGTGATGCGGAGTTTTGCCATGGTCGTGGGCGTCCCGAAAGCGATCGCTCCGCCCCGGCTGGCGATACCCGCCTCACGAACATCGGCCGTTGAACCGTCCCGCGCGTAAACCTGAGGATAGTTATAGCCCGCGGTAATGCCATTGATATAACCATGCACAGACACCTTGAGATATGCCGGCAGGTGGATAAGAGTTTTTAAGCTGTATTTGAGCGGACTGGGGCCGATGTACATATCCGTTGACGTTTTTTGACCCGCGGGAATCAGGGTATGGGTAAACGGATTGGCGTTCACCCACACACCGGAACCGGTGCCGGCCGGCGTTGTGGCCACGATAACATAACCATCATGGCCGAATGCACGATCCTGGGCACCCAGGGTCACCCATGGCTTGGTAAAGCTGGTGCGTGTCGCCAGTGCGCCTTCCTGAGTTGCCTGATTATTCGGATTGAGAATCGTGCTGGTTGTACCGTTGATCAGCAGGACCGATCCCGCAGCAACTGCGGAGCCGGATGTTTCATTGCCGCTGGCAACCGCATTGGCAGTGGTATGGGTCGTTACCGAGGCATCAGAAACATAAGTATTGCGGCTGGGGGCCGGGGAAGGCGCGGGCGTATAAGTCGCCTGCGGAGTCGGTGCAGTATACGAGTTATTGCCTGATTCTGGTGCAGTATAGGTGGCCGCGGTCCGTGACGATTGATTGTTTGATCCGCCACCCGACAGGAAAATCACCAGGCCTGCGATGGCCAGCACAAAGCATGCCGCCCCTGCGATCCAGACTTTAGGACTGACGTGGGATCGGCTGTGATCAGCGGAGCGGGTCCGGGAACCGCCCGCCTCCGGCCCGAACCTTTCGTCAATTTTTTCCATACGGTAAGTGGCGCGATAACTCGGTCCCGAAATCGTCAGGGTTGACGCTTTCTTGTTACCGGATCCATCCTGAACCAGAAACTCTTCCAGCGGAATCCAATGTTGCTTGTCAGAGGAAACTTCATGGCCACGGGTTAAACGCCGGGTCTGCGCCATGCGCCCAATCGTAGAGCGCGGATAGGGTCCGGTTATTTGCGATAGATATCGGGTGTAATATCGTGTGATTTCATCCGGCATGGTTAAGCCATCTCCTGTGATCCGTGGCTGATCAAAGTATCTGTTAGTGGCGCTGCGCCTGATCCAGCGGCACCCTTGCAGCCCTCTCCGGTTATGATTTATCGGCGAAATGGGAGATTCTGATAAATAGTTTGGCGTGCTCGGTTGAAATTGGATATTTATCCCCAATTGCGAAATAATGATTCTTTTACTTTTTTGCATCACCATCACGATATTATCGTTGTACAATAGTAGCATGTGGTGATGGTTCGCGTTGAGGTGGTCGATGCAATTCGCAAATGTAACCCGTCGTGCAGTCATGACTTTGGCCGGGTTGGGAATCCTTATTCCAACTCTGGCGGCACGGGCCGCGTTTTTTAATCCTAAAGCACATATTCCACCGCGTGCCCATCGCGTGCGCATGTCCGGCGGTGAAGCCTTCGCCCCGCTGCCGTTGCCCGCGACTCCCGTTCGCAGGTCTGAACATCACCGCAAGCCCGCCCCACCGGCCCTGATCGGCATGTTAAACCTTAACGTGATTAAAGATCATCGCGTGGAGAATTACCCCACCGAAACCATCGACATTGAAACGCTCATGAACTGGACCAATTCCCAGCTGGGCCTGCATTATCGGTATGTGCAGGTGGATCCCATGAAGTTCAGTTACAGTCCTACACAATTACCTGTCCTCTATATCACCGGTTGGACGCCGCTGCCGCATTTCAGTCAGGCGGTGCTGGCTCGTATCCGCGGGTACATCACCGCCGGCGGAACGCTGCTGATTAACTCCAGTTGCGGCCGCCCCGAATTTAATCAAAGCGTGATTCAATTTGAGCATGATCTATTTCCGGATCGTCCGTTCGGCCCCTTATCACTTGAT
>JAKBAC010000105.1 GCA_021809365.1 Planctomycetota bacterium | reverse complement strand
TGGTGTCGTGATAAATCGAAAACAGGATTCCCCGTTCTGGCGGAAGCGTCGTGCCACGTTCTGGGCCAGTTTGTGTTCCGGGGTGTCCAAGCCCGTAACCGTCAGATCATCGCGGGCCTGTTCCAAGGCTTGTCGGAATACCGGTGCATCCAACGCCTTTCGCTGGTGGATGGCATGAAACATATTCCGCAATCCCTCTAACATCCGCTGGCCGTAAGCCACGGTAACCGCTTCCGGTAAAGTGGCCAGCAATCCATTTGGTAATCCACCACCCGGTCAATCTGTGCGGGCGTGAGAGGCTCCCGTTCGTGACGCGGGTGGCCCTTCTGGCCGCCGATGGAACGCTTTTCTCCCGGCGGCAGGGGCGGTTGCGGTGGTTTGACAATATCGCTGGACGGAGGCTTGGAGGAATTCGAGGAGTTTTTGGACAACCGGGCCGCTTGGGCCAACAGATCAGCGACTTGCTTGGATAATTCCGTGACCTGCTGACGCAACGCAGCGATGGTGGCATCGCGCTGGGCGAGTCGCGCCGTCAATTCATCAACGTGTTGTTGATAGGCTTGCTCGGTAGGTACATCCATGCCGCTTTGACCAATCCTTTGATCCGAATTCTTTTCTCGGACGAATCGTATGTAATGCTGAAATCTTATGCCAAACTTTTTTATGGAAATTTATTTACTTTTCTTCTGGGGGGGAGGTAAGCTTTACCTGTGGTCAGGCTCGTCGTGAGTTTGAACTGGCCGAGAGGCCGTGAACGGCTACAAGAAAGGATAATTTCATGAAAAATAAATTGCGGGGCAGTAGAGTTTGCGATGCATCACTTTCGGCTTTGGTAGTGGCAGCCGCTGCCCTGCAGGCCGGTGTGATGTGCAACGGTGCCGCCCTATCGGGACCGCACGCATCTGCAAGCGATCGTGTTTCCGGGCGCATTAATCTGAAACCCGTCGGCCCGGCGGTTCCGCGCATGTTTATGGGATATTCCATTGAATGGGGTTTGATCGGCCGAATGGTCAGGAAAGGACATGGCCGTTTTGCCACCATGACCCGATCAATCAAGGAACTTGAGGAGTTTACGGGGCCGATGCTGCTGCGCATTGGCGGTGATTCCGAGAATGAAGCGGCTTTCGATCTGCCTGCGGTGCACCCTCGGCCAAAATTTGTGTCCATCGACATTCATGTAAAGACCCTGCGGCGTATGCGGGAGTTGGCGCAATTAACCGGCTGCCGGTACATACTGGGATTAAATTTGTCGGTCAATAACCCTGCCCTGGCAGTGCAATTGGTCAAGGCGACGGAAAAATATATTGGCCGCCGGCACATTGCCGACTTTGAGATCGGCAACGAACCAAATCTGCTGGGAGGTCTGGGGCACCGAACGTGGTGGGCGCACAACAATTATCAGATGTACATGCGGCGGTGGACACGTTATTACCATGCCATTGCCCCTTATCTGGGAAACACAATCAAAATTGAAGGACCGGCATTCTCCGGCGAGGGATGGTTCAATCATCTGCCAAGGTACCTCCACACAGAACACGCGCGACTGGGTATCGTATCGCTGCACCAATATCCAATGGGATCGTGGATTAAAAACCCGCGATCTCTGAAGTTTGCCAGCATTGCCCATTTGCTCGGCCTTAGAGCCAGTTGCAATCTCTTCAGCAATGAGATGCGTCGGATTGTGCGGCTTGCAGATCCTTATCATTTGCCGGTGCGTTTTGGTGAAATGAATTCTGTCTCCGGTGGTGGGACGCAGGGAGTCAGCAACACGTTTGCATCTGCGCTCTGGGCGGCAAATACACTTCTGGGCATCGCCGGGGCCGGCGGGGCGGGAGTAAATCTGCACATGTCCCAAGGCGTGGATCGATTTCCGGGCTGGTACGGACCCTTGCGAATCGGGCCGGGCGGGCACCTGCACATCATGCCGGTTTATGATGGTATGCTGGCGGCTGCCGACGTGATGCAGCGCGGTGGCAGGCCCGTGGAAGTTAATCTTGACACGCGCCTGAACGTGAGTGCATTTGCCTTTGCAAGATCTGATCATACGCTGCGTGTTGCCGTTATTAATCGCACGCCGTCTTCTGATTTATCTGTGCATCTTCGTTTCCCGTCAGTTATGAAACTTGTCCGCCGTTACCGCATCGGTGCCCCAAGTCTGCAATCTACCAACGGCGTGGTAATAACCGGCTTTCGCGTCAGCGGGGTGCCAACAGGTCGCATGATGCACACGCGCTTATCACTGCAACACGCGCCGAATTCCCCAGGCGAATTGTCCAGTCCGGCGAGTTCAATTGTGATCGCGGTCTTTCACAGATAAGCCAACGGGCCGACAGCATATTGCTGCACATCGGACGGCGGCTCGATCTAAGAGATGAGATCTGACCGCGTGAGCAGAGCAAATTCGACTGGCGCAAAAGAGTGGCTGTTGCCGAGGCGGGAAAAACTTTCTGCGGTGCCGCCTGACAAAATTTCCGGGCAAGCGGCAAAATCGACGGCGTAAATACCGGCGCTAAAAGCATGGTTCCTCCTGGAAACTCGCACACCAGTGTCCCGCCCGGATTTATTGCCACGCCCTGCGGTGTGAATGGTTGCGCCGGAAATTGGCTTTATCCGGTAATGCGGCTAAGATTTAGCTGTGGTGCCAATAAGCTGCGGAGGTATTTGCCATGCAAACACGTCAGTTGGGTAAGACTGGGTTAATGGTCAGTTGTGTCGGCCTTGGCTCCATGCCGATGTCGGTGCCGGCCAAGCGCCCGTCGGAGCAGGATTCCATTCGGGTGATTCATCACGCCGTTGATTGCGGCATAACGCTTATTGACACCGCTGATAGTTATTGCCTGGATGACTCGGAAGCGGGCCATAACGAACGGCTGATAGGCAAAGCGCTCGCTGAACTGCCGCCGGCGAAACGTGACGGTCTGGTGGTGGCGACCAAGGGGGGATTGGTGCGGCCGGGCGGGCGGTGGGAACGCGACGGTTCACCGCAGCATCTGCGCACTGTCTGTGAAGCTTCGCTGAAAAATCTTGGCACGTCGTGTATTACCCTGTATCAATATCATCGCATTGATCCGAAATATCCGGTGGCGGAAAGTATGGGATGTTTGAAAAAATTGCAGCAGGAAGGCAAAATCCGTTTTATCGGTGTGAGTAATTTTTCGGTTATGGAGTTGGAAGCGGCCGAGGCGGTGGTCGATATTGTCAGCGTGCAAAATGAATATTCCCGTAAACACCGCGAGCCGGAAACCGATGGCGTATTGGCGTATACCAAAGCCAAAAAACTGGCTTTTCTCGCGTGGAGTCCGCTCAATGGCATCGGCGGTGCGAAAACGCTGGGGCATTTTGAGCCATTGCTGGAAAGTATGGCGGCATCGCATCGAGTATCCATTTATCAGGTGGCATTGGCGTGGCTGCTTTCCAAGGGGCCTCAGGTTATCCCGATTCCGGGAGCCAGTCGGCCGCAAAGCATTGAAGATTCGGCAAAAGCGTGTGCGTTGAAATTACGTCCGGAAGAAATTGAAGCCCTGAACGGGTAAGTGCGTGCCGGATAACGTGTTTGTTTAACGGAGTTTGCGTGTCAAATAATCATCATTGGATGCTTAAGTGCGTGGAAGATTCTTCCCGTGTCATTGGAGAATTATCCGGGCAAGTGCCGCAAATTGCGACGATTTCTGAAATGGTCACATCCGCTTTGCTGGGCGGGAAAAAATTGCTGACCGCCGGCAATGGCGGTTCTGCGGCTGCGGCATTGCATCTGGCGGAAGAATTAACGGGTCGCTACTCCCGTGCGGATCGCAGAGCGTTGCCCGCCATTTGCCTGGCGGCAGATGGAACGGCCTTAACCTGTATCGCCAATGACTGGGATTTCGCGAGCGTATTTTCCCGGCAGGTGGAGGCGTTCGCCCAGAGTGGTGATGTGCTGGTGGTATTTTCGAGCAGTGGTAATAGCGAAAACCTCATCCGCGCGAGCCAGATCATGCGGCAGCGGGGGGGAAAGGTCATCGGACTATTGGGCAAAGGCGGCGGGAAAAATCTGGCCCATTGCGATCAGGCTCTGGTGATTAACAGTTCGCGCACTGCCGCGATTCAGGAAGCCCATGAGGTGGTGTTGCACCTGATACTGGAATATCTGGAAAAATATTGCGATTAGCACTGCCAGGCCTGTAAATCAGGATCCTGATTTACAGGCCTGGCAGTGCTAAAGATTTGATTGGCTTTTCTTACGTATCCTTGCCTGCGGTAATTTGGGTATAATCGGGCCTGTGATTTAAGGAATGCCCATGGACCATGCGTTAAAGATTTTCAGACGCGACAAAGCGATGGGACCACATTGGTGTACGTGTAGAGTTGTGGCGGCAGGCGTTATGGCGGCGGGGATGGTGGCCGCATTACCTGCGTTGGAAGCTTTTCCCGCGAATGGGGGGGCATCCGGAGGGCGAGCACCGCTGATTCTGCCCTTTCATATTGGCAAGCCAATTGGCGGGCCGGGCGCATCGCCCAAAAGCACAAACTCCATAACTGTCGCTCCGCAGGGTGGAGCATGGGGTCACAAATCAGAATTTAATATGATGGGTTGGCCCTGGGTGAAACCCCTTAAAGCCGCATCACAGCCATCCCAGCAACAGATCAATGCCGACTTGCAGGATGTGCTCAAAGGCATGAACACCAGCGCCCGGCTGCTCAAATCGGCGAACGCCGGTATTAAGACGCAGGGGGTGCAAAAAAGCATTATTGCCCGGCTCAACGAACTTATTAAAATTGCCGAGCAATCGCAGGGAAAAAGCTCGGGTCAGCAGAAGCAGAAGTCGCAGCAGCAGCAATCCATGTCCATGCAGCAATCTCAGGGGTCTAATACTCCGCCCATGACGCCCAGCCAGGCGGCCAAAAGCTCATACATTCCCGGCGGCGGGGTCATGAATCCCGGGGATTTGAAATCGTTTAACTCCAATAAACGACAGTGGGGTAATTTGCCGCCGCGGGAACGCAACATGATTCTCAACGCCCTGCGGCATCAGACGCTGCCGCAATATAAATCTCTGGTGCAACAATATTACGAATCTCTGGCAAAACTTAATAAGTGATCATCTACCGGATTCCGCGATGATCTTCGCCGAAGGATCCTGCGCCGAGCGATAGCCGGGGCGTGTTGTGGTCATGTCGCGGTCAAAAGCACTGGAAATTTTCGTGCAAAGTCGTTATGAAGGACATGGCCTGAAGCTCTGGCGGAATCACTTTGGGGACCGTCCGTGCTTTAAGGAACTTAACTGTGGAGACCTATCATGGCCAATGCGGCAAATTCATCACCCTCCTCGGCCGACAATAAAACGGAGCAACGGCGCCTCACTGATGGGAAAACCGCGCCGCAATGGCGTGCATGGGGGCCTTATTTATCAGAGCGGGCATGGGGCACCGTGCGCGAAGATTATTCCCCCAATGGTGACGCCTGGAATTACTTCACGCATGATATGGCCCGCAGCAGAGTGTATCGCTGGAGCGAAGACGGCATTGGTGGAATCAGCGATGATCAGCAGATTCTCTGTTTTGCGCCGGCATTCTGGAATGGCCGCGATCCGATTTTAAAAGAACGCATGTTCGGCCTCACCAATGCAGAGGGCAATCATGGTGAAGATGTAAAAGAATACTGGTTTTATCAGGACAATACGCCGTCACATTCCTATATGAAAATGACGTACCGCTATCCTCATGCTGCATTTCCCTACCGGGAACTTGTGGAGATCAATCGGCATCGCGGTCGCACGCAGCCGGAATATGAACTCGTGGATACGGGTGTATTTTCCGACAACGCTTTTTTTGATATTCAGATTCAATACGCCAAGGCGGACACCCACCGGATTCTTTTCCGGTGTACCGTGAAAAATTGCGGCACGGAGGCCGCCGAGCTGCATATTCTGCCGACGCTCTGGTTTCGCAATACCTGGTCCTGGAACGTGCCGCCCGGAAAAGAGCCGGTGATTCGACTGCAAAGCCCATGCGACTCGGGGGATGTGACGCTGCTGGCTGATCATCCGGAATTGGGCCGCTATTGCCTTTACAGCCGCAACGCGATGGAGACGCTTTTTACCTTCAATGAGACCAATCGGCAAAAGCTTTATGGAGCGCCCAACACGCATCCGGCGGTCAAGGACGCGTTTCATGAATATGTGGTGGATGGCCATCATACGAAGGTGCATCAGCAGCCTTTCGGCACGAAAGCCGCCACGCATTACCACTGGCATCTGGCGGGAGGAGAAACGCAAGTTGTGGAAGTGGTGCTGGTGAAAGGTGAACTTGCTGAACCATTTAAGGATTTCCGCGAAGTCTTTGACCAGCGTATAGCCGAGGCGGATGCGTTCTACGCCGACATGCTTCCGCCGACCTGTGACGACCAACTGCGGCAAATTCAGCGCCTGGCCATCGCCGGAGTTTTATGGAGTAAGCAGTTTTATAATTATGACGTGCGACAATGGCTGAAAGGGGATGGCGACTTTCCGGCACCAGAACAGCGTCTTTACGGGCGCAACAGCAACTGGCGTCGCGTTAAAGCGCACGATGTTATTGTCATGCCGGATAAATGGGAATATCCCTGGTTTGCGGCCTGGGACTGGGCTTTCCACTGCCTGACCTTGTGCTATGTTGATATCAATATGGCTAAAAGCCAGTTGGAACTGGTCTGTTCCGAACGCTTTCAAAATTTATCCGGGCAGTTGCCCAGTTATGAGTGGGCGTTCGGTGATGTTAATCCGCCGGTGCAGGCACTGGCGGCCTGGCGTGTCTACAACAAGGAAAAACGGACCAACAACGGTGCAGGCGACCGGGCGTTTCTGGAACGGGTTTATCACAAGCTGCTGTTGAATTTTGTCTGGTGGGTCAACCGCAAAGACAGCCAGGGGCAGAACGTATTTGAAGGCGGATTTCTGGGGTTGGATAATATATCCGTATTTGACCGCAGTGAAAAACTCCCCGACGGCGAAAAACTCGAACAGGCGGATGCCACCGGCTGGATGGGGCTGTTCTGCCTGAACATGATGATGATCGGACTGGAACTGGCGCAGCATGATCCGGTATACAGCCACCTGGCGGTGAAGTTTTTTGATCATTTCCTGGCTATATCCAAGGCGATTAACGGCTCGATGCGCAGCGGGGATGGTTTGTGGGATGAGCAGGACGGATTTTATTATGACAAAATCACCACGACCGACGGGAAGAGCATGCCTCTGCGACTGCGATCCAACGTAGGCCTGATTCCGCTGTATGCTGCGCAAGTGCTGGAGAAAAAGTGGATTGAAAATCTGCCCGCCATCAAAGATCGTCTGGAATCGGAAGAATTTCGGCAACAGGTCAACAATCGGACCGTGGGTTGCACGTGGAGCGCGGATGGGTCTCATTGCCTGCTAAGTATCTGCCACGGTGATCGACTGCGGCGGGCGTTGTCGCGCGTGGTGGATGAAAATGAATTTCTTTCCCCCTATGGCATTCGCTCGCTATCGCGCCATTATCTTAATGAGCCGTACCGTCTTCGTATTGATGGCAGTGAACGGGTGGTGCAGTATGAACCCGCGGAATCACAGGATGGAGCTTTCGGGGGCAATTCCAATTGGCGCGGCCCCATCTGGTTCCCGACGAGCTATCTGTTGATCACGTCGCTACGAACCTACAACCGCTTTTACGGCGAGCAACTGAAGGTGCCGCGCCCGGGCAAGCCCGGAGAGGAGATTAATCTTCTGCAATTATCGGAGGAGCTGGCCCGCCGGATGATTTCCATTTTTGTGCGCGATGATAAGGGGCAGCGTCCGGTTTTTGGCGGCGAGAGCATGTTCCAGGATAATCCCTTATGGAAGGACTTTATCTTATTTTATGAATATTTTCAGGGCGATAACGGTGCCGGAATCGGGGCTTCGCATCAAACCGGCTGGACCGCCTTGGTGGTGCAGCTTATCGATTATCTGGCCCGCACCTACACGCAAACCGGCGGGTAACAACCGTGCCATGCCCAGGATTTGCATGGATCATTACCCCGCTCCTATGATGGAGAGAGGTTATTGCAGGAGTTGTCATGAGTTCTACCGTGGTTATCCAGCCTTCAGCATCCGCAGCCAATCGGCTTTCATCACGAACCATTCACGAGTCCGTTGGTCGCAATGCGGCAACCAGTCGCGTACCGGATACCACGGGGCATTTCGGCCCCTACGGCGGCGTATATGTCCCGGAAACGCTGATGGCGGCGGTGAGCCAATTATCCGAGGAATATCAACGCGCCAGGAACGACCCCGCGTTTGAGAAGGAATTGGAATATTACCTGCGGCAATTTGTGGGACGCAAAACGCCGCTGTATTTCGCACAGCGCCTCACCGACCTGGCGGGTGGAGCACAGATTTATCTGAAGCGTGAAGACCTGGCGCATACCGGTGCGCATAAAATCAACAACACGATCGGGCAGGGATTGCTGACCTTAAGAATGGGAAAAAAACGCGTGATCGCTGAGACCGGCGCGGGGCAGCACGGCGTAGCCACGGCCACAGCGGCGGCGGCGTTTGGACTGCAATGTGATGTCTACATGGGGTCGGAAGATATTCGCCGCCAATCGCTGAATGTATTTCGCATGAGACTTATGGGGGCGCGGGTGGTGCCGGTGGAAAGCGGATCCCGAACGCTTAAAGATGCAACCAACGAGGCCATGCGTGATTGGATGGGTTCCGTTGAGCAT
This sequence comes from Planctomycetota bacterium, assembly GCA_021809365.1. Next base: position 3,268 of record JAKBAC010000105.1, on the reverse strand, counting down.
ACGCATTACATTATTGGAAGCGTGGTGGGGCCGCACCCGTTTCCTCAAATTGTCCGCGATTTTCAAAGCGTGATCGGCAAAGAAACACGCGGGCAAGCGCTGGAAATGCTGGGTCGCCTGCCCGATGCGATTGTGGCATGTGTGGGCGGCGGGTCCAATGCCGCGGGAATGTTTTACCCCTTCGTGGATGATGCAACAGTCAAACTCTTCGGCGTTGAGGCCGGGGGACGCGGCATGATGGCCGGAGAACATGCCGCATCGTTAAGCATGGGGCAGCCCGGCGTGCTGCACGGATCGCTTTCGTATGTTTTGCAGAATAGTGATGGCCAAACCGCCGATGTTCACAGCGTCAGCGCGGGATTGGATTACCCGGGCGTGGGGCCTGAACACGCCTATTGGAAAGATACCCACCGTGTGAAGTATGTCTCCATATCCGATGCGCAGGCGCTTGAGGCGTTCAGTCTTTTAGCGAAGCGTGAGGGAATCATACCAGCCTTGGAATCCGCCCATGCCATCGCCTACGCGGTCCAATTGGCCGCCACAATGAGCAACGATCAAATTTTAATCGTCAATTTAAGCGGTCGCGGGGATAAAGACTGCATGGAAGTATCACGGCTTATCGACGAGCAATCTGCCGCGGGAAAGAAAGTGTAAACATGGCACGCCATCAAAGATCATCGCGCTTAAATGGTTCAAGTGGGGCAGTTGCCTGGAAAAGCATTGGTCTGGTCGGCGGAATTATGTTGCTGGCGGGGTGTGGAAAGGCACCGTTGCGGCCGCAATCTGCCCTGCGATCCCCTTCGGGCTATAACAGCGAAGCCTCACTTTTGGATGCGCCAGGTCCTCACGCCCTGGTTGTGGTAACGCTGCCCAACCGGCCCAACGGCAAGCCGCACGTCGTTACTGTGTTAAGTGTTCTGGCCCCTCATACTACCGCTGCGGTGGCTCCGCCGCCGCCACCCCCGTCGACGATTATGCAGGTACATGAGGATGCGGTGCCGGCTACGAGGCCACGGAAGTAACGGAGTAGTTAGGAGTTAGGAGTTAGAAGAGGTAACGCAGGCGTCCCGCCTGCCTGTTCTGTGTTAATGCGCTGGTGCTGCGGTTTTGCCGGATGCGAGATGTGGTTAGACGTTGCAGACAGACTTCACAAAGCCGCCGGCTTTGCCGGTGGTGGAACGCACCTTGGCCGCGCCCCGCTGCCGCTGGACCAGACGGTGTGATTTTGTTTCTGATCGCGCGTTATTTCGGTCCCGCCCGGAGAAATCGCCGCCCGCACTGCGGCCGGTGCGGCGGCCGGAATTTGTGTGTGGATAAAGACCGGCTATACTGGTGGTCGGTCAAGCTTGTTTGCAGGCTTGACCGAGCAATGGTATGAGTGAATGTGCCCACGCGACAAAGGAGATTTCGGTGGCCGAAGATTATGTGTTATTGGCGGAAGCCCGCAAACTTGGCGAATTGATCGGCAATCAGGAGGCCATCAAAGATTATAGGGAATTATCGCGTCAGCTTGAATTGGACATCGGAGCCAAAAGTTTGCTGGAACAGTTTGAGCAACTCGTGGAGCAATTGTCCATGAAAGAAGCCTCAATGCAGCCTATTGAGATTGCCGAAAAGCAAAAGGCGCAGTCGCTGCAACAAAGCGTGGCCATGCACCCGCTGCTGAAAAAGCTAATTGGATCGCAAATGCAGTACATGGAATTGATGCGCAAGGTACAGGAAGCCATCACCGCCGGCATTAATCAGCCGGAGGCGGCATCGGCCGGACAAATTCAGCAGCCGGCCTCCAAGCTTATTCTTTAACCGGCAATTGTGGGGCGGCCACCATCAGGGCTGCCGGCGGCGGGACATGGGTTAAATCTCCGGGCAGCATCATGCGCTGATGCACCGTGAATGCTCTGGCCGGGGCTGATTTTTCGAGCAGCTTAGCCTGAAGCCGCATTTGTTTCAGTACCGTCAGGGTAGAAATTTCCTTACTCTGAAGCGTGGCTTTCTGGGCTTGCACTTCGGCCAACTGCGCCATGTAGCCGCTCATCAGGGCCTGGTAGTTTAAGTCTACAAAGCCGGTCTGCATGTAACTGTAACTTTGCTCTACCTGCAGGTAGCCAATGGACGCATTGATGGAATTCATCTGCGTCACAAGCTGTTGAATCTGTTGTTCTACACCATGCAGATATAATCGAGCGGAATCATATTGGGCCTGCAGGGCAGTTTTCTGTTTTTCATAAGCAGCCATTTGTATTGCCATTCGTTTGTGAATCGCTGCGGGAACCCACGCGGCACCGATACGGTACAGCCCCTTGCGGGCCATGGCAGTCTGCATTTTTTCATCCGCCTGCGTGAATAGATGGTGCACGTTTTGATACAGCATCGCAACGTGGTTGCCCGAGTAATGATCTAATGCAATAAAAATATTATCCAGCAGCAGTCGATTGGAACTGTCGCGATTCAAGGCCTTGCGGTAATAGATCAAAGCCCGCGGTTGCTGTCGCTGATGATAAACGGTAATCGCCAAATCATTATCGGCAATCACATCCCCGGGGTTATTTGCCAGTATCGCGGAAAAGTGTCGCGCCGCCCCGGCCAAATTGCCGGTTCGGTAGTCCAAAGCGCCAAGGATAATCAGGGCATCGCGGTCACCGGGGTTGATTTTCAGGGCTGCCTGTGCCAAGGCGTGGGAGCGTTCAAATCTTCCGGTCTTGTATTGCGTTAACGCCGCCTCCATTTTTCCTCTGGACTGGGCTTGAAGTGTTTTTACCTGCTGTGCGGCCATCCACTTGCCGGCAAAGCGGACAAAGCCCAGAGAACGATATTGCTGGTACTGAATCAGCTCGGTCTGGGCTTTATTCAGAAAGGCGGAATGTCCGTAGTGTGCTATAAAATAGCTGATGGATTTAATAATGGTTTTCAGGCTGGTTTGGCGACCGATATGATATTGCAAAGCACTGAACGCATTTTTTGCATCTGTTGCCGGGGTGGCCGGGCCGCCAAGCTCAATGCCCGCCAGATCTTTTACCGGCACTGTAAATGCTAAGCCGTGGTTCGGCGTAATGACGTATTTGTTGCCGCTTCGGTCAAGATGCCCCTGAATAACCCGTCCGTCGGTAAGCGTGATAGTGTCTGCGTGCAGGGCCGAGGCGGCCATGGTGATCAGAACACCAGCCAGCGATACAAAACGCGCTTTCATCGGTGAACTCCTCAATATGCCGCAGGCCGCGAAGGCACTTTTTACAGCCACGAAGCTTCAGGATCGCTTACTATTATAACC
>JAKBAC010000104.1 GCA_021809365.1 Planctomycetota bacterium | reverse complement strand
TGAAGAGCAGCGATTCGGTGTGGAAAACAAGGAACGCCTGAAGAAATTGCGGCTTACCGTTGATGTGCTGACCATGACCGCAACACCCATTCCGCGCACGTTGCACATGAGTTTGCTGGGAATACGGGATATTTCTAATTTATCCACGCCGCCGCGCGATCGGCGCAGCGTGGTCACGGAAGTCATGGGCTGGGAAGGTGCCAGAATAAAACAGGCCATCGAGCGCGAACTGGCCCGCGACGGACAGATATATTTCGTGCATAACCGCGTGTGGAATATTGAATCCGTCGCCGACAGCATTCGTCGGCTGGTTCCCGATGCCCGGATCGTCATTGGCCATGGGCAGATGCCGGATCATGAACTCGAACAGGTCATGCACACATTTGTAAAGCGTGAAGCGGATATTCTGGTGTCCACGACCATTATCGAAAGCGGGCTGGACATTCCATCTGCCAACACCATTTTTATTCATGAGGCCGAGAATTTTGGATTAAGTGATCTGCATCAACTGCGCGGGCGTGTGGGCCGCTCCCGCCACCGGGCATATTGTTATCTGGTAATCAGTCAGAATAAGGCGTTAAGCGAATCGGCCGCCAAGCGGCTCAAGGCCATGGAAGAATATGCCTCGTTGGGGGCGGGATTCAAAATTGCGCTGCGTGATCTGGAAATTCGCGGGGCCGGCAATTTGTTGGGTGACGAGCAGTCCGGTCATATCGCCGCGGTGGGGTATGAACTGTATTGCCAATTGCTGGAGGAAGCGGTCAAGCGGGTGAAAAATCAGCCCATTGACCGTCCGCCGGAAGTGAACATCGACATCGGCATTTCCGGCAGTTTTCCGCGCACGTATATCATGGCTGAAAAACAGCGCATGGAGCTGTACCGTCGGTTATCCCGTTGCCATAATATGGAAGTTGTTGAGGCCCTGCGGAAAGATATTGTTGATGCCTTCGGCCCGTTGCCAAAGGCGGCGGAAATACTGTTCCAGCTTACCGAGTTGCGTATTCTGGCGGCGGCTTGGACCATCACCAATCTGATGAGCCAGCCGCCCGATCTGGTGTTTGCCATGCAGGATTTATCGAGGCTCGGACCGCTGTTAAGCAAATCACCGGGGTCTCTGCGGCCCGTGGATGAAAAAGCAATTCACCTGCGGCTGCCGCCCAATTATTTTGAAGGCCAAACCCTGTTAAATATATTGCGAAATCTACTGGCTAATCCACCGGAAAACAGATGATTGGAGTCGTGCCAAGCTTTGCCACGATCTGTCTGATCAGACCGGGAGCATAGCCATCAGTTGCCGACGTCGGAGCTCGGTTATAATGGTGGCATGTGATCTGTGTCGCCAACGACCGCAGAGAGCGGATGTTGATCGCAAGGCGGCGGATGTTCAGGAGTATCGCAATGTTAAAATCCTTAACGATAGACAACTTCCGTGGGATAAAGCATCTTGACATCGGAACCTTCGGTCGGGTCAATATATTTGTCGGAGCCAATGGTTCAGGAAAGACAACCGTGCTCGAAGCGCTGGCAATTATGGCCTCACCGGGCGATCCGCACATGTTATCGAGGCTGGCCATGTGGCGCGAAATGGGGCCGATGAATAATCAAATTGATTACCCATTACGATCATTTTTTCCTGATCTGAATGCGGGAAGGGAAATTTCTCTCAACGCTCATACGGATGCGGGGACCCAGCGACTCGCGGTTACTGGATTGCAATCAACCATTTCTCATTCAAAGCAGTTGGAAGTAAGCCCGGCGGCCAGTGGGAACGGCCCGCAGGCAGCGAATGGACCGGTCAGCGGCTCGGGCCGGTCGGAAGAACCACTTTGGGCGGACGGAATAAAACTGGTTGGTGTTAATTACAAATTTACGGATGAATATGGACAGGCCTCAACCGGCACCGCATCCTTGATACCCATGGGCTTACAGGGAGTGGTACGCTCGGTGCCCCGGGCATTGGGGGTCTTCTATATTCAGGGGCGACGGGCAAATAGTACCTCGGAAACCGCTGAAGCGCTCACACGAATTACTGAAAGCGGTGAGGAAGAGGAGTTCCTTCATATTATCCAGGCCATTGAGCCCAGGTGCAGATCAATTCAGGTCGGGCTATTGGGGGGCCAGCCGATTCTCCTTGCCGATGTGGGCAGCACGAAGCGACTGTCCATATCTCTGCTCGGTGATGGCTTCTGCCGCGCCTGCCTGATCGCAACGGGGCTTGTGGCTGATGGGCCGAAGATTACGATCGTGGATGATATTGATGCCGGGCTTCACCACACCGTGATGGAAAAGTTCTGGCGCGCTATTCCAAGCATCTGTCGGCACCGGGAGATACAGCTTTTTTGCAGTACCCACAATGAGGAAATGCTGCACGCGGCCGTGGCGGCTCTTGGGGAATCGCCCGAAGCGCTCAAGCTCTTCCGGATTGACCGATCCCAGGATGGCCAGGTAAGCTGCGAGGACTATGATTTTGTGCATATACAAACAGCCTGTGCTCATGGAATCGAGGTCCGTTGATGAATCTGGCCGGCAAGCGCAGCTATAGTCCCCACCCGGATAAACCCGTGCTGCTCCTGATCGAGGGGGCGGATGCGTTCTATTTTGTACTTTCGCAGTTTTTATCCCGGAAAGAATTCGCCGTCATCCACCTGTATGATTTCGGTTCCATCAGTGAATTAAATGTGGAAATAGAGACTCTGGTAAAGGCGCCACGATTCAGGGAATGTATAAGGGCTGTCGGAGTGATGCGCGATGCGGAGGCTGACGTGGAAAGCGCGATCGCTTCCGTTTGCGGCGCGTTTGAGAACGTCGGGCTTGAGGTGCCAAGAATTGCGGGGGAGGTTCGGCCGGGTAGTCCGGCCTGCGGATTACATCTTTTTCCGGATAACATCAACCCCGGTTGTCTGGAAAATGCCTGCCTCAGCGCCTACGGCAATGCGGAGGACTTGGATTGCGCACAACGTTTCCTGGACTGCGCGAAACGTGTCGCCGGAAGTCCTAATTGGAAGGCAAAGGCACTGGTGCACACAATGATCGCCATTGGTGAAAAACCGGAGATGACGCTCGGCGATAGCGCTAAAAAGGGCATGTGGAATTCCGATTCACCTCCGTTGGTTCTGATCGAGAACTTCCTGCGGCACCTGTGCGCCGCGGCGAAATTAACGAACGGCGTGGGGGAAAAATAGTTTCGGCTTTAATTGTTTTTAATGCCTCAGTTAATGATAGACTTGCCCGTAAGGGGGACCGCATGGTTGTCACCGTTCAAATCGACGCGCAGCATCGCCTGGGCCTCTATGGCTCGGCGGATCGACATCTTAAAACATTGCGCGAACTATTGGGCGTTACCCTGATTGCCCGCGATGATCAAATTAAAATCAGCGGTGAACCCGCGGCGGTTGAGCATTGCGTGGCCACTTTGCATCAGATGCGCCGGCTGCTCAAAGAGCACCGTTCGCTGACGCATGAACATATCACCTCCGCCGTGCGCCTGGCCGCGCCGGAAGGGCATACCCATCATCCGCCACTGCTGGATGTGGCAATCGGTGGCCGCGGCGTTGAGCCCCGAACCGCCGGCCAGCGACATTATGTCAACGCGATGCTGGAGCATGATTTGGTGTTTTGCGCCGGCCCGGCTGGTACCGGAAAGACGCTTCTCGCGGTAGCGCTGGCGGTCAGCATGTTGCGGCACAATAAGGTGCGGAGGATGGTGCTGGTGCGGCCCGCGGTGGAAGCCGGTGAAAAGCTCGGCTTTCTGCCCGGCGATATTCAGGCCAAGGTGAATCCTTATCTGCGGCCACTGCTCGATGCGCTGCATGATATGATGCCCTATGAACAGATTCGGCGCTTCATGGCCAATGATATGATTGAACTGGCTCCGTTGGCCTATATGCGGGGCCGCACGCTTAATGAAAGCATTGTGCTCCTGGATGAAGCTCAAAATACCACGCCCGCCCAGATGCTCATGTTCCTCACTCGTCTGGGTGAAGGCAGCAAAATGGTCGTCACCGGTGATCCCACGCAGGTGGACTTGGAGCCTGGGCAGATCAGCGGTTTAATGGACGCTCAAAGAAAACTTTCCGCGGTAAAAGGCGTGGCGTGCATTGAACTGGGGCGATCCGATATTGTCCGCCATCATCTGGTGCAAAATATCGTTCAAGCCTACCAGCGCGAAGGGGATACGCAAGCAACGGGAGGCTAACGGGAGACTAACAAGTCGGTGCGTTTACCCCACCAGGCATAAAGCCACAACTGGTGGTCGCGTTTGGAGAGCGCGGGAATGGAACTAATTCCACACCACGGTACCGGAAACGCTTCATTCCCATTTTTAGCCGCGCGTGCTTGCACCGCGCGCTTTGCGTTGGGATCATAGTCTCCGGAGCACTATCAAAGTAATGTGGTGCCGTTGGGATCCGCAGGGAGCGAAACGGTACCGGGTTATCACCACAGTGGTGCGCGGGTCATGCGTCATGTGCCTCATCCGTGTCTATAGAATGGCAACTTCACCACCGTGGCCGCCGTTCGTGTGCCGCGCAAGTCAATTTCCAACGCGGTACCTTCCTTTGCAAATTCCGCCTGCACATACGCCATGGCAATAACGCGCTGCAAGGTGGGGCTGCTGGCCCCGCTGGTAATGGCACCGACTTCGCGATCTGAGGCCCAAACGGTCATGCCCTGCCGGGCGATGCGAGGTCCCTGCACCGCCAGCCCCACGAGCCGCCGGGCCGGGCCGTCTTGTCTGATTTTGCCCAGCGACGCGGAGCCGATAAATTCCTTATCCGGAGCAACGGCCCATTGCAGCCCCGCGGATATCGGATCCGTACTTTCATTTAACTCATGGCCATACAGCGGCATCCCCGCCTCCATCCGCAGCGTGTCGCGCGCACCTAAGCCCGCGGGTTGCATCGGGGCCGCACCGACATCCTTCCCCTGTTTGAACAGCATATTCAACGCCATCTGCGCAATAGTGGACCCGCAGATAATTTCCACGCCATCCTCACCGGTGTAGCCGCTGCGAAATACCGTGAACTTCGCGATCAAATAGCTTTGCGTCATAAAATGGTAACGCTTTAATGCTGACACCGGTTCCGGCAGCAGATCATCCAGCAGGGCGATCGCCTTGGGTCCTTGAATCGCCACCATGGCGGTTTCCATGGTCTGATCCTTGAGCTGATAGTCAAATCCGTCACGGTTGGACTTGAACCAGTCCAGAAGTTTCAGCCGGTTGGAAGCGTTGCATACCATCAACCACTGCTTGTCCATTTTGGAGACAATCACATCATCCAGGACACCGCCGGATGAATTGCAGATCAGACTGTACAGCGATTGCCCCACCACCGCATTGGATAAATCACGCGTGCAGATATGTTGCAAAAATTTCTGGGCGTCCGGGCCGGAAAAATAGAGCCGGCCCATGTGTGAGACATCAAACACGGATGCGGCTCGCCGCGTCTGTTCATGCTCGGCAAGAATGCCCTTATACAACAAAGGCATATCCCATCCACCAAAATCCACCATTTTGGCTCCCTGCCGCACATGAAAGTCATAGAAGCAGGTTTTCAATAACGCCGTTCGCGGTTCAGCCACAAAACACTCCTGTATACACCCACTGTCAGCGGTTGACCATGGCATTGACCTTCATCGGCAGGCCGAAGAGTTTAATAAAGCCGATGGCATCCTTGCCGTCATATTCCCCACCCATGGTAAAGCTGGCCAGATCATTGCGATACAAACTGCGCGGCGATGTCACCGAGGCCACCGTGGCCCGGCCCTTGAACAGCCGGATTTTTACCGTGCCTGTCACCTGACGTGTGGCGGCGGAAACGAACGCGTCCAGGGCTTCACGTAAGGGATGAAACCATTGCCCATAATAAACCAATTCCGCATATTTCAAGGCAATCTGCTGCTTGTAATGGGCCAGCTCACGCTCCAGGCACACAGATTCCAACGCCCGGATCGCGGTCAGCAGAACGGTGCCGCCGGGAGTCTCATACGCCCCGCGACTTTTCATTCCCACCAGACGGTTTTCAACTAGATCGACCTGCCCTACGCCATGGCGACCGGCAATAGTATTGAGCGTTTCAATGATTTTATGCGCCGCCAGTTTGCGCCCATTGACGCTTACCGGCGTGCCAGCTTCAACGCCAACGGTCACAAACTCCGCTTTGCCCGGAGCCTTGCTGACTGGAACGCTCATGACCCAGAGATCATCCAGCGGCTCATTGGCGGGATTTTCCAGATCGGCCCCCTCATGTGAAATATGCCAGAGATTGCGATCACGCGAATAAATCTTTTTCACCGTCTGACTGATTGGAACGCCCTTCTCTTTGGCGTACGCAATGGCCGCCTCCCGGCTGCGCAGTTCAAAGCGATCATCCTTCCACGGCGCAATGATCTTCAACTCCGGCCCCAGCGCCATATAGGTCAGCTCAAATCGCACCTGATCATTGCCCTTGCCGGTGGCACCATGGCTGACCGCATCCGCGTGCAGTTCATGCGCCACACGCACCTGATGTTTGGCAATCAGCGGTCGGGCGATGGACGTGCCGAGAAGATATTGATGTTCATAAACCGCGCCGGCCCGCAGCATGGGAAAACAGTAATCACGGGCGAATTCCTCTCGCAGATCAGCCACGACGCACCGATCCGCCCCGCTGGCCAGCGCTTTTTTCTTGATGCCGGCAAGCTCATCACCCTGACCGAGTTCCGCGGCAAAGGCGATCACTTCGCAACCGGGGTAATTATCCTTAAGCCAGGGAAGAATCACGGATGTATCCAACCCGCCGGAATAAGCGAGAACAATTTTATTTACATTATCAACCATGGTCGTTACACTCCAATATCAAAATAAAACCAGTGCAGTATGATGCGCGTTTTAAGCTCGAATGGCAAACGCTCTGTATGTCCACATGCCCTGCGGGGCGCGGCCATAAATCCGTACCAGGCCTCTGGGGTGCGAATTGCCATGGCCAACCATTCGCTTAGCGCCGGCATTTATGCCGTCGATTTTGCCGCCTGGTACGGAAAAATTGCCACGCCCATGCCCAGCGGGAATTTCGGAATTTCAGATTTTCAAAACTGGGATGGCAATCGGGCGGGGCAATGCGGTATAATATGCGTTCGATGGTACGTTCATCAGATAAATCAGATTGGCCGGTGTCAATGCGTTATCGTGAGACCCGAACTTTACGGCAGGAAGCCTTTGCGGGGCGATTGCGGCGGCGGATTTCCGTGGTGCCCACGCTGCTGACGCTGGGCAATTTATTGTGTGGTTTCTCGGCGATCTGGTACGCATCCGTGCCCGTGGCGGGGACTGCTGATACCACGGGAGCGTTTTCCATTGCGGGATATCTGATTTTTGGGGCGATGGTGTTTGATATGCTCGATGGCAGCATGGCGCGTCTGGCGAGAGCCACGAGTGATTTTGGCGCGGAACTGGATTCTCTGGCGGATGTGGTGAGCTTTGGTATTGTACCGGCGTTTCTCAGTGTGAAAATTATCGCGTTTCTCCTGGCTCCGCAGTCGCGGGCGGGATATCTGATCAACCCGCTGGCACAGAATGTGGACGGCCGATTTTTCTGGATGATCGCGGCAATTTATGTGGCCTGCACAGCGCTGCGATTAGCTCGGTTTAATACGCACACGGCACCAGGCACCGACGCCCATCTGGTTTTTCGCGGGCTGCCAAGCCCCGGGGCCGCGGGAGTGGTGGGGGCGACGGTGATATTTTTTGAGGCGCTGCGGCCAGGCACTTCGCATATCCTGCCATTTCATGTGCCGGGGGTTGTGCAGGGGTGGGTCGTCATTGTGTTTCCATACCTCATGCCGATAATTTTGCTGGTGCTTTCGGGATTAATGGTAAGCCGAATTCAATATCCACATTTAATCAATCAGTACCTGCGTGGTCGGCGGCCATTTTCTTATGTGGTTCGGACGGTGGTGCTGGTGCTGCTGTTTTTCTGGCAGCCGCAGTTGATGGCATTGCTTGGCATCTACTGGTACGCATTTTATCCGGCGGTAAAGGCGTTATTTAATCGGATATTTTCGCGGGGGAGCGGTGGACCTATAAACCCGGAACACGGGGATGATAATACGATGTCACGTCTGCCGGTATAGCTCGCGCTATTTGCGGGCAATGCGGGCGGTTACGGGACGCCACGAGAGCAGAGAATTTCGCGAGTGCCAATAATATAAGCACGATTATATGGTGTGCATAGGAATTGTGCGTATGAGCGAATGGTTAAGAAATAGTTAATGCGCTGCTAAAATCCACTTGACATGGTATTTTGAGGATGCTATCCTTCAGCCGTTATAGGAACGCTAGGGGCTTGGACGTCCCAGCCAGTGCTTTGGCACGGGCTTTGCGGTTGTAGAACGCGGCGTTGATTTTAGGGTCCTTTTTAAGGAGATATCTCATGCAGAAACGCTCATTCGCAATTTCTCTGGCAGTCGCAGCGATGTTGGCGACCACCGGCCTTACGTGGGCCGACTCTACGGATGTCACCAGCACACCATCAGCTCCGGCGGCTCCGGCCCCGGCACCAGCACCAGCGGCGGCGGATACCAATCCGCTGCTGATGTACTCGCTGGATCAGATCAAGACCGGTGATACGTCCGTCGGACAAAGCCTGTCCAATGCCGGGATCAATATCTACGGCTACTTGGAAATGGGCTATACCGCGGACTTGGCTGGCCCACCGGCGGCGCACTCGACGATTCCGGGTATGGTCTTCAACACGGAATATGGCAACCACATTCAGATGGATCAGTTGGATCTGACCATTGCCAAGGCGATTAATTTCTCCGATCCCAAGTACATCAAGCGCGGTTGGGATGTCGGCGGCAAGTTTGAATTTCTATATGGTTATGATGGCGATTCCATCCACTCCTCCGGCCTGGATTTTGGCTATCAGGATGCCAATTCCACTCCCTACTCGCCGCTCTATCAGGCGGATATCGAACAGGCTTATGTCACGTTGGCTCTGCACCTTGGCGGTGCGGGTGATGTGAAAATCAAAGCCGGTAAGTTCGATACGTTGCTGGGTGAAGAAACCATCAACCCAACGACCAATTTTCTCTATTCGCACACGTATTCGTTCGGCTATTTTATTCCTTTTACCCAGACAGGCGTGCTGGCGGAATATGCCCCAAACAGCCAATGGACGTTCTACGGTGGTGTAACGCGCGGCTGGAATCAAACCCTTTATGATAATAACAGCAATGGCGTGGATTTCCTCGGTGAAGTCGGGTATGCCCCGAATTCGCAGTGGGATTTTATCCTTAACCTGTCAACCGGCCCGCAGGATGGCTCTTTTGCAACAACCGCAACCGGGGCCAATGCAACGCTGGGCGATAACAACAGCTACCGCACGGTGGTTGAACCATTGATTACCTACACGCCGCCAATTCTCAATAATGCCCTGACTTTGGTTTCCGATACGGTTATTGGTTACGATGGGGCTGGCAACAGCACCAATGGGAATCAATCTTCCGGCTGGTTCAGTGAGGCTCTGTATCAGAACTATGTTCTCAACAGCTATTTCAGCTTCACCACCCGGGAAGAATATGATTACGTTGGATCAGGCTTAACCAATGCTAATGCTGGTCTCGCGATCAATCCGTTCGGGATCAACAACTACACCAATATCGGCGATCTGACCTTCGGTGTGAAGATCACCCCATTCCCCAATAACAGTCTGTCCAAGAATTTCTACATTCGTCCGGAAATTCGCGAAGACATGGCTGATCACCAGGTGTTCAACGGCAAACAGTATCAAACCACTGTGGCCATCGACGCGATCTATCAGTTCTAAGATCGTCCGACTGGACTTGGACCAGACGTATCAGTGAAAATTCCTGGCGGCGGAGTTAATACTCCGCCGCCTTTTTTATTGGTATATTCCACGCGACTAAAACTGGATGGGGCGTCTTGGCACCATTCGGACATTTATTTCCATGCCGCGGTATTGAGTGTTGCTGTCTCAATGTTGCTGCGGGGCATTTCGTGGTGCATCGTGCTATAATTTAATCTTTGATATTGATGTCGGCCTTGGCGGGCCGGACGTATGCGGATTGATCTGGAAGAGAAAATTCATGAGTCGAAGTCATGTCATCAAGCGTCATAAACGCAGGGAATCCCCAGCACCCAACGTGGTTCTGCCGCCGGCGCGGCCTGATCCGGCAACGTTGGAAGTGGTGGTGTGGCCGGATCCCGTGCTGACGCATCGGGCCGGGGATGTGGAGAAAATCGATTCCTGGCTGCTCCAGGTGATCGAACGCATGAAACAGCTTATGGAATCGCATGAAGGGGTTGGTTTGGCGGCTCCACAGGTGGGACTACCGCTGCGGTTGTTTGTGATGGCGGAAAAATCCAGGGCGGCGGAAGCGATCGCGGTGATTAATCCGGTGCTGGAATTAGATGGGGCAACCGATGAGGCGGAGGAAGGATGCCTGTCTCTGCCGGGGATTCGGGGACCTGTAGCGCGCGCCAAGCGGATCACCCTGAAAGGCTATGATCCGCAAGGTGTGCCAATTTCTACGTCTCTGGAAAATTTTCCGGCACGCATCGCCCAGCATGAAAGCGACCATCTTGATGGCGTACTGATTATTGACCGGATGTCACCAGCCGCGCGGATCGCGGTGGGCAAAAAACTTCGTGAATTGCAAGCGAACAAGCCGTGACCCGCAAAGATGTTCAGCGGCGCGTGGCGGCGTTGGGCGTGGCAATAGATCCGAACCAACGTACCGGGATACCCCATCCCCTTGCGCAATCTGAAATTTGAAATCTGGAATTTGAAATCCCAAATCCCCCATCCCAATTTTAGATCCCCGCGGCGGCACCATGCCGCCGGCTAAATCCTGTCTCCTAACTCCTAAATCCTAACTTCTAACTCCCAACTTCTGCCTCCTGTCTCCTGTCTGCTATCCACTGCGCGGTTGTGTGATGCCGGGCCAAGCGCCACGCCGCCGGATTTTTTCATTTTCAGCCAGAGCGTGGCTTTTTTAATGCGCGCTTCAATGCGTTTTTTGACGATCTGCTGATGTTTGGAAAGCGTTTTCTCCTCCGCCAGGTCTTTAAGTGCCACCTTCCAAATCATTATGGCCCGGTGTGAATGTCCAAGTTTATTCAAAACCGCGCCAAGATGTTCCAGCCCTTCCGGAGATTCTCCACCGGGCAACTGCACGGCCTGCTTTAACTGCGCCAGCGCGCGGCGGAAATGTCCCCGCTTATAGAGCACCCAGCCGAGGCTGTCACGCGAGGCGGCATCGCCGGGGTGATTTCTCACCGCGATTTCAATAATTTTCTGCGCATAGGGCAATTCCTTGTTTTCAATGGTCAGGGTATAGCCCAGATCATTGGCGGCCATGGCATTGGCCGGCTCCAGGCTCAGTACCTTCTTATAGGCGGCTTCTTCGGCGGGCAGATCATGGAGTTGATAATCCACCGTCGCCAGAAGCAGAAGATCAGACACGCGCGGCGCGGGGCCGGAAGTTATGGCGGCCAAAAATGTCCGCTCCGCCTGATAATTGTGCGTGGCATCAAGATAATCCACCCAGCATTGCTGTATCCAATGTGCCTTGGGGTAGTGCCGGATCAGTGGATGCAAAAATGTTCGGCACTGGGCATAGCGCTTATATTCCAGAAGTGTCTGCACATAATCCTGTTGCGCGCCGGGCGATTGGCCATGGCGACCAGCGAAAGCCTGAATCACCGCAATGCACGGATCTGGCTTATCGGATAGCAATTGCGCCATGACATCGGCCAAAATGCGA
Source organism: Planctomycetota bacterium (assembly GCA_021809365.1). The sequence goes on along the minus strand of JAKBAC010000104.1, from coordinate 281 downwards.
CTATCTGGATTCAGCACCATGGCCTGCCGCGCCAAAGATTGGGCCGAAACGGGTTCCTTGAGAGCAATCGCCAATTCAATGCGGGCCAGCCAAAGCTGGATATTGGCGGGATGGGTGCGTAACGCCGCGACAAGAATTTGCTCGGAAAGCGCCGCATCACCCCGCTGAGCCGCGAGTCGGGAGCGCAGAACGCTGGAAAATATGTCATTGGGAAAGGCTTGAATATATCGGGCACTGATGGCTTGAATTCGTTCCACATCACCGTTGCGTTGTGACCGTGA
>JAKBAC010000103.1 GCA_021809365.1 Planctomycetota bacterium | reverse complement strand
GACGGAGATACCGGGCACGGAGAAAATCTGGCCGGCTGATCTGGTACTGCTGGCCATGGGCTTTCTTGGCCCTGAAGGAACCATCGTCAAGCAATTGGGCCTGCAAACCGATGCGCGTTCCAACTTCAAGGCGGAATATGGAAAGTATGCCACTTCCGTTGAAGGCGTATTTGCCGCCGGTGATTGTCGCAGAGGCCAATCCCTGGTGGTCTGGGCCATCAATGAAGGACGCGGGGCCGCCCGTCAGTGTGATCTGTATCTCATGGGCCATTCGGAATTGCCGTGATGCTCATTGAACTTTGAATAGCGAACGTCCGTTCAATGCGATGCTAATTTTACGTACCATCGGCTCGCGAAGCTTTCCTCGACCAGGCGGGTATTAACGGGGGAATGACCCTGCTGATCAGAAACGATCAGCGTGTTGGTTCCCGGCTTAAGCCAGCAGGATGGGATGTATAATCCCATGGGCATGACCGGATCAGGATAGTGCCCCAGATTATGCCCGTTGAGCCACATGTAACCGCCCGTGAGATCACCCCAGGCCACACGCACAACCCAATGCAACTGTTCCCCTTCCGAACTGCCCGGTTCCCAGTTAAATGTTGTGCGATAGAAACACGGGGCATCCGGAGCTTGCTTGAAATTGGTCCAGCCGGTGCTGACAAAAGGCGTTCCCATCCCACCTCGCATGCGCCAATTCTTGATTTCTCCCCCATTGCTGATGGCCGGTTCCAGCCGCGATACGTTTAACGCAATACTTCCTAAGCGCTCTTTGGCCGTGATCGGCACAAGAATACTCAATATATTGGGCTGCTTCCCATACCAGAATGTCAACGTTGCCTGCGCTGGATCATGCCCCACCGAATGCGGATCAATCCGCCCGGAATCAAAACAGACAAATGCGTGTGGAATCGGATGCGACCACGAAAAAACCAGATGATCGGCATTAACCGCCGGCAGTTTCGCGCGCAGCCATATCATGCCTGTCACTTTAGAATCGGGAAGAATCGGGCCTTTCACATCATTCCAACCCGCTCCGGTCATATCGGATAGGACATGCACCATGGCCTCCGACGGCTTCTCATGAATATAACGATACCGCCAGTTCTTAATCGCCAGCCGACTCGCATGCAGGCGCATGAGTAACACGCGGCCCCATATACCCATGGCGGAGACCGTGTCATAAGGGCCTATATAAGTCCATAGCTTTTGCCGTCCCTCTGAACTGGTCAATATCGCCAGCACATTGGCACCGGCGCGAAGTTGCACATTTACCGCCCGCTGCCCGCCCGCTTCAACCAGTGTGCCGTTAATGAAAATATCCGCGGTATCATGCAGATGTAAAAACAGCAGCCGATACGCGCCCGCCGTCGCCACTGTAACAATGGTACGATACCATTGATGCAATCCCGGATAATCCCCCACACCCATCTGCTGTGGCTCCGGCGAAGCGATCCAGGATTTATCGTCATAGTTTGGATGGGACGGACCGTCGGCCAGGCGTATCTGCCATCCATCCAAATGTGGAAATATAGCCATGACCCTGGCCGCGCTCCGACTCGCTTCAAACGCCGCGGAGGCTGTGGTTTTGCCGAAATAAATTGTGGCGGACGGAAATGCTACCATTTTGTGTATCGGAACTTGCGTATCCAGCCGGATATGGCCCTGCAATTGCCTGGCCTTCCCGACATAATCCGGCCCGCACACCAGTGCCGGCTTTCCGCCAATATGCAAAAACCAGGTGTGGTACATCGCCGCGCGGCTCTCTACGAATATCCGTAGCGATTTGTCCGCAGTGACAATTGTGTATATATCCGGCCCCAGCGCCGGCACTTTCACGGCCAATGTTAACCCACCGGGCGAGACCGACGACTTGCGGAAGGCTTTTGATTGCGATATGACTTTTCCGCTTACCGCGAATCGCAGCATGATTTCAGATGCGGGTGGTCCATACGCGACGAGTGTTGTGACTTTCCCCTGTCTGAAAACGCCAAAGATTCGCGCGCAGGATTCGCTCAATTGAAACGTCTTATTGATGGCAAACTTTCGAATCACCGGAAACAGGTGGAATCCCGCAATGGTCTGCGGACAACCTCCTGGAATGCTGACCGTCACCGGACGAAAAGCGAGATTCTGAAAAAACGTTATATCACCGTTGGGACTCTGCCGCTCAAACACACGCATTCCGGGAGGCACCGTTATTTTCACATGGCGCACATTCACGCTGGTTTCCAGAATCCGCTGAAAACTGCGGGCAAAATAGTTGGCCGTCTTGTAGATGTAATACAGCGGACGCAAATCACCGGCTTGTCCAATCGGCGCGCCAAAGTCATAGCTGGCACCATTTGTTCCATCAATATAGAATGACGGCGTCGTGCCTCCCACCGCCATGTACGCGTCATATCCGTTGCCACCATACGCGATCACATGCCACATGGATTGACGGACGATAGTCTTCAATTCCGGCGGATGGGTGCGGTAAAACGTAAACCATCCCGTCCACATTTCCGTGGTAAACCAGGGACATGTGCGACCCTGCGTGCTCCATGGGCCGGCACCAGCCGGGCTGTTGCCGTGGTGCATGCCGCTGAAAAACATCGGCACGTCGATCCCCATGGAACGAGCTTTGGTATACAGAAAGTTGTAATACTTATTGGCAATGACATCGCCCCATCCCTGCGAATCCTCATTCTCCAATTGCACCATCATAACCGGACCGCCATGATTGATCTGATTGGCGGCAACGATCGGAAGTAATCGGTTGAAATAACTGTTCACCGCGTCAAGAAATGGTTTATCCCCTCGCCGCACCGCTAGACCGGGAATAAAACGCAACCATACGGGCCACCCACCCTGACTCCATTCACCATCACAATACGGACCCACCCGCAGAATCACATAAAAGCCCATTTGTTGGGCCAGCTTGAGAAACGCCGCCAGATTGTGCCGACCCTTAAAATCAAATTGCCCCTCCCGCGGCTCATGGTAACTCCAGAACACATACGTCTGAACCGCATTAAAGCCCGCCCGCTTCATTTTCAGCAATCGCCCGGCCCACAGCGCCCGCGGCACCCGCTCGTAGTGCATGCTGCCTGAGGCAATAAATACCCGTTTGCCATGTATGATGAAGCCCTTGCCATCGAAATTAATATAGGGCTTCGCCACGGCCTCGGATGGAAACATGCCCACGTCCTGCGGCCCCAATGCCGTGACGGGTGAATTCAGCAGCCCCAGCATCAACACACCGAACCACCAAGCGAGCAATGCCACAGGTACGCGGCGACCATATCGTGAATTGGATTTCAATAATGACAGCGACAAACACACACTCCCATAGAACATTCGCGACACGAGCACGCCCGTGTGCGTGATGAACGGCTCCGCAAATTAATCCACGCACTTTGGCATGGAGCAAGAGCAGCACAATAGTGTATTCGCTTAACGCTTAAATAGGGAGCATGTTGCACTGCCGAAAAAACAATAAGCTTCCCGCCGCACGCGCGGCGACAAACCAGCACCATGTTACCAAAAGCGCCCCATCTTCATTTTAGCCGCATGTGCTTGCACCGCGCGTTGGGCACCCAATCGCCATCATCCCCGGAAAATCTTGCCAGATCCGAGAAACCATCAGCTTCCCGCCGCACGCGCGATAGAATATCCCGGCGTCAAACAGGAGCAACAGTGATGAATCATTCTGATCAACGCGACACGGTGCTGGTCACCGGCGGAACCGGGTTTGTGGGCCGAAATGTCGTGGCGAAATTACGCGCGGGCGGCTGGCGGGTGCGCGTTTTAGCGCGCGGCATCCCGGCGGAATCATCAACCGATCAGGGAGTACGCTTTTACAAGGGCGATGCGCTGGAGCCTTCATCGGTCCGAGCCGCGGCGGAAGGGTGCGCGGCCATAATCCATCTGATCGGCATTATTCGTGAAACGCGCACGCAATCTTTCCAACAAGCGCATGTGCAGGCTACCGCGAATGCCGTGCGCGCCGCAATCGCGCTGGCTGTTCCCCGGTATATTCAGATGTCCGCCCTTGGTACACGGGAAAATGCGGCCTCACAGTATCACAAAACCAAATGGGAGGCGGAACAACTGGTTCGGTCAAGTTCATTGTGCTGGACAATTTTCCGCCCCGGACTTATCCATGGCCCTGGCGGGGAGTTTACCTCCATGGTGATGCAATGGCACGCCGGAAAAATTCCGCCGTACTTTTTCATGCCTTTTTTTGGTGGAGGCTTTTGGGGGCAACACGCGCGAACGCGCGTTCAACCCATACTCGTCGGCGATCTGGCTGATTTGCTGGTCCGGGCGATTAACACATCGGCCGCACAGCACCAGACCTACGAACTTGGCGGGCCGGAAGCAATGACCTGGCCGGCCATGCTGGAAATATTTAATTCCGCTCTTCCCGGTCCCCGCCGCCTCATTATCGGAATTCCGTTCTGGCTCGCACGCGCGTTATCCACATTCCCTCTGCCGGGCCTGCCATTTAATCGAGACCAGGTCATCATGGCCTCGGAAAATAATGTCTGTGATCTTGCCGCGGTACACCGTGATTTTCCAGGTTTTGCCCCGCAAACTCTCGCTGACAGTGCTCGCCAATATCTCAATTCATAAGATTTCCCGCAGGTGCCGAGGCATGCGATTTTTCCGCTTATTTTTTAATGGGCACCCAGCGGCACCAAAAGGAGCACGGTTTCCCGCGGCGGCACATGATGCTGCTGTGTCAAAAAGGAGCTGCCAATGGAGGTATGGAGCACGCCCGTGTGCATCGGTGCCAGCACAATGAAGTGACCGGGACGCAGCAGAAACGAAAATTGCACACCGGGAAACACGCGCCTCGCCTGACCTGGTTGAGGCTGCGCCCCGATTGGCCGGGCACCGGCGGACGCCGCAACACCGCGCAAAATGACCGCGGGTGCCAGCGATACCACGGTCAATCCAACCTTCGGTGCCACGCCCGCGGCGGCTAGAAATGCATCATCGCAATTCTGATACGTGCGCACAACCAAAGATTCCGACGCGGTATGGTAGGTGAGCAATTGTCTGCGAATATTTGAATGCACATTCAACACCGCCGGAGCAATGCTGCCGAGCTGACAATATACGGCTTGAGAAGTGACGCCCGGCCCATTAATGCGCTTGCGAATCGTGGGCCAGGCCTGGAACGTGCCATCGCCCGTTTTGAATCCATTGTCAGCCAACAGCTTCGCCGTGCGTGAACTCATCGGTGTCTTGGTAAGCAACTTCCAGACCTTGGCATCGCGGGTGAATTTTCCGATCGGAAGATGAATTTCGATAACCTCCAGCAACGCCGCACGTGGGCCATTCGCGTTCGACGGACGGGTGGCCGCGGGAGGAGGCATTTTGGGTGTGACGAACTTTGGTTGCGTCAGAGGCACATATACAGGCCCCTTTTTAATTACCGTACACCCCCCCTGCATGGACAACACACAACCCAGGCACACGCTCATGGCAACACGATTGATAAACTTCTGGCACAGCCCATTCATAAACACATCATAAAGGCTCGCCGTCCGCGCCGCCAATACGCTGCCGTAAATCCCCGGGGTGAAAACTTGAAAATTCCACACTTTCAACGACGACAAGCGTGAGCATCAATCCCTGCCATGGTACCCAGACGCCCCATTCCCTTTTTCACCATTGAAACAGGTGACGGGTGAATCAAGTGAGCAGGAGAGCAAACTAAGGCTGGAAGGAGCTAAGCGACATCGCTGGCGCGAACGGGGCGGGTAAAGGCGCGGTGCAAACATAACGCGGCGAAAAGTGGGTGGGCTTGGCGCGGGGGGCGTAAATGGGAAATTTCCGTTAAAATTTATCGGCATGATGGATATACAGATACATCTTACGTCTCCCGCTGCTGTCACCTACCCGGTGTGCGTTGGATCGCATCTGCTCTCTGAACTGGGGCAGCGCGTGAAAGAATGTGCCCCGTCGCCCTCATGCGCGGTGATTACGGATCATCATGTTGCACGCCACTATCTGGACGCCGCCCGGACTTCGCTGGAGGCTGCGGGATTTCGCGTATGCGCGTTTGTGTTCGATGCCGGGGAGAGTAACAAAACATTGCGCACCGTCACGGCGGCGTATGACGCACTGTTATCCGCGCGGCTGGAACGTTCGAGTCCGGTGATTGCGTTGGGAGGCGGCGTAACCGGGGACATGGCCGGGTTTGTCAGCGCGACGTTGCTGCGGGGGGTGCCGTTCATACAGGTTCCGACCACACTGCTGGCGGCGGTGGATGCCAGTGTCGGCGGAAAAGTGGGGGTGGATCATGCAATGGGAAAAAATCTCATCGGAGCGTTTCATCATCCCCGCGCGGTGTTTACGGATGTTTCAACATTTCAAACCTTGCCACCGCTGGAAATTCAATGCGGTCTGGCGGAGTGTGTCAAACACGCGATTATCAGAGATGCGGCGCTTTTTGATTTTATTGAACGCAATATGTCCGCTATTTTCACGGGTGATGCCGCTACCCTGACGGAACTGGTTGCATGGAATGTGCGAATCAAGGCGGCGGTGGTCATGGCCGATCCTTATGAGCATGGTGATCGGGCGCTGCTGAATCTCGGTCATACTTTTGGCCACGCTTTGGAGACACTGGCGGGCTACGCCACTTTGGCCCATGGGCAGGGGGTGGCACTGGGCGTTGTTGCGGCGTGTCATCTGGCTGTGCTGCGCGGAGAATTTCCATCTACATCGGCTTTGGCGGTGGAGGGATTGCTCAATCGCATTGGCCTGCCGGTGCGTTTGCCCATTACCAATCCGCCGATGGTATTGAACGCCATGCGCAGTGATAAAAAAATAATTTCCGGAAATCTGCGGTTGATTCTGCCCGTGCGGGAAATTGGAAATGCCCGCATTATCTCCGATGTGCCGGAAGCACAAATACTTGAGGCGATTGAATATATCCGGCAGGATGGAGCGTTTGCCGCATGAATGCGTTTGAATCCACAGCCGTCATCAGCGAACCGTCCGCGCAACGCCTGGCCGCGTGGATCATGCTTTCGCGCAGTGCGGGTATCGGCCCGGTGCTGATTGGCCGGCTGCTGGAGGCGTTTGCCAACCCGGAAAATATTCTGGCGGCATCAACGGCACAATTGGCGCAGGTGGAAGGCATCGGGCACACCCGTGCCCAGGCCATTGCCCGCGGGCGAGATGAGTTAAATATTGATGCACTTCTGGAAGATTGCAATCAGCGGCAGATACGCATTATCTGCCCGGATCACGCCGAATGGCCCGCAGGCCTGACGCGCATTGCCGATCCGCCAACGGTGCTGTATGTCCGTGGGAGATTGTTAAGGCAGGATATGCTCGCCATTGGAGTTGTCGGTGCGCGTCGCTGCACGCTTTACGGGCGTGAACAATCCGATAAATTTGCCATGGCACTGGCCGCGGCCGGGCTGACCATTGTCAGCGGCGGCGCGCGTGGAATAGACACGGCGGCGCATACGGGTGCCTTACGCGCCGGTGGCCGCACAATCGTTGTACAGGGGTGCGGGTTGGGGCATTGCTATCCGCAGGAAAACGCTGAACTTTATGATCGCATTGTGCGGGCTGACGGCGGGGCGGTGATCAGCGAACTGCCCCCGGATGAACCACCCCTGGCGGAAAATTTTCCGCCCCGCAATCGGATCATCGCCGGAATGTCGCTGGGCATATTGGTTATTGAGGCCAATTTGCGAAGCGGATCGCTCATTACCGCGCGTCTGGCCGCCGACGATTATGCCCGCGAAGTATTTGCCTTACCTGGCCGGGTTGATTCGATTGCCAGTAGCGGCACGCACTATCTCATTAAAACCGGTGCAGCCGCACTGGTGGATTGCGTGGAGGACATTCTGCGCGGATTGGGGCATACCGAATTAATCGCCCCGACCGAATCACAAAACGCGGCTGTGCCGGCACCACCGCGATCAGCGGCAAGGCGACGCGTTGCCGATCCGCCGGTCAATAGTACCACGGCGGCGGAATCTGAAATAGCGGCTCGATCTGAATTAACGGCACCGCAAAAGCAGATCATGGCCTGTTTCACGGGCGAGGCGCTTAGTGCGGATGATCTGTGTAACAGCGCGGTTTTACCGCCATCAGTCATAATGGCGGAACTGACGTATCTGGAAATTGCCGGGCATTTGCGCCGGTTGCCGGATCGGCGGTATATTATTCAATGATCAGGGCGTTTGGCCGATGCGCTAAGCCCGGCCCGATGCGGAGTTTTTTTGTGGAGCTTCAACTATCATGCCGAAAGTAAAATCGACTCGCGTCGCCGTGTACATATATCGCATAACCGGTCATGGCCCGCAGTTTCTGCAACTGCGCCGCGCCGTCGATTCCGGGGAATATGCGGGAACGTGGCAGACGGTATATGGTGGAATTAAATCACATGAAACCGCCGTGGGCGCGGCACTGCGTGAACTCAAGGAAGAGACCGGCCTGAAACCGAAGAGCTTTTATCAGGTGGAATATCTGGAAAGTTTTTATCACGCGGCCCGCGACCGCGTGGCGATTCTGCCCGTGTTCGCCGCCCAGGTAAGTCCAACCGCGAAAGTTGTCGTGGATAAGGAACATGATGCTGTTCGCTGGGTGGATATGAAGGATGTGGCCACGCATTTTGTCTGGCGGGCGCAACGCGAGGCCATCGCGATTATCAAGCAGGATATCCTTGGATATTCTCCGTCCAGAGACATATTGACCATTGATGTAAAAAAGATCGAACAGGACCGCTGACAGACGTTGATTGGGGATGTCGGGATGTATTCAAGATCATTGCGCTATATTTTCCGTGGAGTCGTCATGCTGGGCCTGTGGAGTGTTTTGCCATCATGCACCCATGTTGCGGGAATCGCGACATGGGCGGGCACCACACAACCGGCCATGGGCGCGGAATTATCCGTGGGCGTGCCGGGCAGCACATTTACACACAACTATTATCCGGTAAATGCGAAGGGGCATTTCAACTTCTGGATTTCTCCTCTGGATACAGATAATGTCTGGATATGGTCCGGTCAGGGGGATCCTTCACTTGATTCCATTCAACTTGATCCGAGTCAGATCACAGATCACATGGCCATTGAATTACCCAAGCGGATCGTCCCTTCGCAATAATGCCCATGGGCAAGACAGCAGGTGGCTCGTCAAGGAAAAGTCGTATGACTACCAACAGGCGCGATATTGTGGCTGGCCCAGTGGCACCGACTGATTTTGCGCGGCGGTTGTGGAATTCCGGGCAAGATTTGCTGGCCGCCGGACGGTATGTGGCGGCCCGCAGAGAACTGGAGGCGGCGGAACGACAGGCATTTTTCCGACGGGATGCGGCATTATTGGCTGGAATTTATCTTCCGCTGCTGGAGGCCTCGCGACAGATTCGGCAGTTCTGTTGCGACGGCATTATCGCAATTACATCGAACGGCGCGATGGAGCGGCGTCTGGCGTTACGGGAGTTGGCGCGATCCGGCGGCGTGTGGCTGGTGATGGAAGGTCAACGAGCGGAGAAAAGGGGAGTCGCGCACCAGGCATTGATGGCCGGCGGAGCCGCGGATGTTCCGATCGAGTCGCTGCGATTGTTTTCGCATCATCACCAGTGGCGCATCACGGCACATCGAAATTCGCGCTTTGGACTTCCGGTACTATGGACAGGCGATTCCGGGCGAATTATTCAACCCGCCCAGCCAGATAATCTGTTGGCAATCCTGCCGCCGCCGGGGGTTTATCGTCCGGGTGATGCGTGTCATGCCCAGGCGCGCGAAACCCTGCTGCTGACTTTTGAGGCGCTGGCCCTCGGGTGGCTGGCGCGGCAACGCATGGCCAACGCGGGTTGGGCAAGTCTGGCGATATTGCGGCACGCCCGAAATATTGATCCGGCGTGCGAGCGGGTTTTAATGCGAATGATGGTGATGGCGGAAGCACTGATTGCGTAGCGTTGCCGGAATCCATGGAAGCGATAACATGACAGGGTGCGGTGGCGAGATTGAAAACGTTCGCCGATATTCGGTTTTGTGTTAAATCCGATAATAGCCGTAAATTCGGTGGAATTTTCCGAAAACGAAATTCAATGAAACCAACGTTTAACAATAGTGATCGCGAATCGAACCAAAGATGATTCTTCGCGTAATAAAGGATGGGCCTGATGGCCACGGATGAAGAGCTAGTTGCCGAGTTTGTGGCCGGAGATCAGGCCGCATTTGCCGAGTTGGTGGAGCGCTACCGCAGAGAGCTGTTCAGCTTTCTGCAACGCTTTATCAATGAGGCGGCTTTGGCGGAAGATTTGTTTCAGGAGACCTTCATTCAGGTTTATCGGAGCGCATCGACATTTGATCGGAGCCGTCGCTTCAGGCCTTGGATGTTCACCATTGCCGCGAACAAGGCGCGCGATCATCTTCGGGCCAACCTTCGTCGCGGCACGCAGTCGCTGGATAACGTAACCGGGCATGATGGCGAAGAGGCGACGTTCATGGAACTCATGGAGTCCGAAACTCTTTCGGCACCGGAGCGACTGATCGATCGTGAGGATGCCGAGGCGGTCAGGCAAATTATTGCGCGGATGCCGACGATTTATAGGGAAGTGTTGCTGTTGAGCTATTACAACCGCTTTGCCTATAAAGAAATTTCGGAGGTGCTGGGCATTCCACTGGGAACGGTAAAAAGTCGGCTTCATACCGCGTTGGCCATGTTTGGCGAGGCGTGGCGTATCCGGCAAGGTGAAGGAAAGTAACATGATGCACAACCGTGGGCGATGCCATCCCGGCGCGCCGGGAGTAAAAAGGGTGATGCCATGAACACTGAACGCCATGAGGATCCCGCAATGTCGCGGTTCAATCTCGCGGCCCACGAAGCGGCTTTTGTTGATGCCCTCCTGGAGCGGGGCGGTGGAGAATGTGCCGGCGCAGGAGCATCGAACAGCCATGATTGCCCGCCGCGCATGGCGAAAATTATTCACGCTTTGTCACAATTACCTCCGGTTGAACCGCCGGAGGATTTAACGCGCCGCACCATTGCCGCGGCGCAAGCGCTGCAGGAGCCGCGCAGCATTCCCCATGCCGGCCCCAGCGTGTTAACGAATACGCGTCGATTCGGCAAGTTCTGGGATCCGCGCAAGACGGATATAGCGGTGATGCTGATCGCAGCCACGCTGTTGCTGACGGTGACAATTTTTCAACTGGGTAAAGCGCGGACATTTGCGATTCAAACCGCGTGCGCCAATAATCTGGCGGTTCTGGGCACCGCCTTTGGACAATATGCACAGGCCAACGCCAATGAATTACCGCGGATCGCCATTCCAACGGATCGTGACTGGCTGCCACGCGGCATGACGCCAGGCGTTCACCGCGCTGTTGGTGCGCACTGCAATCTGGCCAATCTTGAACCCCTGCTGGGTGTCGGGAGGCACTATGTTTCATGGAGCCGGATGGTTTGCCCGGCGGTAGCGGCGGTTGCCATTCGTCATGCTGATGGGCGCACGGCATGGAATAATGTTGGATACAGTTACATTGATCAACTATCCGCGTATCACCATCATTGGGGGCAGGGGGGGCATGTGGCGGTATTGGCGGATCGCAACCCGCTTTTTCGCGGTTATGAGGTGCGCGATCTCCGGGTTAATGCGAATTCATGGAACCATGGCCGCCGCGGGCAAAACGTGCTGTATGATGATGGCAGCGTATTGTGGACGCAAACACCGGATGTGGGGCCGGATCACGACAATATCTGGACGATTGGCTCGCCGCCGATCCGCAATTATACCGGCATGGAAGAACCTAAGTCCCCCAATGATATTATATTGGTGCCATAACATATCCGCGCAGGATTGCTGGCCACAAACGCAACGTTGATGTACCATTCCGCTTGGTGTTTGCTGCCAATTCTTTTGCGAGGATCGGGACATGAATGGCGCGGCTGAATTACCTGCATATCGCCCGGCGGACATCCGAAACATTGTTTTGGCGGGTCATTTTGGTGCCGGCAAAACCGCGCTGGCGGAGGCCATTGCGCATCGTTGCGGCGTGATTACCCGCATGGGGTCGGTGGAAGAATCCAATACCATTTCGGATTTTGAACCGGAAGCCCGCCAGCATAAACATTCCACCAATTCCACCGTCATGTTTGCAAATTACGACAATCGGGAAATCAATCTCGTGGATACCCCGGGATATCCGGATTTCATCGGACAGGCTCTGGCGGAAAAGCTTTAAGCGG
>JAKBAC010000102.1 GCA_021809365.1 Planctomycetota bacterium | reverse complement strand
GAGGCCGGCAGCCACTTTCGCGGCATTCTGCCCGACAATTCCCGCGCCCAGAATCACCACGTTGGCCGGGGCCACGCCCGGCACACCGCCTAAAAGAATTCCCCGCCCCATCATGGGCTTCTCCAGGTATTTGGCACCTTCCTGAATTGACATTTTTCCCGCTATTTCACTCATGGGCGTCAGGCACGGCAAGAGTCCTCGCTTATCCCGAATGGTTTCATAGGCGATGGCCGTTATGCCCCGCGACATACATTCCGAAGCCAACTGCGGTGCTGCGGCAAAATGAAAATAGGTCAACACCATTTGACCCGAACCCATCAAGGGGTATTCAGCAGGCTGCGGTTCTTTGACCTTCACAATTAATTCCGCCTGCCGCCACACATTTTCCGCCGTCGGAATAATTTCAGCGCCCGCCTCACGATACTGCGAATCTTCAATTCCGCTGCCCATGCCGGCCTGCGCCTGCACCATCACCCGATGGCCGTGGCGCGTCAGGAATTCCACTTCAGCCGGTATGACGGCCACACGATATTCATCACTTTTAATTTCTTTGGGTACACCAATGAGCATCTGAATTCTCCTGCAACGGTACGTCAGCGGCCATTGGAAAGTGTGGCGGTGAAGAACCGGCGCTTGGTGCGCAGGGTCAGAGTCAGGGTTCTTTCCGCTGAGCGAAGGGCGGAAAAATCGCCGGTTATGCGTGATGGCCCTATGGCGTCGACAAAATTTCCACTGGCACCGGTCAGGCGTAAATCGCCTTGTACCAGGGAGGCGTGCATTTCCCGGGCGTGCGGACTGTTATGCAGTCGGACAAAGCCGGCACCCTGATACATGCCGCATCCATGTGGTGTAAAAATCACATAGCGTATCGTGGCATTAATCGCTGTGCGGACAATGGGAGTTACGCCCGGCACCGGTGTCCAGAACACCCGCAGAATCATAACCTGCCGCACTGTGCCGCCATGCGGAGTTCGGGTCGTGGCAAAAAGAATAAAATGGTAGGCCTGATTACGGCTGAAGCGGAAATATCCGCTGGTAAAGTCCGGACGTAGGGCCGCACCACTGCTGGAGCCAACGGGTTTGATGCGCATAGGCCCAAATGATTTGCATCCGGCCAAAGCCAGCGTTGCGACTAAAAGAGCCAGGGTTATAACGTTTCGTTGCTTCATGCCGATAGCATAATCGCCTTTGTGTTCACGGGAAACTGCCTATCAGGCTCCGAATTTTCATGCCCATTGCCTGTTGCAATTTCCCAGTGCGGAAACTCTGGAGCCGCGTGCCGAAAAAAGGCAACATCAATGCCCAAAGAAGCTCGGCAGGTCATTAAAGATGGTCACATATAAAAATATACCCGCAATGAGTGTGATGCCCACAAGTTGAATCGCCGTTTGAACCTTCACCGACAGAGGCCGTCCCCGGATTTTTTCAATTAGCAGCATCACAAACAAACCTCCATCCAGGACCGGCAGAGGCAGGAAATTGATAACCGCCAAATTGACGGAAATTAATCCCAGAAAATAAAGCAGCGTCGTATTGCCCATGCTTTCAGATTCATACAAGATCGGCACAATGCCCACCACACCATGCAGTTCATGCGCCGGAACCGTACCGGAACCCAATCCGCGCAATGTGGAATACGTGCGCAAAATCCAGTTCCAGGTGTGATTTACTCCCATGGCCACAGCACCATACACGCTGTGGCTTTTCTGCACGCGCAGGGCCGGCAGCAGGGCTAAGCCGACGCGGTAATGATATTGCCGCAGAAAGTTCATCAGTCTGCCGCCCAAAGGCAAGGTCACCGGGGTGGTTTTTCCGGCAAAAGTTATCTGGATCGTCTGTCCATTGAATTTTTTGGCCAGAGCAAACAGGTCATACCAATTTTTAACCCTTTGCAATTTCGTCAAGGCCATTCCCTGCGGCCCGATCGCGGATAACGTCGATCCGGGGCTTACCCCCAGAGCCGCCATCCGATGCGACACACTGCCGATGACGGGCGAAGCAAAATCCAGTCCCATGGCCACGCCCAGAAATCCTTTGCCGGACTGGCTTTGCGGTGTGCAATTGACCGTGATCTGTTTTTTGCCGCGCAACACTTCCACGGCTATTTTTTGTCCCGCGTTTTCTTCAATGCTCTTCCGGAACGAAGCAATATCCGGATTGGTCAGCGATCCGATTCGTAAAATGACATCGCCGGCGCGCAGGCCGGCCTTGGCTCCGGCGCTTCCCGCCTCCACGGCGTCCAAAATAATACGGGGATACATCCCCAGAATCGGCGGCATGGAAGTAACCCAACTGCGGGGAAACAGCGTTGCACTGCCTGTACTGTGATATATTTTCCCGTGCCTGGACCGCAGCGTAAAGTGCATGACGCGGCCATTAGAAGCCTGCATCACCGCATAAAGCTGGCCCCAATCGCGCACCGCAACGCCGTCGCAAGTCACGATCCGGCAGCCCGGCCTGAATGCCGCCTGATTGGGATCAAGCTTGACAAGCTTTTGATAATTCGACTTGGACATGGGCGGGATATTTAGCGACGGCGCGGAAGCCACGCCGATCCCAAGTAAGCCGCCGCCCGGAGGGATGACGGCCCGAAGCTCAACATCACGCAACTGCTTGCTGCCGTTGGGATAATATTGCAGGTTAATGACCTGCCCGCGCCCGCCCAGAGCCGCCGCCATTTGTAAATCAGGAAACTCCAGAAAGCCACGCGGTTTGCGATGGTTAATGGAAACAACATCATCCCCGACATGCAAACCGGCCTTTTGAGCCGGACTGTTGTACGCCACAGAGCCAATAATCGCAGGCTGCACCTCTATACCCAGACGAAAAACGATGGCAAATACAACAATGGCAAAAAGGATATTCATCGTTACGCCGGCGGAGATAATTACCATGCGCTGCCAGATGGGTTTTTTACCAAAGGATGCGGGGTCTTCGCTGACCTTGGCCGGATCCATGTCATCCTGCCCCAACATGCGTACATATCCGCCGAAGGGCAGCCACGCCAGACGATAATCCGTTTCTCCCAGCACCGGCCTTTTTACCAGATCAGCCGTGTCCACAGAGGCAGTTGGGGCATCAGTTTTAGCCGGCCCGATTTCGACTTCTCCAAATGAAAACCCCGCTCCTTTTCGCCAGCCGCACAACCGCGGACCAATGCCCACAGCAAAAACATCACAGCGAACGCCAAAGCTCTTGGCCGCGAGAAAGTGCCCCAGTTCATGAAAGAAAATAACGGACCCAAAGCCCACCAGCACGAGAAGTGATTTCCACACACTTCCGGCTGCCGTGGCCAGGGAATAGGCCAGGACCAGCGGCAGGCCGATTGAAAACAGCATCACGCGGCCGCGCCTGAGGTTTCGCCGCAATCTGTGAGTTGTGAGTTGAATCTGTCGGGTTGTCATAGAGCCGCCTCCGCACGTGCCCAGGCGTCCGCCGCCAATAAATCGGCAAGCTGGGGCCGGGCCACAAAACCGTTAGCAAGATGTTTCTTCAATATGCCGGATGTTATGTCAATAATTTTACCGAACTGAATTTTTCCGTCACGGAACTGAGCATTAGCCGCTTCATTGGCGGCGTTGGCCACAGCGCCGCTGGTTCCACCGTGACGAATCACTTCATAGCCGATTTCCAATGCCGGAAATCGGCCGTCCGGCTGTTCAAAGGTCATCTCTTTAATTTTGGTCCAATCCAGCCGGGAACTGCACCCCTGATGGCGTTGGGGGTGCGTAAGGGCATATTGGATGGCGGTTCGCATATCGGGTGTTCCAAGTTGTGCGATGATGCTGCCATCCACAAATTCAATCATACTGTGAATGATCGACTGTGGATGCACCAGCACATCAATTCTTTCCGCGGGCAGATTAAAAAGCCAGTGCGCTTCAACAATTTCCAGCGCCTTATTCATCATTGTGGCGGAATCAATGGTTATCTTGGGGCCCATCCGCCAATTAGGATGATTTAACGCCTCATCGACCGTGGCTGTTTGCATCTTTTCAGCGGGCCAACTGCGGAATGGACCGCCGCTGGCCGTAAGAATGATGCGATCAATCTCCCGCGCTTCGCCGGAACGAAGAGATTGAAATATGGCGGAATGTTCGGAATCCACCGGTAGTATTGTAGCCCCGTATTTCTCCGCCAGCGGCATAACCAGACAACCGGCCACCACCAGAGCCTCTTTATTCGATAGAGCAATCCATTTGCCGGCCTCGGCTGCCGCCAGCACAGGTGCCAACCCTGCCGCCCCTACCACCGAAGCCGCCACCACGGCCACATCATCCCGCCGGGCTAACTGCGACACCGCCGCATCGCCGGTCAGTACTTGAATATCCGTATGGGCCAAAGCCGCTTTAAGTTCGGATAAATCTCCGGTCGATGCCGGTTGGCTTAAAATCACAACTTTTGGCTTAAACGCCAACGCCTGCTGCGAGAGCTTCTGCCAATTAGATGCAGCGGCAAGTCCGATAACCTCAAAGGGCTGGCCTTGCGTAGCCAGATGAGCCATGACATTAAGAGTATTGGTACCAATCGAGCCGGTGCTGCCAAGCACGGCAATGCCGCGGGGATCCCGATGCAATGCTGCCGCGGTCGAAGATTTTACGTTCATCAAAAGCAATTCCTTCACGAGCGGAAATCCGCCAATATCGTGATGATAGATTTAATAACGCCATTTGCCAAGGCCGCATCTCTTACCAACGCGGTTTTGTGACTCCGGCACGGCGCAGCTTATCCGCCGGCCGGCCCGCGCGTATTTCGAGCAAACCTTTACCGGCTTTGTCGGCGCTTCCCGGGCCGTGCGGTCACGCCTTGGCGCATTGGGCACAAAGTGTCTGGAGTTGGTCATCAAAATAAACTGTGAAACTGTCGGCGGCGCACTTTGAACAGGCCAGCGGTTCAAGTGCTTTGGTTACCGCGTTCCAGTAAACGCCGATTCGCTTTTCCGCGTTGCGGCGCTGGACGTTGAGTTCCACTCTCAGAGCCGGGGCATCAAGCCTGACCAGTGCCACGGGACGCAGGACGGGCCGCAGCGTATAGCGATCGCGCAATTCATCGGTCTTCCGCTCAAGTTCCAGTTCAACCGCACGGGTACGGGCATCTAACTTTTCCATGTCTGCCGCCCCGCGGATTTTATGATCCGCCGCGTCATCCACCAGTGCATGATAATAACTTTTGAGCCGCTTCATGTCCCGATCCATCCGCTCTTCCAGGCGCTGGACGAACGCCTGCGAACGCCTGGCGGCCGCAGCGGCGGCCTGGGCCATAACACGCGTCATATCCGGCGTCGTCTCATCGGGGCGCGTGGGATGCGCGTCATAATTCGTTAAGGGATCAGGCAGGTCCAACATGGCCCCGGTGCGGCTGTTTCTTGCGAGGCTGATTACGTCCTCCCATTTCTCGTCCGATTCAATGGCGGCGGCAAAATGCCAGAACTGATACTCCACGCGATCCGCCGAAGCACCGATGACTTTTACCCGCGTATTGGGAAACGCGAAGGCCCGTGCGACCGGTTCATCCATCGCGGACTTTTTCAGATACAGGGCATCAATTTTCAGGCAGATGGCCGAAGCGTCAGGGGGAAACAGACGCTCTGTGCGCTGCAAAAACATCGAGGCAAGATTAATCGTCAGGCCGGAATTGACGGATTCCGCGGTGATTTCCGTATTTTCCGGGCATTCCAGAAGTTGCGCGGTCCCGGAAGGCAGAACGGCAAAACCGCTTTTAAGATACGCCGGCCATTCCACAAGTCCGCCGTTGCGCTCCAACAACGACACGGCGAATGTTTTCAGACGCTGATCCATGGCCTGGCTCAAGCAAAATCCTCCCCGAATAGTGCTTCGTCCAGTTCCTTGGTTTTGAGATAGTCACCCTGGGCCTGCACCAAAGTGTCCCCAAGATCATCAAAGGCTGTATCCAGTTCGGCGGGACCGGCGGATTTGATCCATAGATTCAGCACCAGCGACTCAAAATCCTCCCCATTTTCCGTGTTGCCGAGAATGGAACCGATTTCTCCGACCACCAGTTCAAACATTCGCAATTTGTCGTTGAGCACAGCCAGAATTTTTTCCTCCAGCGAACCGCGCGTGCATAAATTGAAAACAAAAACGTCGCGCGTCTGCCCGATGCGGTGCACCCGCCCGATACGCTGCTCAATGCGCATGGGGTTCCACGGCAGATCAAAGTTAATGAGCGTATTGCAGAACTGCAGATTAAAACCTTCTCCCCCGGAATCAGAGCAGAGCATCACCGGCACGTCATGCCGGAATTGATCAATGGCCATTTCCTTTTCCAACTGGCTTTGGCTGCCGGTGAAAAGTACGAAGCGTATCCCGTGGCGCTCCAGCAATCCGGCCAGACAATCAAGCGTTGCGCGGAAATTCGCGAACACCAGTGTTTTATCCGTTTGGTTTTTCTTCAGCAGTTCAAGCAGCTTGGTTTCCTTGGCTGATTGAGTCAGATCCCTTGCCAGTTGCAGCAATGGTGCAACCCGCGGATCCTGCACGCCCAGACGCTCCAATGCCGGACGCAAAGCCAGTGGATGACTGCCGGCGGCCATGAGAACGGCGTTAATCTGCAAGCGGTTCAGCAGCGGAAGATCGTCCGGAGGATACCGCCAAAGTTCTTCCAGGGTCGCCCATTTGCCCGCCCCGGCCCCGGGTAAGAATCTGTCCGCACGCTCGTGCGCGGCGGAACTTTGCACGACGCCTTCGGAAATGCTCGCCAGCACGGATGATTCTTCAATGGCCTGCTCGGCGTCGCCTGAGTTATTGTCTTCCTCTCGGCCAGGCTGGGCATGCAGCGGCTGGCAGCGCCATCGCAAATAAGAATCCAGATGGCGGTAGAGTTGTGCCTCTTCCGCGCCGGCCTCGATTGCAAAGGTCTGGGCATAGCGGCGCGGCAACTGAATATTCACGAGGCTGCGGGTATTGCGGACCATCACCTGGGAAAGCAAATCCCGCAGAACCCGGCGGTTGCGCGGATCGCGTGGATTACCGCGCGTGACAAAATTCTTTTTGAAATCGGATTCGGTTTTCAGATGCCCCGGTTCCAATAGGGTCAGCAGGTTGTACAGTTCAATGAGGTTATTCTGCACCGGCGTGGCGGTGAGCAGGAAAATATGCCGACGTTTCAGCGCATTGACCAGTTGCCAGTTTCGCGTGGTGCGGTTTTTACAATGATGGGCTTCATCCACGACCACCAGATCCCAGGGATCAGCCGAGCAGAGATCAAAATGCCGCCGACTTTTCGCCAGGGAAATGGACGCGATAACCCGCTGGCGCTGGGTCCAATGATCGCGATTCCAGCCGGAAGCGGCAAGGTCAAAATCCAGATCAAATTTACCGGACAACTCATCCCGCCACTGTCCCGTCAGCGGCGAGGGTACAAGAATAAGAATGCGTTTAATCATTCCCCGGAGCACATATTCCCGCAGCAACAAAGCGGCCTCGATGGTTTTTCCCAGCCCCACTTCATCCGCCAGCAGCACGCGCCCATGAAAATACCGCAACACCTTGCGCACGGTTTCAATCTGATGCGGCAGTTGATCCACCCCCCGAAGTCCCTCCAGACACAGCAGTTCATCAAAGCCGCGAAGCAGTTTGAGTTTTTCCAATTCCAGGCGTAAACGAATGAAGTCGGGATCAGAGGCGTAGGTGGCGGTAAAAGGCACGGATTCAGGCAGGGCGACCGGAATACCGCCATCGGATTTCAGAGCTTTGCTTTTCTTCGCCGATTCCCGTGGTGCAAAGGCCTGTTGCCAAAACATGCGAAGCTCCGTCTTCAACGACTTACCGGACAGTCCAGGAGTCAGGTAGTTTACCATATCGTCAGGTCAGTTAAAATTAAAGCGACGCATCGGTCCGTTGACGAATCGCCCCGCCGCCTTTGAGGCCGTTCTGATGCACGGTGGACATACTCCCGGCAGGGAAATTATACAATAGACGGCGGCGCTTTGGGCAACGTCAGCGGAATGCCGGCGGCCTGTCGGCACAGGGCGATCAGGCGCTGCACGGCGTCGCTCATGCTGTAATGTCGTTGTAAATGGGTGGCGGCACGCTGCGCCATTTCGCGCCCTGCCGCAGGATGGGCCAACATGTTTGCCAGGGCGGAGGAAAGCGTTTCGGGTTGGCCGCGGTTAAATACACGACATGTTTGGCCGTCGATGCAGAACTCGTCATGAACTCCCGGATTGGCGACAACAGGAATTCTCCGTGACATGGCCCGCAGCGTGGTGTAGTTGAATCGCGAAGCAGCACCAAGTTGGATGTATATGTCCGCCTGGCTCAACAATGGATCAATATCATAGCGATAGGGAATAAAGCTGATGCGATCAAGCAACCCTAAATCATTCGAGAGTTTCCACGCGCTATGCGCGTCTTTTCCGGCATCACAAAGAAAGAGAAAAAAATCCGCCTTTTCATCCATCAGCCGGCGGCACGCGTCAAGCAGGTCCGCGAATAACGCATAATCTGAAATGACATCCAGGCAAACCATGAAGGCCGGCCGATTAGGCGTACCGTGTGATGAGACCGGCGGCTCGTGCACGATAACACCGGGGCGAATCAGAGATACCTTGGCGCGGTCGGAGCCGCAGTGATCCATGGCATACTGTGAGGGTACGATCAGTTGCGCCGTATCAATAGTCAGCCCGGAACCAAGTGCCAAATCGGAAGCATCCCATAGCCATCGCACCACCGGAAATTCCTGCACCAGACGCAATTGCAGAGAATTGGGTGCCTGGCGCGGGGCGAATTGCAGCACCACATCGACCTGCGTTTTTTTCAACTGGTTAATAATCGCCATGGATGGTCGCCGGATGGAATTCAGCCAGCGCGGTCCGGAAGGGGTGGGAAGGGATAAAATCGGTGCGCCCAGATTCGGCAGAAAGCTTAAATCCGCATTCGCGGGTGCGATGAGGGAAATCCGGCACCCCTCAGCCTTTGCGGCCACGGCCAGTGAATAGATAAACCCCGCCTCCTGCGGAAGTTGCCGGGGATCCAGCCACAAGGCTAGATGCAACGGAGATAATTCACTGTTCTGATCAGTCATAGCACTTACAGATTCTACCGTACGCAGCCGAAAGCCGTGACATCTCAGGGAGAAAAGCGGAAACCTGCGAAAAGCTCTGATAAAAAAAGGGCGGTCAAGGTAGGCACCTTGACCGCCCAAAATTGGGGGATTTCTGATGTTCGTTCAAGCTTATGCTGGAACTAATTCATCAGCATCATCTTCTTCAGCCAAACCGTAGGCTTCTTCACCGTGAACGGCATGATCTCCAATTCGCAGCATTTCATCAGACATGCGAAGCGGAATAAACAGCCTGATCAGGTAGCAGATAGCAGCGGTGACCACAACATTAAGTACGATGATGAATAGGGCGCCTTCAGCCTGGAGCCAAAGCTGCTGGAAGCCGCCGCCGTAAAATAATCCGCCATTGGTATTCACGCAGGCAAACGCACTTTCGCCTTGCGTCGTGGCCAACAAGCCCACCAGCAGCCCACCGGTCAAGCCGGCAAAGCCGTGGGTATGGATGACTCCCAGGCAATCATCAACTTTCTTAAATACACTCATCTTCTGGCTAAGAACATTCATGGTAAACCAGGGAATGGTGCCGGCACACAGTCCAACCAGCAATGCACCGTATCCGTTGCATACACCGGCGGAAGGAGTGATGGCCACCAATCCGGCGATCATACCATTCACAGCGCCAAGCACCGAGGGCTTGCCATAACGGGCATAATCACAGAACATCCAGACCAGCAGTGCCATGGCCGTGGCGACGTTGGTGTTCAGAACAGCGACAGCGGCGTCGGCATTGGCCGAATAGGGGTCGCCACCATTAAAGCCGTTCCATCCCAGCCATACCATACCGGCACCGGCCAGAACCATGAGAATATTATTGGGCTTGAAGTTGGTGCGATCCTGCTTTAATCGCGGCCCGATAATCGCAGCGGCGGTAAATGCACTGACGCCCGCAGCCAGGTGGATGACGTACCCACCTGAATAATCAATAACTCCCTTGAGCGCCAGAAAACCCCCGCCCCACAGGGTAAATGCACCAACAGCGTAAGAGAACGTGAGCCACAGCGGAACAAAAAGCATCCAGGCCACAAAGCTCATTCGACCAAACAGTGAACCTGCAATCAGAATCAGGGTGATAGCGGCAAACACAAATTGGAAGTAAACCATGGCAGACATTGGGAACGCGGCCGTGGCAAAAGGTGACGCGGCGTTAGCACCCGGCACAATGGCCTGATTCAATTCGTCCATAATACTGGCCACCGGAGTGGGATGGCCCACAAATGGGAACCACTGCGGACCAAAGCCCATGTTATACGCCCAAAGCAACCATGCAATCAGCACGGCTGCAAACGCATAAAACACCATGAACGCAGAATTAATCGCCCATTTTTTCTTCACGACACCGCCATACAATATGGCCAGGCCGGGAATGCTTTGCATACCGACGATAGTGGCGGCAATTAACTGCCAGCAGGTATCGCCGTGACTTAACCATGTGGGCGTAGCATAATTCGGTGCCGCAGGGGCAGAAGCTGCGGGGGCCGTGGCTGCAGCCGCCGGCGCAACCGCCGGTGCCGGCGTGGGTGCCGGCGCGACTACTTGGGCTACCAGCGGACCGGCGTAAAGTGATAACATCGCAAGCAGCGAAACAATCGACCACCAGCGCAGTCGCTTTTTTGTAAAAAAGTTGCTCAAATCCATACTCAAATACCTCTTAGCGAACGATCTTGTCAGTCGCAGCTCTCCTTGCTCACCCGATACACACGGGTGCGGAACTGTCTTTTGAACACTTAGCACAGGGTCTTGTAAATAAGATCACCTCCTTACGAGCCGGTAAGGCTCAAAGCATCTTCTGCAAGCGTCGCGGAGCCGCTTTGCATCTGCGGCACACCGACTAAAATCATCCTGCGAGTGAGCAGGCGCACTAGCCCACGTGGCTTTTTAATGAAATTCAAGGCTTTGATGCTTCCGTCCGGGAAGCCGTCAACGCCAACCGATTACTGCGTGGATTAATGCAATTGTTGTGCCACAATGGCCGGAGCCTGGCCGTGGCCAGTAGGTAAAGGGGCAAAAAAGCCTGCGGAATTCAAAGTATCGCCACATTAATACGCTTAGATGCATCGAAATGCTACCTTCCAGCCCGGAGCGATTCCGTGCATCGAATTCACCCCCTCTGCCTGTTTTATGCACAGAAAACCGAAACACGTTGAAACTGTGGGCAGTATTTCTTTTATTTTGCGAACTTTTAAGGTCATTGCTATTTCCGCAGCAACCTGGAAGCATCGCGGGCATTCACCACAGCAGAGCTATACAACGCATCGGCGGCATCTAATTCAGTTCATGCATCGAATCAATCCTGGCAAAAAAAGGGCCGTCCCCAAGTGCCTGTCTATTTCTTGGGCAGGATTTCTCGAAGTTGATTCAATACTGTGCAGTAAAGCAGCCGCCAGTTGAACATTATTTCGGCACTGCAAAATGGATCGTGGAATATTGAGGCAATCGCTTATGAGCGTAAAGTCCCAAAAGCTTGTAGGCATCATACAAAAAGAGGGACACGCAATCTATGGCACAGAATTTGCTGCTAAGTATTCCTGCGTGTGGCGGCAACCGTATGTTGCGGCCGAAATTTCAGGTGAGAACGGAGGCCCAGGCATCGACAAGCTTACATAAGGAGTACCAGCGATGCTGCAAATTCCCTTCAAAATGGATTGGTCTGATTCTTTTCCCAAAGCCCGCAAGGTCAGGAAAACCCTGGATCCTGAAGCGTGGGAGAAATTGGCAAGTCCCCGTCTTATCCGAATGCTTGCCACAGTATTCATCATTCCCGGCTATATTCTTGCGTTACTGCTCATTATCATGGCGTTGTGTAACTGGGTTATGTCCGCCCCGCCCCAGATCAGCCCCCCGCTGATCCACCCCCCCGCCGCGTTAGTACCGGCGGCCTCAGGGACTAAAACCGTAGCCTTCGCCGGCAATACGGTCCACGCAACATTCGCGATGGAAACCACCGCGATAAGCCCCGCCAAATAAGATGGCGGAACAGTTAAGAATCGAGCATGGATTCCAGTTGGCGTTCGCGGGCGAGATCACGGAGGGCCAGCAGGAGATCGGACATGTCGCCGGCGACGATGTTCTCCAGCGGGAAGTTGCGGTTCAGGCGGTGGTCGGTCAGGCGATTCTGGGGAAAATTATAGGTGCGGATGCGTTCATTGCGATCACCGCTGCCGATCATTTCACGGCGTGCATCGGAACGCGGG
>JAKBAC010000101.1 GCA_021809365.1 Planctomycetota bacterium | reverse complement strand
ACCGAGTGCCCGGGTGTCAAAAATTACCTTCCCCGCAACCTCTTTCGCAGCTCATTCCCTTTGACTGCTCCTACCGCTATCTCATTCCCACGGGCTTAATTACCACCATTTCCTCCAGCGGTTCCGACTGGCTTGTTCTCCAAGCATCACGACCAGTGTTGGGCCATCATCGAACGCCGTAAAGCTCGAACAGTGCGGCCCAGCCTGATGGCAATTGTTGGACGCTTCTTTAGCTGCGGAGCGTACCGCACAGCCAGTTCCCGCGGCGGCGGTCTAGTCCTTATCCGGAGCTTCATGCTCGTAAAATTCTTCGTCGGTCTCATCCGGGTGGATCGAGTGGCTGGAATCTTCGTGCTCCATTTCCCAGAACTCGGAAAACCATTCGCAGTCGTCGGACTCAAGTATGGCGATCAATTCTTCTCGCGGCATTGCCGCAATCTCGGCTTCGCTGCGGTCAGCTTCAATCACTTCGACGTCGTCCCGCAGGGCTTGGGTTTCAAGGCTGCGTAATATTCGACGATAGTTCCTCATATGCACCCTTCCCAAATTTCAAAACAAAACAACCGCTGCGTTTCCTGATTATACCGGAATCCGCTCCGCTTTCGCGCCAGCCACAGTTCACCATGCTGGGGGTTACGTGCCGCCGCGAACAGCCGCTGGCTGCACACCGAACAACTCCGCCAAGGCCCGCGGCTCGGCGACGCCCTTTTCCTGCATCATTGCCAATAAAATCCGGCCTGCCACCTCAGCATCCTCACCGGCATGGTGGTGCCGGAACTGGTGGCCGATGTGCGCCGCTACGGTGGCAAGGTCGTAGTTTGCCAGCAGCGGCTTGGGCCAGATGGCGCGGGCCAGCGCGAGCGTGCACAAGGAGTCGAATGGCGGGATTTCCAGGCTGAAATGCTTTGCCGTGGCGCAGAGCTTGCGCATGTCGAATGACGCCTGATGGGCGACGACAATATCCGCCGCGGCCAGCCGGGCGAAAAACTCCGGGGCGATCTCCGGAAATTCCGGGCAGTTGCGTACCGTTTCATGCGTGATGCCGTGAACTGCAATGAGTTTATCATGAAACCAGCCGGAGCCTTTGGGCGGACGGATAAGCCAATACTTCGATTCGGTGAGCGTGCCATCCTCGAACGTGGCCGCCCCGGCAGCGCAAATTCCGGCAGCGCAATAATTGGCGGTTTCAAAATCAATGGCGACAAATTTCATGCGACCTCCATTCGGTATAAAGACTAGCGCTTGTCACGCCTGCTGATTTCATGCTACACGCTGCCGCGGACAGTTGTTGTCCGCGCGAACATCACCTCCCAAAATTCTTGCGGCACGGTGCAGGCGAGACGCCTGCGGTCCGCGGCTCGGCTGTTGGCCGTTGGCCCGTCCGCTTAGGTGTGCCCGTCGCTCCGCACTTGGGCCGTATGGACCGCCGACATACTCTCGGCAACGTGCAGGCGGGACGCCTGCGTTACAGAACCTTCTAACTCCTAACTTCTAACTCCTAACTCCTCCGGGACCACTGCTTCACTCTCGGCCAAAGCCGAAGTTTCTTGTGCCGCCCTGGCGCTTCGCTTCGGTTTCCTGTTCAAGGGCGGAAAGTAGTTCGGCGTGCGTCACGTCATTACCATTGCTGGGGCTAAGGTAATACATCGCCTGGCGGACTGTGGCGAAATCGCCGGGGGTTAGGTCGGCGATGGTGGTCAGGCGGCGTTTGGCAGGCTCATTCATCGGCTCCGGGCATAAATCGGAGAGGACTCTTTGGTAAAACGCCAGTTTGCCGGCGGCGTCCAGGTAATCAAACTGCAGCTTGAACGTGAATCGGCGAATTGTGGCGGCATCCAGCGTTTCCATTAAGTTGGTGGCGCACACCAGCACGCCTCCGAAGTTTTCCATGGCATGGAGCAACTCATTGACTTGGGTAACTTCCCAACTGCGCTGCGCCAACTGTCGGCTGTGAAACAGGCCGTCGGCTTCGTCGATAAATAAAATCGCCCGGTCTGCGGATGCAGTGCGAAAGGCTTCGCGGATATTCTGTTCCGTGCCGCCGACATAGCGGCTAAGCAAATCGCCGGCCATGCAGGTTCGCACCGGACAATCCACCTCGCGGCCGAGGAACGTTACGAACTGGGTTTTACCGGTACCAGATGGTCCGAAAAGTAACGCCGACAGGCGGGGAATGTCTTGGCCGGTTGTTTCAGTGGTGGTTCCTGCCAACTCCTGATTGCGGCGAAATTTCCGGACGGCCGCAAGAAAGCTTTGCGGTGAGACTGGGCCGCGCACGTTCAGCCCGGCCAGCGCGTAACCGCCCGTCGCCTTTGCTGCGGCAGCGGTCAAGTCGATGCCCAGAAGTTGGCAGTGCGGTGTCAGCAGCCGCTCAAGCGTATCGGCGGGCAGCGGCGCGAACCCGGTACCACGCAGGCGGGCGT
Organism: Planctomycetota bacterium; assembly: GCA_021809365.1. Next base: position 9,862 of record JAKBAC010000101.1, on the reverse strand, counting down.
AGTTTCGCAGGGCCAAATCCACGCCGCCGGCGCTAACGGGAAATTGCCGCGCTAAATGCTCCACCATGGCATCACCAATTATTTCCTCAAGGTGATACTGGCTTAGCAGATTCTTCCACACCTGGCAGCGCTGCTGGTGCGATAGCGGCTTAAACTCAATGGAATAATCAAATCGCCGGCGCGCCGATGGCGTGAGCCGTTCCGGCAGGCTGTTGGTAATCCAGATGCACGTGCTTTTCACCTGATCCAGAACGGTGTTAAGGGTATCTTTTTTCCCGCCACCAGGTTCCGAATACTCCCCCAGCAGGTCCCCCACACTCCCCGCTGATCCCTTCAGCATTTCGTCGGCTTCGTCGATGAGAATAATGCTGCGGTCCCGATTCACCTGCCGATCGCACACTTGCAACGCTGCAAAGCGTGAACTGCCGATTTCGCCATCGTAATCTTCCGGAACACGGATACGGTAAAGCTCCATACCAAGCTCGGCCGCTAGTGAAACAGCAAACGATGTTTTCCCACCCCCGGCCACACCATAAAATAATAGGTTCAAACCCCGGTCCGGGTCGCGGCAGCGTATCAGTTCTTTGAGCATGGCACCATGCCCCTGCGTGAGCTTGCCGTACATTGCCCAGGGCAGAGAAGGATCGGTATGCCGGGCGAAATATTTGGAGGCCAGCGGTTCTTCGGATAGGCCGGTGAGAAATGGCTCTAATTCCGAATTGAATTCCAAGTCATGCTCCAGGCAGCCCAGAGTGCGCAGGCGGCTGTTCTTCAACAGAAATCTGCCACCCACCGCCAACGGCGCTCCCAGGGCCATACACATCAGGCGTACCCGCTCAAAACGACTTCCACCGCGCTGCGGTCCGCTAAAGTCCATCCAGTTCCAGATGTCGGCATGGCGAATGTAGGCAATCAGCAGGAGATCTGCTTCATATTCTGTGAGACAAAAAAATTGAACCATTTCCCCGAATCGCGTGCACAGCACATCTTGGGCAGCGTCTGCTGCGGCTTGCTGGGACAGCCGGGGCAGATGCTTCTCCAGTGCCGCCAGCAACGGAGGCTTCAGTGTCGCCTGGGCGCTTGGGTCGTTCCAAAAGTCCATCAGCAGATTTCCCGGCGATGTGTGGCCCGCTTCGAGGTGGGTTCTGGTGCGCTCTTTCAAGGCATCCAGCGAGCATGAGGCCAGGGCTAAGTCAATAGTTTCGCGGCGGCCCAGCACGTGGATGATAAAGTTAAAAAAGTTGCAGTCTTCAATCTTGCTTTTTTCCCGCCGAAGAAAATTGAGCACAAATTTGAGCGTCTGAACGCACAGAAACGGATTGTCACACAAGCGGGTGCAGTCCGCAGCCGGCTCCGGCAGCGGCTCGCTTTGCTTCCCGGTAGACAATGGCGTATCCAAGTCGGTTGAAGCGGACAGGCTAATCATGGCGAACTCTCCTTTCAAAAAACCCCTGTTCGGACCACCCGAACATGGCATGGATACATTTTTACCACCCCCCGCGGACAGATATTGTCCGCGTGAACATAAAAATGTTCGAATATGGAAAAAATAGGGGCGAAGACGCAGAAGCCAACGGGTTAAGGGGCAGCCGGCCACGTCTCGCCGTCCTAATTGCCGGCGAAAATCCAAGCAAAGTAGTGCAATTGGGGCCTGAAATACCCACGCCTGTCACATGGCGCAACAATTCCCTGCAGTGGCAAGTATCATGTTTTAGGGCACTTATGATGTTTGGCGCGGGTGGTATGGGAGGATATGCACATGGCGCAACAATTAAGTCACGCCCAAAATGGGGCATAGCTTGCGTCCTTTGTACTGCCACCGCCTTGGCGAATTAAGCCCGCGGCTATAGTGTCGCGGATAACACGCGAAGTCACCGAGTGATCTTCGATCTTCAGCCGTTGGCGAAGCGAGCGATTCGTCATGCGCTTGCCCGAGACGTGCCACAGACATGCGTGCTGATAGCAGGCTCGAATGCGCTCCCGTCGGTCCATAGCCGCGAAAGGTCGTGGCGCAAAGAGCACGGCAACAGTGTGCTGGGGCGTCGTGCGGAAATCTGGTGCCGGAAGTTGGTATTCCTCCACAGAAGTAATGACCTTCTTGATGCCGCTTCCGCGCTCCTCGCATATATTCGTTCGTCGCATCAGCGCAGCCAGGATTTCATTACGAGATTGCGGCGGCTCGTCAATAAAACGAAGTGGGTCAATCAATGGCTGACCGGGATTGGTTATTTCCATTCGGCCCGCAAAAACCTCAATCATCGGTCCGGTGCCGGACAAGTTAAAATCCTGATGGATCAGCGCGTTGGCAACGAGTTCCCGGATGGCGACCTCCGGATAAAGCCGAACTGTCTTGCGAAGAGCCTGCCCAACGTGCTCATTCTGCGGTAGTTGATCATTGATCCACGCGAGCAGCGACTCAAACCCAACCGCGTAGCCCGGCCGGGGAACATCGGCCGCCGAGGCAGGGTGCTCCTTAACTGTCTGCGTTTTGTTTTCGCCCTGGTAGATCACCACCCGCGGCACCTTGCGGGACAACCGTTGGAAATAACGGAGATCAGCGGCGAAGAGCACCGCTCCGACGTTCGTGATGTCAAACCGGTCGGCCGGTCGAGGGATAATCACGCGCTCTGCACTTAGTCGTTCCAAAATGGCCCGGCGGTTGTCGGGGAGCGGAATGTCCAATAGACGGAATGTGCCAACATAATCAATTGATGCCAATACTTCGTCAGAGGAAGCCGACGGTAGCGCCACTTCGGTTTCAAAGACGGTTTCCGAAAACACGGCCCAAAGTGCTCGCTCTTTTTCGGGAAAATCTCGGAGTTTCTTCTTGTAACTTCCCACCCGGATGTATTCGGCGCCTTCGAAAGCCACTGGCTGATGCGACACGGGGTGAATTTCCAGCAGCACGATGTGATTGCCGTCCACCTCCCCTTCGTGGAAGCGAAAATCGACTCGCGGGGTAAGCAGCCGGAGCAGCCAGTTTTCGAGTTCTTTGTTGCCGACTTTCGTCTGGCGTGGACGAAATGATGTGCCCGTTAATTTGTGGGAGCTATTATCAATTCCCCACAGCAGGAAGGCTTGGGGGCGACGGTGTAACGCAGCGCCGTTGGAAAGCGCGGAAATATACCGCCGATCTCATGCGGATCGACGATATTGTGCTTGAACTCAACCCACTCGGTTTCGCTCGGCAGCGTGCGAAGGTTTTCGGTAAGAGATTGGAGTTCTGTCGGCGTCATAAGCCCACTGCCGCGCAGGCCCGGGAATATTTCGCCTCCATAGCCAACCCACGAAACAGGGAATCGGCAAGGTCTTGATAGCAGCAGATTGGCAGTCGCCCATTCATCTTAAAGATATTTGACGGTCGGTTAGCTGTTATGTCAAGCAGGCTGTTAGCCCCAAACCGAGCCAGCTTGCTTTAGTGGTAAAGGTAACAGCAGTGTATTGAGGCACCGGGTCATAGGTTACAGATTCAGTATGCAGTAATTCCAGAACATGCAGTAATCGGCGACATCGTCCCGCCACGCAAAATGGAAAATAGCAGCGCCAGCTCTTCCAGAAAATGCCAAATGCTAAATGCCAGATGCAAAATGCGAAATGCCGGATGCGAGATTCCAGATTCTAGGTTCCAGGTTCCGAATTCCACGCGCAGCCGCCTCGCCGCGGCGGCGTAATTCCCCCGGGCGCTTGAGTTCTCGACCACTTCGGTGCGATAATGCCTCCGGTTGGAAAAGGATTGCTTCATGGAATCATCAACTGTCCGAGTGCTGCTGCTGCGAACTGCGGGCACGAACTGTGATAAGGAACTCTCCCTGGCCTTTCAATGCGCGGGGGCCGTGGTGGAAACGGTGCATATCCACCGCCTGCTGGCCGAGCCGGGGCAATTGACCGACTATCAGATATTGGGCTTTCCCGGCGGATTTTCCTACGGGGATGATATTGCCAGCGGAAAAATCCTGGCCAATGAATTGCTGCATCACCTGCGTGAGCCGCTGGAGCAATGGGTGCGCGATGGCAAGATGATTCTGGGTGTGTGCAATGGATTTCAGGTGCTGGTCAAGGCCGGCTTGCTGCCGGGTCCGCTGCCGCAGTTGGAATCATCAGACATATTTACCACCACCCTGACGCATAATTCCCAGGCTCGCTTTGAGGACCGCTGGGTGCGGTTACAATCTCAATCATCTGTTTGCAAATGGATCGAACCGGGGAAATCTCTGCTGCTGCCGGTGGCTCACGGTGAAGGGCGATTTGCCGTGCGGGATCAGGCCATTATGGACGCCTTGGAAGCCAATGACCAGATTGTCTTCCGTTACACCTGCGAAAATGGAAACCCGGCGACAGATTTTCCGGAAAACCCCAACGGCAGCGCCGGAGCCGTTGCCGGAATATGCGATACCACGGGGCGGATTTTGGGCTTAATGCCGCACCCGGAACGATTTATTCATCGTCGCCACCATCCATTCTGGACCCGGCTTGATGGTGCCGCTGCACCCGATGGCCTGCAATTATTTGAAAATGCAGTTAGATATGTTCACAGTTCCATGGTTGTGACCGTGTAATAACCGCGGTTTTACCAACACCAGGACACGGAGGTCAACACCTTGAGCATGTCAAGCATAAAACCGCATAGCTTCCTCAAGCGGCAATGGAATCTGCCGCAATCCGTGGCTGATAGTCAGCAGGTTAGCGCCTTGTCGCGCAGCCTTGGCCGTCACCCGTTGACCGCCCGGCTGCTGCTGGCACGAGACATGGGAAATCCGGAATGTGCCCGGCACTTTCTGGAGCCGGAATTTAAGAATATTTTTCTTCCACAAAGCATTCCCGGTATGGACGCCTGTGCGGAACTGGTGGCCCAGGCGATCAAACAGAAGGACAAAATCACGGTGTATGGTGATTATGATGTGGACGGCATAACCGGCACCACGATGCTGCACCGCCTGCTTACCGCCGCCGGTGCGGACTTTGATACTTATATCCCCCACCGAATTGAGGAAGGCTATGGATTATCCATTGATGCGGTGAAAGATATTGCCCAGCGCGGCACACGCCTGCTGCTGACAGTGGACTGCGGCATTACCGCGGTGCAGGCGGTGCAGGCCGGCCGCGATGCGGGTATGACTATCGTCATCACCGATCATCATGAATATGAGGCATCCTTGCCGCCGGCGCATGCTATTGCCCACCCGCGGTTGCACGGATGTGCAACCGGAAATACCCAATTATGCGGGGCCGGTGTGGCGTACAAACTGGTCTGGGCCATCGCGGTAAAACTGTGCGGTTCCAACAAGCTTTCAACAATATATCGAGATATGTTAATTGACTTTACCGCCTTGACTGCTCTGGCTACAATCGCGGATGTGGTGCCACTGCTGGATGAAAATCGCATTCTGGTCAGTTACGGCTTAAAGCAATTATCGCGATGCAATATGGTCGGCATCAAAGCGCTGATCCGTGTAGCGGGATTTGAAAATCGCAGCATTGATGGTACGGCGGTGGGTTTTTCTCTGGCACCCCGGCTTAATGCCGCGGGCAGGATGGGTCATGCGAATATGGCCGTCGAACTGCTCACCACAGAAGATAGCGGCCGCGCCGATGAACTGGCGGAATATCTGGAGACGAAAAACAAGGAACGGCAGAATACCGAGCGGAAAATAACCGCGGAAGCCATGGAGTTTGTCCGGCAGTTACCGCAGCTTCCCGCAGCACTGGTGCTGTGCCAACGGGGCTGGCACTCCGGCGTGGTGGGAATTGTGGCCGCCCGGCTGGTGGATCACTTCAACCGCCCCGCCTTTGTGCTGACGGATGATGGAACGACCATCAGCGGCAGCGGACGCAGCATTCCCGGTTTTGCCCTGCATGAAGCCGTTGCGCATTGCCGCGATCTGTTAATAAGCGGCGGCGGCCATGCGGCGGCGGCGGGTATAAAAATGCACACCGCACAACTCGATGCGTTTACCCGAAAATTTTGCGACTATGCCAAAGAGGTGCAACCCGCTGACGGCCTGACGCCCGGTTTGAATATTGATGGGGAACTGGAACCATCTGATCTTGATTGTCAGGCCTTTAGTGAACTGGAAGCGATGGCTCCCTTTGGCTGCGGCAATACTAAGCCCAAACTTCTCATTCGCAAGGTTCAGGTTGCCGTACCGCCACGCCGCATGGGCGCACGCGGCACGCATATGATGCTGCAACTGAAAATAAATGACCGCCGTTTCCGGGCTGTGGGATTCGGATTAGGCGATGCTGAACCGCTGCTGACGGTCGGAATGATGCTTGACCTGGTGGTCCATGCCAGTGTAAGTCATTATTATCAGCAACCGCAGGCGGAACTGCATATCATCGATTTTTCCCGCAGTGACGGGCGATCTTTGCATGGTGAAGCCACCGTGTCGCCAACCGCTGATGTTGTATTAACGAAGTTGTAAGTTTTTTTACTGGTATTGATCAAAAGGATGCTCAATGACGCAAGCCGCTAGAATTGCCACCCCCGAACAGTTGCACGCCATTGGAGCCATGGCGGCGGAGCTTATTACCAATGGACAGGCGGTGGGTCTGGGTAGCGGCAAGGCATCCCATGCGTTTGTAAAAATGCTGGCCAAGCGCGTGCGGGAAAATGGTTTGGTTATCGTCGGAATTCCTACCTCTGAATCCACAGCCCGGCTGGCGGTTGAAGTTGGTATACCGCTGGGCCGCTTGGAAAATATAACCCGGTTGGATATTGCGGTGGATGGCGCCGATGAAGTGGACCCGGCGCTCAATCTTACGAAGGGCGGAGGCGGTGATTTACTGCGGGAAAAAGTCATCGCGTCCATTGCCCAGCGGTATGTGGTGGTTGTGGGCCAGGAAAAGCTTGTGGAACATCTGGGATCGCGCTTTCCGGTTTTTGTCGAGGTGGTGGAATTCGCCATGCCGGTGGTGGTGCGAGCCTTGGCCGCTATTGGGGCCACCGCCACGCCGCGCATGACCGCCGGCGGGGAACTCTTCCGCACCGATAACGGCAATCCCCTGCTGCACGCCCGCTTTGATCCATCCGATGCGCAACTCCTGCAACCGGAAATTCTGGATCAGACCATACGCAATATCCCCGGCACCATTGAAACCGGACTGTTTCTCAACAAGGCCGATGAAGTGCTGGTAGCGAACTTTGACGGCACGGTGCAGACGCTGCGCCGCGCCGTTAGGTGACAGGTTACAGGGGACAGGTGATAACGAGAATGCAGGAGTTAGGAGCTAGAAGTTAGAAGACGAGGTACAGGCGAGCCGGTGGGTTTATCCCGCCGGGAATGCTAAATAGTAGCGCCAGCGCTTCCGTAACATGCCGGATGCTAAATGCGAGATCCGAGATGCCCAATTCCAGATTCCAGGTTCCAGGTTCCTCGGCATTCTGGTGCCACGCGGCTTGCCCAGGCGCACAAATCCCGCTTTTCTCAATCGCGCGGCACTCCACACGACTTCTGATGAAATGTTATTGTGATCTGACGGGATGATACGATACAATAATATAGGATGAGGGTATGACACTGAACCGGAGATTCAGGCGTTGAATGTACTTGGTCTGATGCAACTGGTTGATTCCGGCCCCACCATCGGTGGATACGCACACTGTTTTCAAATTAATGATCTGGCCCGGCGCGGGCTGCTGCGGTCAGAGCAGCAGATTGTCCAGCTTCTTGAGGCCGGTCTGAAGTCGTCCATTGGCCCCAGTGACGGCGTAGCCGTTGGCTGGGCATTTAAGGCGGCGCGTCAGGGGGATTTGGCGGAATTGCCGCAGTTGGCATCCTGCCTATCCGGGCCGCAGGTGCCGGCGGATATTAAAGCGGCCTCACTGGAACTCGGGGCGCATTTGTGGGAGCTTTCCCGCCGCTGGGATTGGGCACAAGCCATGCACGGGCAAGTAGATTCTTTGGCACCGCGCACCGATCTGCATCATGCTATGGCCTTTGGCGCGTTGGTAAGTGAAACGACAGCTCAGGAAGTCCGAGCCATTGCTCTCTGTTTGTTCAGTGCCGCCAAAGCCATTATCCGCGCGGCGGTCACTGCGATTCCTCTGGATGAAACGGTGGTATTAAAACTACTCTCGCAGTTGCAGGGTGAAATTACCGACTTGGCCTATCACTGCGCCGCCTGCCGCCCGGAAACCATTCACGCTCTGCCACCATCGCAAGTCGTCGCTTCTGTCGTAAACCGCTGGTAGTGCATTTACACTGCCTGCAACTGTGGCGTTTGCGCCCGGGCGGCGTTCAAATACGTTCCGGGGCCAAGCACCCGCACGGCAGCTCCCTGTATCGATGATTCTATATGCTTCAATGCTTCCGGCGAGCCGCTGACCGCTTTACACAAATTAAGCGTGGCTTTCAGCGGGATATCCGCTTCAGCCATGGCCAATTGGATTTTTGCCGGCAGTTTTCCCGGATGTTGCTGGAGAACAGCAGCGAGGCGTTCAATGGATTGAGCATCGACAGCTTGGGCATCAACACATATCAATACCTCACGGGCGAGTTTCTGCACAGCTTGTTCCGGCGTAAAGGCCTCATATACGCGGAACCCCGGCTCTTCGCGCGTGCGGTCCACTTTGCCCCGGAAAAATATGACAGCGTCGGGCTTGATTAAATCACCAAACTTTTGAAATTCACCGGCAAACATCGTGACTTTTACATTGCTGGATAGATCTTCAAGGATAAGGGTGGCCCATTTCTGCCCCGCGCTGGGGCCGGAGCGGACAATGCGCGATTCCACTTTAGAAATCAGTCCGCCCAGGATTCCTTCTTTGCCATCATTGGCGGTCTTTATACTCTGGGTGGTGACGGTGCTGAAATCATGCAGCATCGCTTCATAATCACGCAGGGGATGGCTGGTAACGTAAAATCCCAGCACGGATTTTTCATTGGCCATTTTAAGCCCCTGCGGCCATTCCGCTATGGAAGGAAGTTTATATTCTGCCGCCGCCGCCGCCATCGCGGTTGAGCCACCCCCCCCACCAAACAGACTTTCCTGGCCGGCGCGTTTGGCAGTTTGCGCGGAACTGCCCGACTGCATGGCGGTTTCAATAGCGGCGCTTGCGGCCGCCCGATTTTGATGCAGCGCGTCAAAGGCTCCACATTTAATCAGAGACTCAATGACGGACTTATTCACTGTTCGCAGGTCAACGCGTTCACAGAAATCAAAAATACTGGTAAAGGGTTTGTGGCTGTTATCACTCCGGCTCCCGCGCGCTGCCATGATAGATTCCACCGCTTTTTGCCCCACCCCTTTAACCCCGGCCAGGCCAAAACAGATGGTGGAATCCACCACGCCAAAGTCCGCCACGCTCTGATTAATATCCGGCGGCAAAATGGGAATTCCCACGCGGCCATCGGGCTGAATCAGGAAGCGGCAGTCTTCAATGTATTCTGTGGTTTTGGCCTGATCGATCATTTCATAGGTCAAGAGTGCGGCCATGTATTCCAGCGGGAAATGCGTTTTGAGATACGCGGTCTGGTATGCGACGATGGCGTATCGTGTGGAATGACTTTTATTAAAGCCATATTTACCGAACTCTTCAATCAGGCCAAAAATCTGCGCGGCCTGTTCGGTTTTAATACCATTCTTTTCCGCGCCTTCCACGAAATGCTGCTTTTCAGCCGCGATAACATCCATCTGCTTTTTGCTGATGGCTTTGATAATCTTGTATGCCTTGGCCAGCGGGATGCCGCCCAACTGATTGAATATCCGCATCACCTGTTCCTGATACACCATGATGCCGTAGGTTTCGGCCAGGATGTTATCCATGATGGGATGCACCGAGGGCACGGGCTGCCGCCGGTGTTTACGGGCGCAATAATCCGGAATCAGCTCCATGGGGCCGGGACGGAACAAAGCATTGGCG
>JAKBAC010000100.1 GCA_021809365.1 Planctomycetota bacterium | reverse complement strand
GCCTTTTTAACGGTCACTGCAAATAACGCGTAGACAGGTCGCGGAGTACGCAAGCCCGGTACTTATCCGCGCTATCCGCGTAATCCGCGGTTTTTTTTCGCAGCCGGATTCCGATCCTATACCGAATGCCGCGATTTTAGCGTGCCTCTCACGCAAGTCATACAGACCCCCTCCCCCGTCGCGCTACGGGATATCCGAAAACTAGCTACGTCCCCGTTTCTTTCTATACACGGTTTATTTGCCTGGGTTGGAATGCGATTTTAGCGCAGCGTCGAGGGCGTTGTGGAGGGCAGTTGCGTCTTTGATTTTTCCGGATTTCAGTTGCGCCAGGACGGTTTTGTACGCCTGGGCGTGGGGGAAGAATTGTTTGAACTTTGCCAACTGCTTTTGAACCTGCCGGAGTTTGGCTGGGGTTGTGCTGAAGTTGATGTACCATACGCCGTGCTCCCGTATCAGCGGTGCACGCCGCGAGGGGGAAAATGCGATGACGTTGATCTGTCCGGGCGTCTGGATGGGTGCCGCAAATCGGCCATTGACGTGCCAGCGGATCGGTCGGCCGCGCGGCCGCCGCGCCGAATTCCGGACAAAATTATTTTTGCGGCGGCGCGTGCCGGGGATTCACTGATGATACCTTGCAATCCGATGGCAAAAACAGGGCCGATAACACCAGCCAAACGGGAATGCGCCATTATATGGAATCTTGTCCAAATAAAGGTGTCAGGTACCTTTAATTTGGTCCAAATAAAGGTGTCAGGTACCTTTAATTTGGGATGTGGGCGCAGCGGTTTACCGTTGCACCCTTGGGGGGCGGAACAGGACCGCACAATTTAATTGAATGGCGTTCTGTGGCCAGTAATGCTGCCGTGTGGAGTTAATTACAGGGCCGCGTATTGGGCGGCGTCGGGCCGACAAGGTTGGGATTATGATATAAAATACGTCCATCGTCGGCGTCGATGAAATCGGCGATGCCAATTGTCCGGGAGAATTATGGCGACACTCGGCCCTGTTGATATGTTGGTAATCGGTGGTTACTTCGCACTGGTTGTGATGACCGGGCTGTTGATGAGCCGCCGGGCGGCGCAGGGGATGGAGAGTTATTTTCTTGCGGGGCGATCCCTGTCATGGGTGCTGCTGGGAATTTCCGGCATGGCGCTGTGGTTTGATCTGACCGGCACGATGCTGATCACATCTTTTTTGTACTTGCTGGGGCCGCGCGGGTTGTTTATTGAATTTCGCGGCGGCGCGGTGCTGGTGCTGGCGTTTATGCTGGCGTTTACCGGCAAGTGGCATCGGAGATCTCAATGCCTGACGGCGGCTCAATGGTACACCTTCCGCTTTGGCCAGGGGCGGGCGGCAGAGTTGGTGCGATTTCTGACAGCCGTGATGGGCATTGTTCTGGCGGTTGGAATGCTGGCGTATCTGGTGCGCGGGGCGAGTCTGTTTCTGGGAATGTTTTCGCCGTTTTCACCCATCCTTACCACCGCAATGATTATTGCCATGGCAACACTTTATACGATGTTCGCAGGATATTACGGGGTAGTGGTAACCAATATGATTCATGGGGTGGTGCTGATTGCGGCGTGCATTACGGTCGCGGTAATTGCGTGGCACAGCTTTGGCACGGTTGCGACGCTTTCACAGATCGCGCATGGAGTAACCGGCAATGCACAATGGACCAATTCCGCACCGGCCTGGCAGGTGCATACGCCGCCGGGATATGGGCCGTACCATGATCTGATTTTTATTGTATCTTTTTATCTGTTGCGCAATGTTATTGGTGGGCTGGGCAGCGGGGCCGAACAACGTTACTTTGCAGCCCGCAGTGACCGCGATTGCGGATTACTGTCTCTGCTGCAGGCTGTTACGTTGATGTTTCGCTGGCCGATGATGATCGGATATGCCATTTTAGGAATTCTGCTGGTGCATCACATGTATCCGGAACCGGCCGTATTACAGAACGCTTCGACGCTGATACATCACTATTACCCACACACTGTGCCGGCCTTCTGGCAGGATCTGCTGGGGCGCATCGGGCATGATCCCCAACGCTATCCCGCCGGGCTGATTGCCGGACTGCAACATATTCTGGGAAATCATTGGCAGGCTCGCTTGCCGCTGGTTGGCTATACAGGCACGGTAGACCCGGAATTAATTCTACCGGCGGTGCTCAAGTCCATTATGACTCCCGGAATTCGGGATTTGCTGCTTATCGCCATGCTGGCAACCATGATGACTTCTCTGACGGGACAGGTAAATACCGCCACCGCATTGCTGGTCAATGATATTTACAAAAATTTTCTGCGACGCAACGCGAAAAACCGGGAGCTGATTTTAACATCCTACGCAGGGACGCTGATCATCGTTGGAATTGGCTTTTTCCTGGGGGTTGAGGCCGAAAGTATCAACAACCTGTGGGGCTGGATCATCATGGGACTCACCGCCGGCACCCTGGGTCCGATGGTGCTGCGGCTTTACTGGTGGCGCTGTAATGCGTGGGGCGTGGCGGCGGGAACATTCGCGGGCGGATCGGCGGCGATTATTCAGAGGGTGGCCGCACCCAATCTGCTGGAATGGAAGCAGTTTGTCATCATGACGAGCATATCTTTCCTTGCGACCATCCTCGTATCGCTGCTGACCGCTCCGACACCCAGCGCAGTCACGGAACACTTTTACCGCGTCACCCGGCCATTCGGATTGTGGGGGCCGGTGCGCAAAATATTTTCCAACGAAGAGCAGAAAGCTCTGGCGACCGAGCACCGCAACGATATGCTCACTGTGCCCTTCGCGCTGTTGTGGCAAGTGACCCTTTTTCTATTGCCGATGCAGTTGGTGATGAAGGCTTACCATTCCTTCTGGCTCACGCTGCCGCTATTTATCCTGGGCGTTGGGGGCATGTATGTATTCTGGTGGAGGAAACTACCGGGGGCAAGTACGGACATAGCCGAAACCGCAGTCCAGGGCGTGCCGAGGTAATGGTGGGCATGGCGATGACGCGACGCACAATCCGCAGTCTAATCTTACGAGCATGTTTCTCGACGACTCAAAACTAGAAAAGCTCTGGCCTGACGGTGAACATCCCGGCACAATCCTTGGCGCGGTGCAACCCTTGATTAACAGCATGGGCGACGTCCTGGCACCACCACCAGTTCCTATAGCCGACAACCTTTCGATTATTGCCGGTGATCTGGGGCTTAGCGCGTTTGAGGACCGCTTATCTGAAGCTTGGAGGAAGTGCCTCGATGACAACCAGCCGATCGCCGGCGATGGGTTTCGGGTTGTCACGGCATTTTATCGCCTGATGGAATCGGCGGCGAAACAATGCGGCAGCGACCTTGTGCTCATTGATGTCGGACCGAATATAGGAGCCATGAATCGTGCGGCACTCGTGGCCGCGGATTTTGTTGTCATTCCCCTGGGCGCTGATCTCTTTTCCCTGCAGGGTCTGCGCAACTTGGGTCCCACGCTTCAGGATTGGAGGCAGGGATGGCTAACGCGAAAAGCAGGGAAAGTACCTGTGGGACTATCCCTGCCGTCGGGCGGCATGAGTCCTCTTGGTTATGTTCTGCTGAATCCGTCAGTCCGCGAAAACAGGCCGGTCAAATCCTACCTGAAATGGGCCAATCGCATCCCGGAAACGTACAGCCGTGAAATCCTTGGTCAGGAGCCGCACGCGCAGACTGCGCCCGAAGACCCCAACCAGTTGGTCATGTTGAAACATTTCAAAAGTCTTATGCCCATGGCTCAGGACGCGCGAAAGCCCATGTTTGATCTGACCCCAGCGGATGGTGCCATCGGCGGCCATGCTGGTGCGGTTCAAGATTGCGGGAAGCAGTTCCGACAGTTGGCGGAGCGCATTTTGAAGAATGTCGACGACCGGCAATTACCCGGTGGCCCGGAATTCTTGCCGGTGGGCTTGTAGCCATAATTGCCAGGGGCCGGAATGTTGCGGGAATTTCTGGCCGGTTTGGAAGGTCAGATCATCCCACGCGGCCTGAACGATTGCGACGTTGCGGTCATCAAGCGCGTTAATGAGTGTTTCAATAACCGGGCGCGTTTTGTAGGATTTGAGAGCTTCAGCGGCGTAAATGCGGACTTGCGCGTTGGAATCGTGATGCAAGCGGGAAATTAAATCCGGGATCAACATTGGATTGCTTACATACGTGGCGGCCATGGCTGCACACAAACGCACAAACTGCGAAGGATCCGTCAAGCCCCGCTGCAAATCCGGCGCGACAGACGCCTGCCCGGAAGTGCCCAAAGCCACCAAAGCCTGGCCGCGCACCAGCGGAGAAGGGGAACTCTCCGCCAGGCGATAGGCATCCATATATGGCTTTTCGTGGCCCCATTTCTGGCGGGCCATCCAGGCAATGGCCGCGCGCTGGGTGTCGGGATTATCGGTGGCAAAAAGATTCCGGGCCTGCGTTACGACTGAATGCCCCCCCTGCATATGCTTCATCCAATTTTGCACCAGAGAATTAAAATTCTGCGAATCATTGTCGCCCGAGGAGCACCCGGCCAGCAGCATCGGCAATGCCATGCAGGCGGCAACAACGCTGCCAACAACACACAGGCGATACGCTACGTGAACAATTTTTTGATAGGGACTCATCATTTTTCCGTAACCGCCGCTTCCAACATTTCAGGGTCCACCCAAACCGGCTGGGAAATCGACCTGCCGAGAAAGCGATTTGCCAGGCTTTCAAATCTCTGGCCCTGATCTGTCACATAACAGGTCAGGGTGCCGCCATCGGGCGCGCCGGGATGCAGCGCCTCCATTGTATGAAGCTTTTCCCGAACGACCAAGGCAGTCTGATCCGCTGAATCAACCAGAGTTGTCAAAGGTCCGATCAGGCGGCTGATGGTCTTGGCATAAATGGGGTAATGCGTGCAGCCCAGGATCAAAGCCGGGGGGTTTAACGATTTCAGCGGTGCCAGATATTCCGCCAGCACCGCTTGGACTACGGGGCTGTCTTCCGGACGGCCTTCTTCAATCATGGGCACCAGCAACGGACAGGCCCTGCCGACCAGATGCACAGCGGAATCTCTTCGATTGACCGCGTGCACATACGCTCTGCTGGCGATGGTGGCTTCCGTAGCCAGCAGGCCTATGGCGCAATCACCGTCGGGCCGCTGCCTGCGGGCCAGGCGGACAGCGGCCTCGGCACCGGGTTCCAGCACGCCGATAACCGGTACGGGAAATTCATTTTCCAGTTCCTGCAGAGCGGTAGCGCTGACGGTATTACAAGCCACAACCAGGATCTTGGGATTCATCTGCATGAGAAAGCGCAGGCATTGGCGGGCAAACTGCAGCACAGTGCGCGGAGATTTTGTGCCATAGGGCAACCGGGCCGAATCACCAAAATAAATTAACGATTCCGCCGGTAAGTGCCTGTGCATAGCCTGCACCACGGTTAATCCGCCAAGGCCTGAATCAAAAACGCCAATGGGGCTGGTGGCGTCGCTGGGGCTGCTTGATTGCGTTTCCATTTTTTCCAAGGTCATTGATTCCCATGAGTACCGGAGCTAACGGCGACCCTACCGATCAACGCTGCATTCACAGATGACTGATCGCCGGAATATTTATGTGTTTAGTTTACCGCAGGCTGCGACGGATGCCCAGAGTACAGGTCGAATCTCGCAGCACTGTTATGCCATTGGCAGGGCACTACGCCGCTTTCCACTGATGCAGCAGGATTGTTACGTCCTCCGCAGTGCCGGCGCGGGAGTAGAGATTTCCCTGTACCAGATCGCAACCTAAGCGACGAACCACCATACCCTGATCCTGCGTTTCCACGCCGCCGGCCGCGACTTGTATACCCAGGCGATGCGTAAGATCCGCAAGACCGGAGAGTAAATCAATGTCGGCCGGAGAGTTAGGTAAACCGGTAATAAATTGGCGGTCAAATTTGACCTGATTAATAAGCAGTTGCCGTAGACACGCCAGCCCCCCGCTGCCGCCGACGAAATCATCGAGTGTCAATCCCACACCCATTTGCCGAATGTGTCGCAGAATCGGCTGGGCATCGGCTTGGAGGAGTCCGGATTCCGTGATTTCCAGATACAGACTTTGCGCTTCCATACCACTGGAAGCCAACATGCTTTCCACAGATGCTATGAGATTTTGATCCGAACACTGAAATGGCGAAATATTAAATGCCAGGCGCAGGTTTAGCCCCTGCCGCCGCCAAACGGCCATTTGGTCTCCGGCTTTTTGCAGCAGCACCGGCCCGAGCTTGCGCATAAAGCCGCAACGTTCTGCAATGGGAAGAAATTCGCCGGGAGCCAGCAGGCCCAGTTCGGGGTGTCGCCAGCGCAAAAGCGCTTCCACAGCGACGGGCTTAAGCGTTTGCGCGTCCAGCAGGGGTTGATAATGAAACTCAAACTCTTTGGCCTGCAGGGCATGTTGCAATCCGCCGCGCAGTCGCGTCTCGCGTGTAATCTGATCCGTCAGGGCGGAATTATGGAATGCCAGTTTACGGCCCCCCTCCCGCTTGGCCCGGTACATAGCCTGATCGGCGGCGGCCAGCAGAGCTTCCGGGGATTTGCCATTGCGCGGATACATCGCCGCCCCAATGCTCACACCCACATACACCACTGAACCATCGGCAACAATAGGCTGGCGCATCGCTTCGATCAGGCGGTGGGCCAATTCCGCAGGATCGCTTTCATTGGAAACCGCGGGAATAAAAACGGCAAATTCGTCCCCGCCAATCCGCGCGATCATGTCACCGGTGCGGGCGCTTTGCCGAAAGCGCTGGGCTACTTCGCACAAGACATGATCACCGGCGCTATGCCCCAGACGGTCATTGACCGGTTTGAAACCATCAAGATCTAAAAACAGCACGGCTGCTTTGCCGTCAATCCGCTGCGCCTGCGCCAGGCCATAGGTCAGCCAATTCATAAACATGGCGCGGTTGGGCAACGCCGTTAAAGGATCGTTATTGGCGTTAAGCGCGAGATGATCAGTCATTTCTTTTGTGCGGCGCGCAATTCGGACACTGCGCCAATACATTCCCAGTAACGTCACCAACAGGACCGTACCGAATCCGGTCGCTGCCAGCTGCATCATGCGCAAACGACGCTGCACCAGCAGACGCTCATACACGGCCACGCGATGGTATTGACTTCTGATGGCGGAAAGTTGAGACCGCAGCATATCCATTAACTGCTTGCCAACATTCGTGCGCACGATATTGGCGGCAGCATTGAATCCAAGGTTGGTGCGGATATGGATCGTCTGATCAATTTCCGCAATTTTCCGAGCCGCCATAGTCCGCATGGTGGCAATCAGGCTGGCATTCACGGCTGTTGGCGGCAAAAGCCGGCCGAGCCGTTGGATTCGCTGATCAATTGAGGCCCGCCCGCGATGGTAGGGTTCCAGATAGCTTAAATTGCCGGTGATCAGATATCCGCGCTGGCCGGTTTCAATATTCTGTAAGCCGATAAGAATCGAATCGGCCGATTCAACAATCGCGTCAGCATGGCGTTCACGCTGCTGCGCCGACCATGTACGGGCCTCCTGACCCATGACCAGAATTCCCAGCGCAATAACCGCCAGAATGGCCAGTAACCCCAAAAAAACAGTTTCCACCTTCGGAAAGGGCGGCCTCATACGCCGGAAAAAATTCACCGTTCGCATCATACAACCGACCTTCCCGATTCAATCGCTTGACCCACAACCTCTGGGCTGACTCTGCGTAGCACTCTTTCGGAACCCTGTGTTTCCGCCGGCACACCATTGTGCCAACGCTCCAGCGATAATTCAATTGCTGATTAGTCGGATTTCCAGCAACCGATAATCAGCGCTCCACCAAGCCCATAACTCGCAGCCATCTGGTACTATAGTGGGAACGGATTAAAGTCCGGAACCTGGTCACCGACTCGGAGATGCAGACATGTCGCAATTCATGGGCAGCTTTTCAGATGATGCTGACAACACGATTCCTTTAGCCTCGGAACCGCCCGTACCCGCGGCATCATCGCCGCCTCCGACACCCCCGTCCCTACCGCAATCA
This sequence comes from Planctomycetota bacterium, assembly GCA_021809365.1. Next base: position 4,757 of record JAKBAC010000100.1, on the reverse strand, counting down.
CCAGCATCCCCAGCCACGGCGGCCAATCGGGTCATGGCTTCGGATGTGCAGACGGTGGAACAGCTCGCCCGCGCTTATCAGGCCATCACCGAGCAGTTAAGCAAATATATTGTGGGACAGACCGAGGTTATTCAGCAGGTACTCACTGCCATGTTCTGTCAGGGCCATGTGCTGCTGGTGGGTGTGCCGGGTCTGGCCAAGACCATGCTGGTTAAAACCATCAGTGATGTGCTGCAGCTTGATTTTAAGCGGGTGCAGTTCACACCTGATTTAATGCCCTCGGATATCACCGGCACCGATGTGCTGGAAGAAGACAAAGCCACCGGCCGACGGGCGTTCAGGTTTGTCCGCGGCCCAATTTTCGCCAATATTGTTCTGGCTGATGAAATCAACCGCACGCCGCCGAAAACGCAGGCCGCCCTGCTGGAAGCCATGCAGGAGCATTGCGTCACCGTTGGCGAGACCACCTTTGAACTGCCCCAGCCGTTTTTTGTTCTGGCCACTCAGAATCCAATCGAACAGGAAGGCACGTATCCGCTGCCCGAGGCGCAGTTGGATCGATTCATGTTCATGACTCTGGTGAACTACCCGAAGCCCGATGAAGAAATACAGATCATGAAACAGGCGACAGCCATCTACCGCCCCGCTTTGACCCGGCTGCTGGATGCCGCGACAATTCTGCACTTGCAGCAGGTGGTGCGGCGCGTGCCCGTGGCGGATCATGTCTATCAGTTTGCCCGTGATCTGGTGCGTGCCACCCGCCCCCGCGAAGCGGAAGCCAAACCGTGGCTCAATGAACTGGTGCAATGGGGTGCCGGGCCGCGGGCCAGCATTTATCTGATTATGGCCGGCAAAGCCCGAGCCATTTTGCACGGACGGATGCACGTGAACACCGATGATATTATCAAGGTGGCCCATCCGGTGCTGCGCCATCGTATTCTGACCACCTTCAGCGCTGAAGCCCAAGGCATGACCAGTGATAAAATTATTGACCGACTGCTGACAGAACTTCCGGGGATAACCGCACCGTAAAACCCGACACCGCGGCTGACAAGCCGCTATCCGGCAGTGTATAAGCCAGTAAGATGGAACCGACGCCCATGACCGCAACACAACCCAGCACGATGCCGACGGCCGGCAACCGGGCCGCAACAGCCCTGCTGGATCCGAAGATGCTGTCTAAAATCAACCGGCTGGATATGGTGGCGCGGCAAGTCATGGACGGATATGTACAGGGGATGCACAAATCCAAGCATATTGATTTTGCCATTGATTTTGCGCAGCATCGCCAATATGTGCCCGGCGATGATGTGAAACGCATTGACTGGCGGCTGCTGGCTAAATCTGATCGCTATTACATCAAACAATATGAAGTGACGACAAACCTGCGGGCGTTTATTATTCTCGATTGCAGCGGCTCCATGGCCTATAAGGGAAAAGCGCCTTTATCCAAATATCGTTATGGTCAATTCATGGCCGCGAGCCTGGCGTATCTGACGCTGCATCAACAGGACTCGGTGGGCCTGATCACTGCGGATAACACCATCAAGGATTTTATACCATCGCGCTCCACGCCATCGCATCTTATTAACATCATCAACACCCTGGAAGCCCGACAGCCCGGCGGAGAATCCAGCCTGGCGGAATTGCTGCATCAAATTGCCCAGCAGATTACCCACCGGGGTCTGGTGATTATTATCAGCGATTTTTTTGAAAATCCGGCGGCACTGGTCAGCGCTTTGCATCATTTCCGTCACCGCCGCCACGAAGTGCTCATGCTTCATGTGATGGATGACGATGAGCTGAATTTCCCGTTCCGCAAATGGACGCTGTTTCAGAATATGGAATCGCCACAGCAGCGGCTCCGGCTGGATCCGGCGATGATGCGGCGACAATATCTGGACAATTTGCGGACCCATTTGACCACGCTGCGGAGCACGGCGGCGGAATTGAATATCAGCTACAGCCTGTTCAATACCTCCAGCCCGTTTGATCATGCGTTGTCGGAATATCTGGCCAACCGGATGAAAGGGCGCCGGGCATGACGAGGGCCGCGCATCATGTTTGAACTTCCCTGGATGCTTACGGGATTGATGGCGATCGGCATTCCTGTTGCCATTCACCTGCTGCATCGGCAGAAAACCACGCCGATTAACTGGGGCGCCATGATGTTTCTGCAAGCCAGTGACGTGCTGAAGAAAAAACGCCGCAATCTTGACCACTGGCTGTTGCTGCTGGTGCGCATTGCCTTGCTGTTACTGCTGGTTTTGCTGCTGGCATGGCCAATTCTACCGGCGGGAGCCGTCAAACAACTCTCGGGCGGCTCATCAGCGGATGTGGTCATTGTGCTGGATCATAGCATTTCCACCGGCATTCTGGATGGGCGGCGAACCGTGTTCGCGCATGAAATTGCTGCGGCCAAGCGCATCGCCGGCACATTAAGCCGGCAGGATACGCTTTCGATTGTCATTGCCGGCCACCGCCCGTACAGCCTCACCCGGTTTCCCGTGGCTGTCTCAGATCGTGCCGATGTGCAAAGCAAACTATTGGCTCCGCTGCATGAGTTACCTATGGGGATGGCAGGTGCCTCCATCCCGGCGGCAATTCAGCAAGCCCGCCGGGCGGCGCGGCGCGGGGCGTTGTTTGATAAAGTGATTTTTGTTGTTTCTGATCAGCGTGTGGTTTCCTGGCAGCCGCGACATGCCGCGGAATGGAAGGCCGCCTACGGTGGGAAAAACGCGGGAAAACATCTGGCGGTATTTGATTTGCCGGTCATCGCCCATAGCGCCCTATCCGATATTGCAATTGGCCCGTTGCACATTGAACCATCATTTCCTGCTGTGGGCCGGCGGGTAACCGTGCTGTTTGGCGTCAGCAATTCCGGGCCGCTGTCGGTGGCATCCATTCCCATAGATCTGCTGTACGATGGCGCACCGATGGATCATATCATGATTCCTCGCCTGCAGGCCGGGCGCAGCACCACCGGAATTATGCACCTGCGCATTGCCTCGGCGGGGTCGCACTGGATCACGGTGCGCACGGGAATCCAGGACGCCCTGGCGGCGGATAACCAATCCACGGCCGTGATTCAGGCGTGGAAACACATCCCGGTATTAATTATTGACAGCCAACTGGGTTCGCTTGGGCATTTTCGCGCCAGCCGATTTATCCGTGCGGCTCTGCAACCTTCGACTACCGCGCGCCTGGGACTGGCCCAACCTGTCGTGATGAGTGTCAGCAGCGCGCAGCATGTGCGATTAAGCAAATATCAGGTGGTCATTGTCAATGATCCCACCACCTTGCCCTCCGGATTGATTTCCCGTCTTCACGCCTTTGCCCGTTCCGGTAAAGGCATCTGGTTTATTCTGGGCCGCCATGCCAATCGCGGTTTTGTTAATTCCCAATTGTCCTCAGGCGGATTCGCCCTTGGCCGTATGGGCAACGTGCAATCGGCTGGCAAGCACCATCCGGTCATTGTGATCCATGCCGCCTCCAGCCCGCTGCTGCGGCCCTTGCGGGAGCTCCATCGCAACGCCATTGTAGGCGTTACACTTCTGAAATGGCATACGCTGATTCCCGCCGATGCACGGGAAAAGGTTCTGCTGGCCACCGCGCAGGGGGCACCATTGATGTTGTCACAAAGCATAGGAGATTCCGGAGGGCAGGTGGTCATCTGGACCACGGGTGTTGACGGGCATTGGAATGATTGGCCCCTGCAGGCCGGAAGCTTTTTGCCGCTGGTCAATCAGACGGTGTATGAATTAGCAATGGGTGCCAAGCGTCTGACCGATCGGCCTTATATCAATCCCGGTGCGCCGTTTGTCTGGACCGGTTCGGACAAGCCCGCCATTGAATCGGCGGCGATTCTGGATCCCCATGGCCTGATCCATTCGGTAACGCCCCAGCTCATCACCGGCGGACATTATCTCGTGACGTGGGACCACACCGGACTGCCGGGGTTGTACACCATGTCCTTCAAACCTGGGAAAAGCCGGGCTAAGGTCTACTTCAATGTGAACATCAACCGAAATAATCTGAATCCCGCTGTGCTCTCCCCCGCAGATATGAAATGGCTCAGGGGTCACCATTATATTCGCAGGCAAATTACCACCCATGAAATCGCCAAGGCACTGGGTACGGTGAGCCATAGTTTCAGCCTCTGGCCGATTCTGGCGATATTGGTGCTACTGATGTTGCTGGTAGAGACCTGGCTGTGCCGGAACATGGCGCAGTTAACCCGCCCGGCAGACTTGCCGGTGAACGAATTGCCGGCGATGAGTCTTTTGTAAATTAGAAGAAGGAATTAACTGTTGGCCAAAGCGCCCGTACAACCTCCCGCCGGTCATATGCACCTGATGCTCCATGCGGTTATGCCGCTATGGCTGTTGGGGATTATCGCCCTGCTGATTATAGCTTTAATTATCTATATGTATCAACAGCAGCGCGATCTGGCACCACCGCGCACGATTGTCGCGTTAACGCTGCTTCGGGCGGCCATGGTACTGTTAGCACTGCTGGCTCTGGCGGGACCTGCTCTGCAATGGACGCGCACCCAAACGTCTCCCGGACAACTCTGGCTGTTGTTGGATCACAGTAAATCCATGGGCGTTCGGGACCGGCAGGCGGGGCCGGTGTACGCGTTGCGTTGGGCCTGCGCACTGGGCCGCGTGCCGGGGTACAGCGATGCGCTGGACCGCGGGTTGGCGCAGCTTAGCGCTCTGGCACAGCAATTGCGAATGGTCAAAGACCGGGAAAGC
>JAKBAC010000099.1 GCA_021809365.1 Planctomycetota bacterium | reverse complement strand
TCCATTACTCACCCTTGCGCCACTGGGTATTGCTACCCCGTGCGACTTGCATGCCTTAGCCACGCCGCCAGCGTTCACTGTGAGCCAGGATCAAACTCTTCAATTAAATGTCGTTTTTCCGGTTACTCGTGCCTTGCGACCCTTTTACCGGATTCGTACAAGTTTGAAGGTTTGCCTATTGGCAAAGCCTAATATCAGACAACTTCCGAATTTGCATCCGGCGTTCTTCCGACTCGCTTCCAATAACCCAACCGGCTAAAGTTGTGCTACCGAAGCGATACTCAGGATTCTCAAAAGTGACTTGGCTTGCGCTACAGATGCAGGGAGTGCATCCGTAGCGACTTTTCAAATCGACTTGCACACGAGAATGCCTGATTGGCAAGTTCGTTCAAACTTACCGTTTCATGACGCAGGCCGTTCCGCTAAAACCCCTTGCGGAGTTTTGTGCATGCGGTTCCAGCCTGCCACATCCTCGTGGCGTCCTTAACCATGTTTACTTGTCAAAGAGCAAAGCAATAAGCTTTCATACGCCTCTTGAAATACAGCTTTGGGACAATTAAGCCCGCGGCTGACCTTATGAGCCGTCTTCAACACGATAAGCTTTTTTGGATCAAAGCCCGGTGTTGGTCCCTGCGGTAACCTTCGTTCCCATCAAGGAGAAACAATGTTACCAAGGGTTTGTATCTCTGTCAAGCGTGCTTGAAATTTTTTATTTCCGCCGCCGCGACTTAAGTTTCCGACAAACGAATTTGTCTTCCCTTAACCCGCATCAGAACCACCCAACCGCTTATACGATTGGATTTCCATTCCGATGAACCAATAATACCACACCTTTCAAAAAAGGCAACTCGGGAAAATTATTTTCCCCGTGCAGCGGCGGCATGGGCCTTCACGGCCTCATCGCGCGCGGTTCGCGCCATGAAAAAACGCTTCGCCTCGCCAATCAGATAGAACGAGCCGGTCACCGTCACCACATCTTCACGGGATATGGCGCGCGCGGCGATGTCCATGGCATCCGCAAAGTTCTCCGCGGCCTGCGCCATTTTCCCGAAGCGATCCACATACCGATTGGACAACTCTTCCGGACTGGCGCTCTTGGGGTTGTTATTCGAACGGGTGAAGATGACCTTATCCGCGCCCAACGAAACCTGTTCCAACATGCCGTCAATATCTTTATCGCAGTTGCAGCCGAAAATCACGACCATGCTGTCGTATGGAATATACTGGCTGATACCACGGAAAAGCGCTTTGACCGATGCGGCATTGTGCGCGCCGTCGATAATCACACGCGGATTCTGCCACACCGTTTCAATGCGACCGGGCAGATTAACCGCGTACAATCCGGCGACGGCACTGGCGTCGCTGATTTTCATTCCACGCGCCTTGAGCTTATCAAGAATCGCCAGGGCCAGCCCGCAATTGACAGCCTGATGTTCGCCGATAAGCGGAACCGTTAAATGCTCAAAATGGGAGCGCTCCGTCATCAGTGAAACCCGCACATGCGGCCCCACGGGACGCGTCACTTCAAAGCGGTGGCTGAACTCAATATCTGTACCGACAAATTCCAGCGGCGCATGTACATGTGCCGCCACACGCCGCAACACCGCCTCCACCTCCGGCTCCTGTATGCACGATAGAGCCGGAACATCTTTCTTGAATATCCCGGCCTTTTCTTCCGCGATTTTCGTTAGGGAATTGCCCAATATCGCCATGTGGTCATAGCTGATGCTGGTGATTGCCGTCACTTCGGGGTTGACGACATTGGTGGAATCCAAACGTCCACCCAGGCCGGTTTCAATGACGGCAATATCAACATGCTCATCAGCAAAATGACAGAACCCCATGGCCGTGAGAATTTCAAAAAACGTCGGTTTATTGGCGCCGAGTTTTTTCATCGCAACTTCAATGCGCTTAACCAGATGAGCGACCTGATCTTCCGATATATACTGACCATTGATGCTGATACGCTCGCGCATATTCAGCAGATGCGGACTGGTGTAAAGCCCCACCTTGAAGCCGGCGCTTTGCAGCATGGAAGCCAGCATGTGACAGGTGCTGCCCTTGCCTTTGGTACCCGCTATGTGAACGGTCTTATAGGCCAGATGCGGATTACCCAGCCCCTCCAGCAATTGACGCATCCGATCCAGACTGAACGTGGTGCTATTGTAGCGTACCACGCGCATGCGCTCATAGTCCGTATGGCCCAGCAGAAACTCCAGGGCCTTGATATAGGCTTTATTTTCCACGATCCGCGGAGGTACGGGCTTCACCGGCATGGCAGGCGCGGCAATCGCCCTGCGGCGAAGCACCTTTCGGCGCACCACCGCACGCGCACCACGCCGGGCGGGCTTGGTAGCGGCAGGGGACGACTTTTTATGGGAACCTCTGCCATTTCCGGAGCCGTGCGATAATTTCCGTTTCCGCATAGTATTCATCCCGGCAGTATACTGGAAAAATTGCGATTTTACAAGCATTATGCGAAAAACGCCGGGATTTCGGGCGCTGCAATTTTTTTGGGCAGGGTTAAAAAAGCCGCATTTTTACGGTTGGTCCGCAGCCCCTCGGGATAAGCCCTATCACTCGTCGGCAAGGTTAGGCATCGTGAAGAAATAACGTGAGCAATTATGGCGCAGGAATTTTGACCGCCCGCGAGGCGCATATCCGCATGGATTCTGTAACGAGCGGGCAACGCCGCCGGCGGCCAAAAGTACCAGCCAGAATGCTCAGGTTATTTCTTCGCGATGCCTTAATGGAGCATGGTACGGAAAAATTGCCGCACGCGGTGGTATTCCCATCATTATGATACACTTTTCACCATGATAAATGTGACAACCCCTGATTCCGTCAGACCCGCCATTCGTGCCAGACATCGCTTCGGATACCGCGGCAATATGTTTATGCTGTGGCTCGGACAACGGATTCCGCCCGTGGGATATTTGGGCGTGGCAATTGTCTCCTTTGGGTTCTGGCTGGCCAATAGACCCGCCCGGCAAGCCAGCATGGACTTTTGGACGCGCGTGGCGGGAATCCGCAATCGCCTGGCACTTTACTGGATGAGCTATCGGCAAATGCGGACCTTTGGGATACTGATTCTGGATCGCAGTATCACGCTTAGCAGGCCCAATTCCGGAATTGAAATCGAATCGGAACATCGGGATCGCCTATTGAGCGCCATGGCGATGGATCGCGGCGTATTAATTCTGACCGCCCATTTTGGCGCATTGGAAATCGCCGCGCCATGGCTGAAAACATACATTCATCCCAACAAAATGAATTTCGTCATGTACCGCGACCTCAACGACACCACCGAACAATTCCACAGGGACCAATGGAAAATGTTGCAGGGGATGGGATTTATTAATTCCATGGATCCCATTGCCGCCGGTTTGCAAATTATGGCGGCGCTGCGGCAACGGCAATGCGTGGGCATGAGGGCGGACCGCATAATGGGTGGGCGTACCATTCAAGTATCGCTGCTCGGATCACCCGCTTGGCTGCCGGCCGGGCCATTTACCGCAGCTGTGGCGGGCGATGCCGTTGTGGTAACAGCCTTCACCCTGCGGCAAAGTTCCCGACGATATCGCATGTTTGTTTCCCCTCCGCGCCGCTATGATACGCATGGCGGGCAATCGCATGAAGCTTTGATTCAACAGGCCGCGACGGATTATGCCGCCGATCTGGAAAATCTGCTGCGGCGATATCCCGACCAATGGGGAAACTTTCATCATTTCTGGGCCGCGCCGGGTGGCATCCCCAACAACTCCAACTCGAACGCGGAAACCGTCACCGCCCCCACGCAAAGTTCCGCCGTGACCACACCACCGGGTTCCAGATGAACGTTCAAATCAATTATTTCGCCGGGCCGGATCGGATGCAAAAATTTGGCACTGCGCACCTGTGCCAATGCCACCGCCCGATTCCCAAGCCGCAAAACATCCAGCACCAGTTCAATATGTAAAAATCCCGGCAGCAGCGGATTGCCCGGAAAGTGGCCCTGAAAGCCGACATGCCCTGCGGGAAACCAGGCCCGGAATGAAACATCCGTCAACGCACGCATCACCGAGGCCGGGCCGGCCCCTGTGCCGCACTCCTCCAGACTCGCCCCGGAATTTTCACCGATCATTGCTTTTTTCATATCCACCGGTGGTTTCTTACCCGCTGTTGGCCCGGTTCGGATTAATTGCGACACCCCGGGCCGGTGACACGGTGCCGATCTATGTACGCCGCCAAGGCACCAATGCTGGCCAGAGCCTCCCGCACCTCGTTATCGTGATCCTGAAGCTGCACACCAAAATGCTTATCCACCAGAACAGCAATTTCCAGCACATCCACCGAATCCAGCCCCAGACCATTTTTCCCAAATATGGCGGTTTCCGGCGTGATGTGTGCCAGATCCATACGCAATTTCAGACCATCCTTCAAAATTGTGGCAAGTTTACCCTGAGTTTCCGTCATGACTTCTCCATGTTCCTAGTGCCCACATATTGTACTGGTGCTCTGCCACAGCTACAAATTAGGGTTGACGGCCCCATATTCGCACAACACGCTTTCTTTGATGTCGGCCAACTTCGGTCCAAAGTATCGGCTTGTCACTTAAGGCCAATTGGGTTGCCGCAATAACCGCAGCCAGGTGTACTGCGTCATCCGTCGGATAGGGATGAATATTCAGGCCCGGAAGAAAAGACAGCACCCCGCCATCCTGAATTTCCCGCGGCAAAAGCTCCAGCCATCCGTTTGATGACTCATTCATATCCGCCCGTCGCAGCACCAGTGCCACCCCGCCGCAGCCGCCCCGCCCGCCTGTGAAGCGTTCCAGTTCAACGCGCCCCAGGCCGACAACCGCGCGGCGGCACAAATCAATAACCACATCGGAATGCTGATCCGCCCAACACACCAGCACCTGATCCGCTCTGCCGGAATCCAGAATATCCGCGGCGCGATCCAGAACGGAACAGATCGGCCACACGCCGTGGGCCAGCGTTTCACACGTACCGTGAATCCCCAGATAAATGGCCGCATGAGAGGCCACCGACGAATAGACGGATCGCGTAAAATGCCGTGGCGAGGCGTACCTGCCACCCGACTCCAACATGCTGTCCAAATAGCCGAGGGTGCTTTCCATAGGCCCCCAACCGGTCAGCAATACCAACGCCGTGCGATCAGCCTCCACCTTGTCGGGATTCCGTTCAGCGCTGTGCCAGGCTTCATGCAATGCGGAAATGGCGTACTGTGTAACCTTATCCAACCCATCCAGCGCGGTCTCGGGCACCCGCTTTGATTCCATGACCGGCGACACGCGGCACGCCGCCATGGCCGCATCATTACTCGGTACCAGAACGCGTACCGCATCCGTAAGTGCCGCCGCATTGGCAAATTGATCGCTGTAAATACCCCAACCGCGGATGGACAATATGATCGGCTTCATAATTGCGCCTCCACGGCGTTCAACCTGTCATCACCGCGTGCGAAGACCAGCGCCGTATTGTTGCCGCCGAAAGCCAGATTACAGGACAACGCGCTTGCAATGCGTGAGGACATTGCGGCACGCACCAATGGAAGGTTGCATTGCGGATCAGGATCGCATAAGCCGGCATTCGGTGGCAACACCCCATCCCGCAGAGCCAGCAAACATATTGCCGCCTCAATAGCTCCAGCCGCGCCAAACGTATGGCCCGTCAGGCGCTTGGTTGAACTCACCGGCGGAAATTCTGATCTTTCTCCCGGAGTATCAAATACCTGATGCAACGCGACGGATTCCGTGGCGTCATTATCGTGCGTGCCCGTGCCATGGGCATTGATATATCCGATCTGATGCGGTGCCAACCCCGCCGCACCCAATGCCCGCCTTATCGCGTTGGCGGCCTGCGTACCCGTCGGCTCCGGCTTGGTAATGTGATAGGCATCGCACGTTGCCGCAAAACCCGTGATATATCCGATCGGCTCAACGCCCCGCTGCCGCGCGCTGTGTACCGACTCCAATACCAGCATGGCCGCTCCCTCGCCTAACGTGATACCCCGACGGTTCACATCAAATGGCCGACAACCTTCCGCCGCCACCAGACGCAGAGAATTAAAACCGGAAATCGACAATTGACACAACGCTTCAGTACCCCCGGCAACGGCCCGATCACACCGCCCCGCCCGAATACTGTCACACGCGGCTCCCAGAGCCATGGCGGAGCCAACACACGTCGTAAGATTCAAATATCCCGGCCCCCGGAGGCGATGGCGGCGCGACAATAATGCCAGCACCTCATACGGCTCCAGCCGGCGCATCAGATTGATATCCGCATCATTCGGATCAACCCGATACTGCTGATAAAATCGCTCGGATAAATCCATGCCGCATACGGTTGTCGCAACGAAACAACCCATCGGCGGATCATTCACTTTTTGTCGTTTGGGCAATCCGGCGGCGCGGAACGCTTCATCGACCGCGATACAGGCAAGTTGCTGCGTGCGGGCCAGTCGGCTCCATAATAAGCTCGGTATATCCGATGGACGTGAATACTCCGGACAGGCGGCGACCCGTAAATGTCGCAACGCCTCCGGCAACGGCTGATCCCATGGGCGCAGCACATCAACCCCGGATTGGATACCGCGCCAGGATTGCTCCGCACCACACCCTTGCGCCGTAATTAATCCAATTCCTGTTACGGCCACAGGCTCACAGCATCCCCGCAAGTTCATCCGATTGCGCTGCATTGCGTTCATGCCTCACGGACCAACGGTGCCGCCGCACTGTCCGTACGGATTGCCGCACGGTACTCGTCCACCAATTTGTCCGCGATTGCCGCTTCAACCGCGTTGGCCTCCGCCGCGTTGCGATGCAGAGAGGGAATCAGAGGATTGCTGCGATCCCAGACATGACCGGCGAGAATATCGATGATCGCCTTTCGCAACATCACATTCTGATTCGCCGCGAAAAAAAGATTCCGCACCAGATCACGTTGATAGAACCGTCCGACGAACGCCTGAAACACGCCCGTACCCGCTTCCATCTCCGTCTGATACACCGCCAGCGCCGCATGGTTGCCATGTTGGAGAACTGCCTCCACCGCCTCCACCACACGCGCCGCCGATGATACCGCCAGATGCACGCCGCTGGAAAATATCGGATCCAGAAAGCCCGCGGCATCGCCAATCAGTACATAATGGCTGCCAAAGCGCTGGCCGCAGTGATAACTGTAATCACCGGCCACCCGGTATTCCGACAGCGCTCTGGCGTTTCTCAGCCGCTCCTGAAGCAGCGGTGATTGCGCCACGGCGGCACCAAACTGCTCCCGCGGATTCATGTTTTTTCGCACCGCTTCACGTTTGAGAACCGCCCCGATGCTTATACTGCCGTTATGCAGTGGAATCAGCCATATCCAGCCGTCATCAATCAGGTGCATGGTGAAGTATTGACGCTCCAGCGGATCCGTCAAATCCGCGAACGGAAAGTCCGCAAAATAATTGTACACCGCCAATCGGCCAAAATCGGGGATCATATCCCGGTGTCCCAATTTTTTCGCCAGCATGGCCGCCCCGCCGCTGGCGTCAATGAGAAAATCACAACTATGCGCATCACCCGTGGCGGTGTTGATGCGCACCGGCGCGGTATCTTCCGTCACCGCGGTGATGTTGCAGTTGGCATACATCGCGCACCCTTTCCGCTGCGCCAGATCACACAATTGCTGATCAAATTCTTCCCGCAGAACATTAAACGCCGGCGGCACCGCACCCGCGTCCCGCGATGCGAAGCTGAACGTTTCCATCCGATTGACCACCGGATCAAAAAACCGCGCTCCAAATTTAGGCTGATGATGCGCCTGCATCCACGCGGCGCTCATGCCGATGCTTTCTAAAATACCCATGCTGGCGGGCAGTAACGATTCACCGATGTGATGGCGGGGATGCCGGTCACGATCAAAAATTGCCACCGAATATCCCCTGGCGGCCAGGAGCGCCCCGGCCACCGCCCCCGCGGGGCCGCAACCGATAATGCCAACGTCACTGTGATTTTTCATAACCATATTTTCCGCGTTGCCGACGCATTAGGCAAGCCATACGCAGGAAATCACACACGGAGGGTGTGGCCATAATTTTTGGCAGGAATACGGAAGCCGGCGGCATAAATGCCGGCGCTAAGACGAATGCCGGTGCACCGTCAGGCCCATTACCCGCCCTTTGCCAAAAAATATGGCCACACCCCGCACGGAGGGGCTGGAAATAATTCCGGCCACGCCGCCGGAATCCGGCACCCCACTTCAGGCATGTCGCATTTTTTTGAACATTTCAGAACTACTGCTCAAGTCTCTGCGGCTCTTCGCTCCGCGGAAACCACCGCTGCAATTATTTCGCGCGCAACCAAGCCGCAATAACGCGGGGCCATTGGCGTAATTGATACCAACGGGATTCCAGCCAGAGGCGGTGCTGAATTTGCCGCAGTTGTGGATCATCCGGCGCAATATCCAGAGCTTCCTGAAGCCAATAGCGGGCCCGCGCGAAATCATGCCTGGACATATACGCCAATGCCAGATTAAACATCGCCGCGTTATGTTTGGGCTGAATTTTCAGTGCCTGTTTGCATTGTTCAATTCCATCATCCAGGCGATTGCCCAGAAGCAACGCGACGGCCAGACCGTGGCGGGCGTTGGCATCATGCGGGCATTGCTCCACCAAGCGGCGCATCGCGGACTGAGCCGAGTCGTATTGGGACATATCCATAAATAGATTTCCCAATTCCAGCAATGTGGCGTCATCAAGTTCGGGCTGTGCCATTTCGGAATTGGCATGATACAGCGATTCCGCGCGGTTAGTCTGGCGGTGATACACCTTGGCAATTTGCAGATGTGCGCCGATAAAATGCCGGTCATGGCGCAGTACAAATTTGAAACGCTCCAGCGCCAGGCGGGAATCACCCTCTTTTTGCGCCAGCACGCCAAGCTGATAATGCGCTGTGCAGTCCTCCGGATCCAGGTCCAGCACCTGCCGGAACTTTTCCGCCGCCGGATTGTCCTGCCCCATTTCCATGAGCAACTCGCCGAGGTCCAGGAGGGTATCGAGATTACCGGGATCCGACCGCAATTCCTCAAAGAGGTGCGTGCGCGCTTCGGGCAGCCGACTTTTGGCCCAGAATACATCCGCGATACGCGCATGGACCTGCGGGTAATCGGGTTCCAGTTCCAGTACCTGCTGCCAGCACCATAGAGCGCGGTCATATTGACCGCGGCCAAAGAGCGCCAGGCCCATGTTATAGAAACAGAGTGGACACTTTTCACGGTATTGACGGGCGAGATAAAACATCTCCTCCGCCCGGTCAAAATCGCCCAGCTCGCTGTATGCGGCAATGCGATTGCAATAGCAGGCTTCCACCGATGGATCAATACGCTCCACACGCTGAAAAAATTCGATGGCTTTCTGATATTTGCCGACGCGTGTGCAATCGGTACCGGCGGCGGTAAGCGATTCAATATCCTGCGGTTCGAGTTCTACCGCCTGCTGATAGGCCGCCAGGGCTTCATCATAGCGGTCCATCATGTCCAGCGTCAGGCCGAGATTAAAGTACCAGGCACCGTTATCGGGATTAATCGCAATCGCCTGCCGAAGCTCCGAGAGTGCCTCCTCCCACCGCCCGCGCTCATAAAGCTCATGAGCACGCTCAACGCGTTGCTCCGCTTCCTGCCAGTCGCTCATGGTGCGTGTCACTCCATTCAATACGCTTAATATGCTAACAAACTGCGGGGCGAATTCCAAACTACTTCGTGCCGCGGCTTTTCCGTCAACTCCGCAAAACCGATCGGCTTTCCACCTGAAACCCCGTGTTTTCAAGGGCATGCGCCACTGCATCGGCGGCGGATGCCTCAACTTCCAGTGAGAAATCCGTCAGCCGCATGGCGGTGGCGGGCAGAAAATCATTGCACGGGACAATTTCACACCGATTCTGAATCTTCAGCCCCTTATGCCCGATACCCGGAATTGCATTGAGAGCCGAACGCAAGTTCGCCATGGTCTCCGTACCAAAAGTTCCCTCGCGCATGCGAAAACTCACCCGCCGCGCGCTGCTGAGAAACAGCGCCAACTTTTCAAACACAAGCCGATCAATCGGCATATCAGGAGAGATTTCCTCGGCCGAAAAGTGCTGATGGACATGCGACCAGGCATCATGGAGGCACAGATGATATAAATTCCTTCCATCCGCAAGCTGCCGGACATCCCAAACAGCCACCGATTCGGGCGATACCGGCTCAACGGCCCGCTTGAGTATCGGTTCAAGTCGATCAACAAAAACACCCGCGCCGGCGGTGGCGTTGAGTCGACTGGTTCTGAAGATCTGCATGTTGGACTCCAATGGCTAACAGCACATCGACGCAAATTATGCCATAAAGCCGCAACCATAGCCAAGACGCCCGTGACGGAATCTAGGGGCCGGTAATGTTTTCAGTTTTCAGTTTTCAGGAGACGAGCCTTTCACCACGACTCACGGACGGAACGACGAGTAGCCACACAGAGGTGGCAGAGGCCACAGAGGTTGGACAAGGAGCGACGCGGGGTTACGACGACCACGACGGTATTTACCACAAAGCCACGACGACACAACGTTTTTGAACCACGAGGTAGGGGAGGCGAGCGGAGGGGAAATCTGAATTGGCGATCATCACGGCATAACGACGTAGCGTCATCTACGGGACGATCAGCCACAGATCACCGAGCGGCATAGAGAACGCCTGCGACGAGGTGCGATGCCGCCGGAATTGCGATTCAAGATTGTTTCGGCCGCTAGGGCCATTGTCTACGCCCCATATTCTCGTCATTATAATCGGTTCCTGCGCACTTGGCCGGGCCACAATTTAGCTGCCCCTATCTTGGATCATTTTCAGGACGCCACCCCTCCTCAATGCGTTCGATCAAAATCGAATCGTTCCAGACACTCCGAATGGGCAACTTGCGCTGGTCAGGGGTTAACGCCCCAATTTGCCACTCTTTTTCGCCATCCCATAACCACCAGCTTGCCACCTTTTTCGTCTTTGGGTCTGCAACACCATCCCGAAAAAGTGGAAAAGGCCTTAACGCCTCCGGAATCGGCAGATTTCCAACGACCTCGACAATCCTCCTATCGACCGCAGCTTGCAGAGGAAAGAACGTGGCAAATCTTGCGGAGAACTTGCGGATTTCCACGATATTGCCCGGCCGTGATTTGTAAAGACAATCAAAGACACAAATCACGGCACCAAATTTTGGTGGTCGCTCATGGTTGTGAGTATACATCGCATAAGCCAGCCCCTTGCCCGTCTCGATCTCAACAATGTCTCCAAATCTAATTTTCATCGCTCACCTTTCGCTACCTTGGACATTTTATCGCGCATAATATCTGGGACGCCCTCTGAAGTGCTCGGGTATAAATCGCGTTGGTCGACGCGATACAGTTGATTTTATTAAGCAGCGTACCACCATTTTTCCCCGGACCGTGGTCTTCTATCTAATGCTTGCTCGACTGCTTGGGCATCGGCACGGGATAAATTTGCCAACCCCGGAAATCGCCTGGATTTGAATCCCTTTTTGTCCAGGCTGCTCCGCGGCTCGCCGCTCGATGTCCTTGGTTAGACCCACGTAATTGACGTTTCCAGCCGCATCAATGGATTGATCGAATCTATGGGCAGTCGCCTGTTGTTTGACACCCGGACCGGATAGTGGGACATTGTTCTTTATGCCTCGAACCGCTCGCATTGTCATCCCCGATGTACCCCACCACGTTACCCAGCGTGGAAATAGCCGTCAAGTGGTCTTTTTTTCGTCAATGATGATCGCCGTGCCACGCAAACCGGCAGGCCACGAAAAGATACAACAACCTGATCCGCAAGGGTACAGCACCGTGCCGACTCCCCATTAATAGGCGGCTGTCTCTAGTATCTTGCCGCCGCCATCGGTGCACGGAAATATCGCCACACTCCGTCATACCGGCATGCCGGTGATAACCGCTTCAAAAACGAGCGTTCCGTTGCAGATTCCCTGGCAGTTGGCAATAATCCGGCGGCGGGAAATGTCCGCGGCCTGCGCGATCAGATAAAGTGATGCCGGAGGCACAACGGTTCCACGGAAGCGCACATTATCCGCCTTGGCAAAGCCCATGAAGTGAATTTCCGGGATGATTTTTTTTGCCATAAATGCGCAAAGTTGTGCTGCCGCCTCCACCATCATGACGCCCGGCATCAGGGGGCGGCCGGGAATGTGCCCTCTGGCCCAGAATTCATTCTCGGTAATGTGCTTCACCCCGACGACGCTTTTAGCGGGGTAATCAATATGAATAATGGCGGAGAGCTGTTCCATCTCAAAGCGCTGCGGATTGATTTGGCGAATATCCTCCAGCGAGAATTCCTCTTTATGCAGATCAAGTCCCGTTAAGTCATAGAGAAGCGATGGAGCCATGAATTGCGTTTCCTTTTTCTACGTTCAGTTACCAGAAGCCGCAGTCCGCGCGAATGGATTATCATCCAGAGGCACCTCCTCCGTTGCCCGGCCTGCCAAACGGGGCGATTATTGCCTCGGCAATTTCCGCACCGAAATTCCACAGCGAATGTTATAGACGTGACCGGGGCCGGGGGCAAGCGCAAAGGGGCAGCATGAAGTGGACAGAGCATGGCCATAAATCCGGGCATCAGCCCCAACCGCGAACTTCCCGGTTTAGCCGCAGGCATCAGGCCAGCGCGTTGTGCAACCCGGCACCGCCTCACCTGATCAGCCAGGCCACGAAAATATTTTCGTGGCCTTGACTCTCATGGCGATGGAATTAACATACGAAATCACAAAGAAGATCTTAA
>JAKBAC010000005.1 GCA_021809365.1 Planctomycetota bacterium | reverse complement strand
TCCTGCCGCTGGCGCGTTGAGAGGGCGGAACATATGACCGCACTGCGTTGTTTGGATTATGCAGGTTTGGTGGAAGACTATTGGACGCAACGCGCCGCCTGATCGCCAACAATAGGAGTTACACCCCTGCCGATTGGTCAGAGTGCGTGACACTTTATGCGGGTATGGTTTTATTGTGCCACAAACACGATACCCCGGATCACCGTCAATATCCTGCCGTGCTGTTGGTGCAGCTCGGCGCGAGCGGTCAAGACAACTTATCGATTTGTGACTGAAAGAATTGTGAACTCCAGACGTCAAGAGAAGGCAATTCTTCGTGTGAAACAAAGCGGCGGACGTCCGCACGCACCGCATTCCAGTCCATTCCTTCAATACGGGCGCGAAGTTGTTGAACACACCAGTTGCGGTCAGGGTCCGCGTTCTCCCCGCGCCAAGGCCCGAATTGATTCAACGCGGACTTGAGCAAGGTGTAATTGACGGCCGTGCGGCGCGCCGTATACCAGATCAGGTCGTACCAATCCCTCCCCTTCGGGTAGTCGCGGCACAGCAGCGCATGAAGTTTCCCGGTAAAAAGGCTGGGCAAATCAAAGATGCGCACGGCGGCCGGGTAGGGAAAGTCAAGATATTTTATTTCATAAGTTGCTCCCGCGGGGGGATTGGTATCAACTTCAAGTTTCACTCGAATTTTGCGCAAGTGCCCGCGGGCCGGACGATAGTCCAGCCGCAACATGCTGCCAAGCGAGTCATCTTTGAGAAATGCGGCCTGTACGGCGCGTCCAGCCTTGGACCGATCATCAATCTCCAGATGATATCCCCATGCGCGCAGTTCGCTGGAGAGCGAATCAAGGTAAGGCGGAAGGCGAAAGTTACTATTCGGTGATAGAAGCGCGAAGTCCAGGTCTTCTGAAAAGCGATTAAGCCCGTGAAATATCCGCAGACAAGTGCCACCATGAAACCCCGTCTTCTGGAAATAATCCGTACGGCCCAGCGCCGCCAATACCACCTCTTGTGTGATCTGCCGCAGGGCAAGATCTTCTTCCACCATGGAGCGGCAACGGTAACCTTCCAGTCGGTCTTGAATGGTCGCGACGCTCATTGCTTTAATTCCTTTCTAAGCCCCAAAAGAAACCTCCGCACGCGGGCACCGTGATAGTTCGCCAGAAGTTCATCAAATTCTTTCCGATGCAGATGGGACAATAAGTATTCATCCACGCGAAGGCTTTCAATGACCGGTGCCGCGGAATCCCAGTTGCGCTTGTGGACATAGACATAATCACATAATGCCTTGAGTGGTGAGGCCAGCATCATCACACCGCCTTCGCCCACCAGCCGCTGCACCCGGGTGTATAGATGCTCCTGTGGAACGCGTACGAAGCTGAAATGGTCGATGGGCGTGGCATATTCCCTGGTGCGTCCAGCGGTAACACTGGTCACGGTGCGCACCGCTTCAGGAATCCAGCCGTGCTCGGATAATGCTGACTCCAGACTGATGTAACTGGGGCCGTCAAGGCGCAGCGCGATGCTGAGCGGATCAATTTTTTGCCGAAGATATTTTTCGGCCAGGAGATAAAGCCCGCGGTGTATACGGATAATCTCGTCCGCGGCCAAAGCGCGTTTCAGCAAGGCACTGCGTCGATCCGGTGTTCCGTCAATCCAACAGGATAATTCTGTGCGGGTGAAAATGCCCTGTGGAGCTTTGGTGATCGCAATTTCCGTCAGGTATTGCATAATTACTCCAAACTGTCATAATATGACAGTTTATTATAATTTGCAACAGCCGCAGCGCAGTTTCCCCGTTGCCCGTTTTCTCATAACTCATTTTTCATTACTTCATTGTGCGTTGTCGCTCGTTGTGACATGTGCTGTACTGTTCAACTCTCTGTTCTCCTGCTCTGCGGCGGTCGCCGCAGCCACCCCGTCGCTTCAATGCCGAAAATGGCGGACGCCGGTGAATACCAATGCGACGTCATGCTGATTGCAGAGATCAATGGTCAGGTCATCTTTTTTGGATCCGCCCGGCTGGATGATCGCTTTGACACCCGCGGCGATGAGTATCTCCGGACCGTCGGGAAAGGGAAAAAAAGCGTCTGAAGCGGCAACGGAGCCTGATAGCTTGTCACCATGGCCATTCTGGCGCGCCAGATCCACCGCCAGCCGACAACTCATGACGCGGCTCATCTGTCCGGCCCCGGCCCCCAGCAGTTGTCCATTGCGTACCACCGTAATGGCATTGCTTTTCACATGTTTGCAGGTTGCGGCGGCGAAGGCCAAATCCGCCCATTGCGCCGCATCCGGTATCCGCCTGGAAACCACCCCGGCATTGGCGCGATCGAATCCGGCGGTATCGGGCTGCTGTGCCAGAACACCGCCCGAAATGGTGCGCAGCGTCAGCGATTCAACGGTCGGCCTGGCTACACGCAGCACGCGGCAATCCGCCCAGCGCTGTTGTAGCAACTTCATTGCGCCCTCATCGAATTCGGGTGCCAGCAGCACCTCAATAAACCGTTTGCCTGACACAATTTTTTCGGCGGTTGTCTGGTCCACCTTCCGATTAAATGCCACGATGCCGCCAAACGCGGCCACGGGATCGCCGGCGTATGCCAGGTCAAACGCCTCCGCCAGCGAATCCGCAACGGCACAACCGCAGGGGTTGGCGTGTTTAAGAATTGCCACGGCAGGTTGCGAAAATTCCGACACCAGGGCCAATGCGGCATCCGCATCCAGCAGATTCAGATAGGATAAAGCTTTGCCGTGCAATTGTTCAGCGCCGGCCAGCCCTTTAGCTTCGCCGGTGGGGGTGTACAAGGCTCCGGCCTGATGTGGGTTTTCACCGTAGCGCAAGGTCTGTTTAATATGCCAAACCGGGGCCAGCACCGGCGGCAGGGAGGCGGACGCCGCGGTTGAATAATGGCTGTTGAGATACGTGTTGATCGCGGCGTCATAGCGGGCGGTACGGGCGAAAGCGGCGGCGGCAAGCATGTTGCGGAAGGATAATTGTGTGGCACCGTCATGCCCGCGGAGCTGATGGATCAGCGTTTCATATTGTGAAGCATCGGTGATCACCGCGACGCTGCGATGATTTTTCGCCGCGGAACGGATCATCGCGGGGCCGCCGATGTCGATATTTTCGATGGCCTGTTCCAGTGTGCAATCCGCGCGGGCGGTGACTTGTTCAAACGGATAGAGATTGACAATCAGCAGGTCAATAGGCTCGATATGATGAGAGCGCATCGCGGCGACATGTTCATCATTGTCGCGTACCGCCAGCAGGCCGCCATGCACGGCGGGATGCAGTGTTTTAACCCTTCCATCCATCATTTCCGGAAATCCGGTGATTTGAGAAATATCCTTCACGGGCAGTCCCGCCGCAGCCAGTGCGCGTGCGGTTCCGCCGGTGGAGATCAGTTCGATATGGAATTCCCGACTTAGGATGTCGGCCAATTCGATGAGGCCGGTTTTGTCGGAAACGGAAATCAGGGCGCGGCGAACGGCTACAAGATCAGGATTCATGCGGTTTGCTTTATGGTTCGGGGTATTATTGGTTCGGCAAAGGCTTCAGTGCTTCTACATCACCGTAGATGGACGCCATGATGATGACGGGTGTTTTGCTGTTGCGCAGGAAAACCGATGGCAGATTATATGTCATCGCACCGAGCACATGCCCGGTGACCAGGCTCACAAGCACAATTTTCCCATGCGTTGTGGCCACGTAAATTGTGTCGCCCTTTCGGCCAACCACGCGGAAGCCCTGTGGTACCGGACCCCATTGCCGCAGTCCGGTCTTCATGGAAAGGGAAAATAGCCCCACACCGCCGGATGGAACCAGCAGATGTTTCCCGATAATCACCGGCGTGAATACCAGGGAGCCGGGAAGATGCGTAATCCATGGGGAAACGCCGGTGATCGCGTCGATGGCATAGACATTGCGGTCCGTGCAGGGAAAATAGACTGTTGTTCCAGCCACTGCCGGAGAAGCCAGAATGTGGCCGCCGACGGGGCGTTTCCAACCGCCGGTGCCGTCGGTGATGCTCCGTGAAAAAATCGTTCCCTGGCGGCTGGCGAACACAAGCTGCCCCGCAACCGCCACCGGAGTGGCGGTAAATGAATCACCGCTATCAAGCTGAAACCAGACTTCCCGGGGCGGCCAGTTGGCGGACATCGCCACCATGCGATCATGCAATGATCCGATGAAAATGTTATCACCGTACAAGTAAGGATTACTGCCGTTGGGAAAGTGCAGGCTTTCGCTTTTGACCACCGTGCCGGTCCGCTCATCGACGATCAGCATCCGCCCGCCGGTTAATATCATAAATTGATTCTTGGCGAATGTTTCCGGCTTCGACAGGCTGTCCGCGTTGGCCGGCAACTTGATCGTCCAGCGGATGGTGCCCGACTTGACGCGGATGGCAACCATATAACCGTGTCGGGTCAATACATAGATATTGCCACCCAATTGCGAGATACGCGCAACGGAATCTGAATGATAGCCGCTGATGCCCACAGGCAACTGCCAGAGTTTCTCAAAGCCGGCGCTCTTGGCCTCCACGCCGGTAATTGGAGCTTCCGCTCGGGAGACGGATACCAGCCCCGGTAGCATTCCCAACAGGATCGCCAGAAAAATAAGCCGCCATTGCATGCGATTCATTCAGAAACTCCTCATTGACGTAACATCACGATCCCAAGATTTCAGGTTCATCAGCGGTCCGATTTCTTCTTCCACCAATCTCCGTATGCGGTGTCCGCACCCTTCAGAACGATGCGCTCTGGTCATGACGCGCCCGCGTTGCAGCGTTCAATTTCAACGCGGAGGCGTTCTTTTCGGCATCACCGCCCGATACCAATGATCGCCATCTTACCGGCAAGAGCATACGGGTCAACAAAAAAACGTTTCTTTGACCAACGGGGCGCAAAATTTCCGAGGCCATCAACCTGCCAAGATGGTGCAAAAATTGCCATTTTGAACCTGGCGGATCATTCCAGACCCTCTGTCAGCATTCTCCTGAATTCCGCTATACGCGTGGTGACTGCGGATTTATCGGCCTTTTTAAGCCCGTCCAGTGAAAAACCCTGAATGGTGAAGCTGGCCATCACCGTGCCCGCCGCCACCGCCCGCTTGACATCCGCGGGCGACCATCGCGGCAACCCCGCGAGATATCCGAGCATCCCGCCGGCAAAGCTGTCGCCGGCACCGGTCGGATCAATGACTTTCTCCGTTGGATACGCCGGCATGGCAAAGAGCGTATCAGCATACGCGGTCAGGCAGCCATGCTCGCCTTTTTTGAGCACCACCATACGCGGCCCGGAGGGTTTGAGCATTTTGCGGATTTGTCTGATCGCCGCCACCAGGTTGACTTGCCCGGTAATCAACCGTGCTTCCAGATCATTGAGCACCAGACCATCGACTTTTTTCAGGCTGGCGATCAATTCCCTGTTGTATTGGCGGATCCACAGATCGCGCGTATCGGCGACAACCAGTCGTGGCTTCCGGACTTGCGCGAGAAGTTCCATCTGTAATGCCGGATGGGTGGCGGCCAGAAAAACAATTTTTGAATCGGTGAATTTGGTCGGCACTGTCGGGGCTTTTTCCGACAGTACATTGAGATCAACCGCAGTGGTGGTAGCCTCGTTCATGGTGGGGTCGTAGCGCCCGCTCCAACGGAACGTTTTGCTTCCGGCGCGGCGTTCGAGTCCGGCAATATCAATGTTGGGGTGCTTAAAGGCTTTATCAAAGGATTGGGGGCAGTCTTCCCCCACCACCGCCACCAGGCGCACTTTAGAAAAATTGGCCGCCGCCCAGCTAAAATAGACGGCTGATCCGCCGATGATATTTTCCCGCGTTCCGTGCGGGGTGGTGACAGAATCAATTCCGATGGAGCCGGTAACCAGTAATGACATCGCCAAAATCCTTCAATCAGTAAGATCGCACGTCTCCCACCACCACGGCGGTTCGTGCATCAGCGTGATAGAATATCCGATCATACATCATCCGTCACGACAGCCGTGGCAATCAATCCTAATATTTACGCGTGACAGAGCACTGGACCGCAGAGATTGCCTCATCTTGCGACAGCATCACTTTAGTTCCAGCCTTATGTGCTCTACTGCTCAACTATCACCTGATCTCCTGCTCCAGCCGCCGCAGCGGCACCTTGAAAATAGAAAATAGAAAGTAGACCGCTGGACGTGACAATTCAGTTGTTGCTCGTTGCTCGTTAAGCGCAGCGCCCTGTTGTTCGTTGTTCCCACACCTGCTCTAATCGGGCCGCCGCCACTGCGTGCCCGGACGGACTGCCGCTGTCGCGCGACCGGTATAAATTTCAATCGCTTGACGTTCGCAGTTAGTTAGGTATTATCATCGTCATGCTTTCGCTTGGTTGCGGAGGCTTGGAGTTGGATTTTTACAGCGAGATGATCATGTCGAAAGATGCGGCGGCTTCCACGGCACGCGACCAGGCTCTGGAGCGGGCGTTATCGCAAATTGAAAAAAACTTCGGCAAGGGTGCCATTATGAAAATGGACGGCGTCAATATGCTGGCCATTGAAGGCATTCCGACCGGGTCATTGGGGCTGGATATTGCGCTGGGCGGCAAGGGAATCCCGCGCGGCAGAATCGTGGAAGTATTCGGTCCGGAGTCTTCCGGCAAAACCACTCTTTGTTTGCACGTCATCGGTGAGGCCCAGAAACTCGGTGGTGTGGCCGCGTTTGTGGATGCGGAGCACGCGCTGGATCCCACCTGGGCCAAGCGGCTGGGAGTAAGCCTGCGGGAATTGCTGGTCAGCCAGCCCGATACGGGCGAACAGGCGCTGGAAATTGTAGAACTGCTGGTACGCTCCAACGCGGTGGATGTGATTGTGGTGGATTCGGTGGCGGCATTGATTCCCAAAGCTGAAATCGAAGGGGAAATGGGCGATGCCTCCATGGGTATGCAGGCACGATTGATGAGCCAGGCCATGCGGAAACTCACGGGTGCGGTCTCCAAAAGCAAGACGCTGGTGATTTTCATCAATCAGATTCGTGAAAAAATCGGCGTGATGTTCGGCAATCCGGAAACCACCACCGGTGGAAGGGCCTTGAAATTCTACAGTTCCGTGCGTATTGATATCCGGCGCATGAATACCATTAAAGAGGGGGAAGTCGCCATCGGCAACCATGTGCGGGCCAAAGTGGTGAAAAATAAAATTGCTCCGCCGTTCCGTGAGGCGGAATTTGACATTCTCTTTGACAGCGGCATCAGCTATGAAGGCGATCTGCTGGACATCGCCGTGGCGGACAACATCATTGAAAAAAGCGGGGCCTGGTTCAGTTATGGCCCCGCGCGCATGGGGCAGGGCCGCGAGCAGGCGCGGCAATTCCTCAAAGACAATCGCGACGCCGCCGCGGAAATTCGTGAGAAAATCCTGGCCAAACGCCTGGTGCCGCCGCTGGCAGATAAGCCCGCCGCCGCATCGGCCACGCCCAAGCCGGACATTCGCGATGTTAAACCGGCGGCGAAATCCGAAGCGTCAGCGGAGCGCGTAGCCGTAAAGGCCGCGCGCTGATGGGCGTGGTAATTAATCCGTACCAGCTTACCGGAACAACCCATCCCGTTGCACGATCTAAAATTTGAAATCTCAAATCCTTTCTTAGCCGCGTGTGCTTGCACCGCGCGTTTTCCGCGGAAATGCAACTCATGCGCCAAAATCGTGGGGTGTCAGCGCTGATTTTTTCGTGCCGCGCCATGCAACCTTCGCGCAACTGCAATAGAATAGAGTAAGCAGTGTTGGAAAGGATCGCGATTCATGCGCATTGCCATGGCCCAGCTCAATCCCACCGTTGGCGATATTGACGGCAACACGCGCCGCATTAACGCCGTCATCACGCGCGCTGTCGAACAAGGGGTGGAACTGCTGGTCACGCCGGAGTTATCCGTCATTGGCTATCCGCCGCGGGATTTGCTCCTTAAACCCAGCGTATTAAGGCAAATGGAGGAGGCGATAGCGCGCATCGCGGAGCACAGCCGGGGAATTACCACGTTGGTGGGATATGCCCGGCAAAATAGCCGTCCGCCGGGACGCATGCTCTACAATGCCGTAGCCGTGCTGCGGGACGGAGCGCTGCTGCATTGCGGCATCAAAAGCCTGCTGCCCACGTATGATGTCTTTGATGAAAGCCGGTACTTTGAACCTGGCCCCAAAACAGAAACCTTTATGCATGGGCCGCATCGCATCGGCTTGTCAATCTGTGAGGATTTATGGAATGATGAGCAGATGATCGGTCGGCAGTTGTATCACTTTAATCCGGTGGAAGCGCTGGCCAAAGCGGGTGCCAATATACTGGTAAATATCAGCGCATCACCTTTTACACTGGGCAAAAATGATTTTCGGCGTAAGCTCATCAGCCATCAGGCCCGGCGCTGGAACATGCCGATTGTTTATGTGAATCAGGTGGGAGCCAATGATGAGTTGATTTTTGACGGCTGTTCGATGGCCTTTGACGCGGCGGGCAATCTACTGGCGCAGGGGCGGGATTTTGAAGAAGACCTGGTGGTCTTTGATTTGCCCGGCCCGGTGAAAATGGATTGCCGGCCACCCCGCAACGGGATCGCATCCGTTCATGCGGCGCTGGTATTGGGCGTGCGCGATTACGCACATAAATGCGGCTTCAAAACCGCGGTACTGGGGCTTTCGGGCGGTATTGATTCCGCCGTGGTGGCGGCGCTGGCTACCGAAGCTCTGGGGAAGGAAAATGTCACCGGCGTGGCGCTGCCATCGCGTTATAGCTCCGAGCACAGCTTGAGCGATGCGCGCCAGCTGGCGCGGACACTTGGCATTCATTTTCACGTTTTACCCATTGAAACGGCGCATCATGCCATGGAATCAGCTCTGCAGCCGTTGTTTCAGAATGTCGCGCCCGGACTGGCCGAGGAAAATTTACAGGCGCGCATTCGTGGTAATCTACTCATGGCGCTATCCAACAAGTTTGGCCATCTGTTGTTGACCACCGGCAACAAAAGTGAAGTAGCCACCGGATATTGCACACTGTACGGTGATATGTGCGGTGGGCTGGCGGTCATCAGCGATGTGCCCAAAATGATGGTTTATGAGTTGGCGCGATATATCAATGCGCAGTGCCAAAAGAGCGGTACCGTGCCGCCGATTCCGGAAGGCTCTCTGACCAAACCGCCCAGCGCGGAATTGCGCCCCAATCAAACCGATCAGGACAGTTTGCCGGCGTATCCTATCCTGGATGCGATTTTGCACCAGTATGTGGAAGAAGAAAAATCCGTCTGGGAAATCATCGCGGCAGGTTTTGATAAAGATACAGTCTTACGCGTGGCCCGACTGGTGGATCTCAATGAATATAAGCGCAAGCAAATGCCGCCGGGATTAAAAGTTACCTCGCGCGCTTTCGGTTATGGCCGGAGAATGCCCATAGCGCAGCGGTATGATCCGGCGGCGATGGCGACCGAGCCCGATGCGCGGGATTAGCCGCTAATTCGGAAGTTAACCATTGTGCGCCGGAGCCTCAAGGCGCCCTGATTAATAACGGCGGAAATCGCGCAATGCGTGTGGGTTTTATAGGAGCTACTGGAATCATTGTCTGTTATGTGCGTAAAAGTTCAATAAGCATGGCATTTTCCGCCGATAAGTAATCGCATAACCTGAGAGAATCAGATCGATCAGGCATTAATTTTCGCCATGCGTCCTTTCATTAAGTGTGGCGAGTATTTGAATTGAGGTCACTGTTTGTCGTTCGTACAGCCGTAGGCGTACGAGGGCATTTTTCCGCCCCTGCGGAGTTCCGGAGGCCGCTTGAACATGTTGCGCAACAAGGTCAAGACAAAACACCACGGTTTTACCATGATCGAAATGCTGGTGGTTATTACGATCATCGTGGTATTGATCTCATTGCTCCTGCCGGCGCTTGGCCAGGCACGGATTCTTGCCCAACGCACGCAGTGCTCAGCGAATCTCAGGGGCATCGGGCAGGCGATACAAATTTATGCCGGGAATAATCAGAATCAATATCCGTGCAATGCGTATAATGCGAACACCGGTTCGGAGTTGCCGTTCCGCGGTATGATCAATGGTGTAAGTGCACAGACGGGCCAAGCGCAACCGGCGGGCCTGGGCCTGTTGTACATCACCGGAATAATCCCGGTGCCTACGATGTTTTATTGCCCTCAACCGGGATATTACGGCCCCAACATCGCTGCGGTCGGCGCATATCTGCCCGCGCTGGTCAACACCGGCGCGCCGATTAATTGGACGAACATTGATTACGATTATTGTTACTATTATCAACTTAAACAGGTCCCGGGAAATTACACGGATGTATTTACACAGCAGCCCACGGATGCCGGGGAGAGCATTCTCGCCGGCGATCTGACGGCCAACTGGGTCGGCAACTGGACCTGGCCCGGCCCGCTCCCCGCATCGAATCACATGGTCTCCGGCACCGGCCAGCCCGATGGCGGCAACAGCCTGTATAATGATGGCTCAGTAAGCTGGAAAAATCTCAAGCAGATGCAAATCGGCTACACCTGGTCCGGCGCGATGAACTTCTACCAGTAAACATTCGTATCCTGACCACCTGAATAGCGCCCTCATGGCACCTTCATGATGCCCCCATGGTAATACATCGCCATTCATGCACTCGGAGAAAAACGGCACAGGATTATTATCCCGGCGCGGCTGCGCCGCAACAAAACCTTCACGCGGAGTCGCGGAAAACGCGGAAATACCAAAACGCGACTAAAAAAGTATTTGCGCGATGCGACGACCATATTTACCACGAGGTAACGGAGGCCAGTTTCAACGAACAATGAGTAACGAGTAGCGACAACGAACAACTTTGTCGCTGCGGCGACGACGACGGGATTAACCGCAAAATTTGTGATAACTTGCTCGTTTTTACCCGCCCGTACCCTTGGACGGAGATAGTCACAGGCGTTTTTACAAGTCAACAATAATCTGCAAAAATGATTTGAAATGAATTGACAGGAAAACTGGATTGGGTATACTACCCAATCTTGCTTCTGAACCAATGGGTTAAATCCAGTTGGCGGTGGCGGGTGAAACAGCTTGGCGGACGTGTAGTTCGCCGGTTGGATTGAAATAAAAATAACGCGGGTATAACGGGTAGTTCAGCTATGTCAGCAGCAGCAACAGCGCCACATGAAAGAATTCGCATCCGTATGGAAGCCTACGATCATCGGGCGTTGGATTCCTCGGCCAAGGAGATCGTGGATCATGCCAAGCGGACGAGCGCCAAAGTGTTCGGCCCGATCCCGTTGCCGACGCGCATTGAGAAATTTACGGTTCTCCGCTCTCCCCATATTGACAAGAAGAGCCGGGAGCAGTTTGAAATCCGCACCCATAAGCGGATTATAGAGATTATGGAACCCACTCCGCGGACCATTGAGGCCTTGAACAGGCTGGTGGTTCCGGCGGGTGTGTTTGTGAAGATCAAGGCGTAAACCGGATTTCCATCGGAGATTTGGTTTCACGCGGCATGAACGGTTAAATTCCGTCGTTCATCGCCACCTGAGTGATCTCGGGCAAGCCGGTTGCAATGTTCTTGTAGAACGTTCACGGGTCTTGCCTCGCAGAGCCGGTGTTATCGGGACGTGTGAAAGCGTCGCGGTGCGACTGGACGGGATATCCGGGAGAACCTGACACCGTATTCGCATACGGACAACGGGTTCCCAGATGAGCGTAACGACGGCAGAGGTATGCCATGAGCGATAATGGTAACAATAATTTATTGGCTGCATTGCTTGGCCGCAAGGTCGGCATGACGCAGGTCTACGACGCGGCTGGAACCATCATTCCAATTACGGTGGTTCAGGCCGGTCCGTGCGTGGTGACCCAGGTGAAAACCGAAGAAGGCAAGGATGGCTACAACGCCGTTCAGCTTGGGTTTGAAGACATTAAAGATCGGCGGAGCACCAAGCCGATTGTCGGGCACTGCAAGAAGACCGGGCAGACATCGGCCAAGCGGTTCTTCCGGGAAGTGCGTCTGACGGAGAAGCCGACGGTGGCGGCGGGAGCCACACTGGACGTGTCCACATTTGACGCCATCAAATGGGTGGATGTGGTGGGCACCAGCAAGGGCAAGGGATTTCAGGGCGTCATGAAGCGCTGGAACTTCGGCGGGCAGTGCGCGTCGCACGGTACGGAGCGTAAGCACCGATCGCCGGGCGGCATCGGCGGTGGTCAGGCCCCGCGTGGTCATGGCCGCGGCATCAAGAAGGGCAAGAAGATGGCGGGTCAGATGGGTGTGGAGCAGGTGACGGCCCGCAATCTGGCGTTGGTGGGTGTGGACAAGGAAAAGCATCTTCTGCTGATTAAAGGCGCGGTGCCGGGGGCCAATGGCGGCCTGGTATTTGTGCGTCAGGCGAAGACCAAGAAAATTCCGGTGGCTGTTTAAGACTTATGTGAACAAAACGGGCCGGTGTAAAAGCCAAGGCCCGGAAAAATCAGGTGATGGCTCATGATTGAATTGCCCATATATAACCAGACAGGCCAGGAAGTGGCAAAGTTTGCGCTGGATGAAGCGCTGTTGGGCGGTCAGGTCCGCCCGGCATTGCTCAAGCAGGCCGTGGTGATGTATCACGCCAACCAGCGGCAGGGAACCGTTGCAACCAAGGATCGCGGCGAAGTGGAAGGCTCCACGAAAAAACTGTATGCCCAGAAGCATACGGGCAACGCACGGCGCGGTAATCTGCGGACGAACGTAATGAAAGGCGGCGGCATGGCGTTCGGCAAAAAGCCGCGGGAGTTTCGGCAGTCGATGCCGATTCAACAACGTCGTCTGGCCCGCAATAACGCCATTCTCGCCAAGATTCAATCCAACACGCTCAAAATCCTCGATCAAATCAATTTTCCAACCTGCAAAACCAAAGAAATGACCAACGTGCTCAAGGCGCTGCGGGTGGATCGTACCGTCTTGATCGCACCGGTGGGCGTGGATCAGAATTTACTGAGATCAACACGGAATATTCCGACGGCGACCATTAAACCGGCGGCGGAGCTTAATGCGTATGACATTCTTCAATCGCGGACATTGCTGATGACACGCGACGCGCTGGAGGGTGTATTGAATGCGGCGAAACCGGAAATAAAGGCTTCTTAACACCGGCCTGGCGATGGTCCGAAGTGATGTGAAAGAAACGGGAAGTAAATCATGGAACTGGAATTAACAGAAGTCGTCCGCAGGCCGGTGGTAACGGAAAAAACCGCCCACTTCGGCACCGCCCGCAACAGTTATACATTTGAGGTGGATGACCGGGCGGATAAGGGCTTGATCAAAAAGGCCATTGAATCGCTTTATCATGTGCATGTTGAAGCGGTGCGGACGGTGGTGGTGGCGGGCAAGCCGAAGCGTACCAAAACCGGCGAGAAAACCACGCCGACATGGAAAAAAGCGATTGTTAAAGTACACCATGATGAGAAGATTGAAGTGTATTGAAGCGTAACCGGATGGATCAGAAAATTATGCCGCCCGT
Organism: Planctomycetota bacterium; assembly: GCA_021809365.1. The sequence continues at coordinate 39,199 of JAKBAC010000005.1, read as the reverse complement.
GAGGGCGGCGTGGATCAGTGAGTGAAACATGCCAATTAAAGTTTACAAACCAACATCCGCGGGTCGGCGATTCAGTTCGGTCAACGCGTTTACCGAGTTGACGCGCAATGAGCCGGAGAAATCGCTCACGGAACCCAAGGTGAAAACCGGCGGGCGCAATCATCGGGGCTGGATTACGTGTCGGCACATTGGGGGCGGGCATAAGCAGCTTTACAGGCGGATCGACTTCAAACGAAATAAAGACGGTATTTCCGCCAAAGTGGAATCCATTGAGTATGATCCGAATCGCAGTTCGTTTATTGCATTGCTGCAATACACGGATGGCGAGAAGCGGTACATTCTGGCACCGCAGGGAATAAAGGTCGGCGACGCCATTGAAAGCGGAATCCGGCCAGACATTGAAAAAACTCCCGGCAACGCGATGCCGCTGGAAATTGTCCCGGTGGGTATTGAAATTCATAACATTGAAATGACGCCCGGCCAGGGTGGCCGGATTGTTCGCAGCGCCGGTGGCGTGGCGCGGCTGATCGGTAAGGATGCGGGTACCGCCACGATTCAACTGCCATCGGGTGAAGTGCGGCAGATCAACTGGAAATGTCGGGCGACCATCGGGCAGATCGGCAATGCGGACTGGTTCAACATTCGGTGGGGCAAAGCGGGGAGAATGCGGTATCGGGGGATTCGTCCGACGGTGCGCGGCGTGGCGCAGAACCCGGTGAGCCACCCGTTGGGTGGTGGTGAAGGGCGGTCCGGCGGTGGACGCCATCCGGTGAGCAAATGGGGAGTTCCGGCCAAGGGCGGGAAGACCCGCAATCCAAGGAAGAACTCGTCAAGCAAAATTATGCGTCGTCGTATGACGGTGCGGTATGGTGAGTCGGTATTGCGTAGACGTTAAGGTGCGCAAAGGTTTTCAGAGCCGGGCGCTGAAGCGACCCGGCTGGATGAAAGTAGCTCGATAAGAGCGAGGAATTCATGAGTCGAAGCTCAAAAAAAGGTCCGTTTGTGGCGTATCACCTTCTGGAGAAGGTCAACCGGCTCAATGAGCGGAACGCGAAGGATACGATCAAGACCTGGTCACGGGCCAGCACGATCGTTCCGGATTTTGTCGGGCACACCTTTATGGTGCATAACGGCAAGACGCATGTGCGCGTGTTTGTGACGGAAGACATGGTGGGTCACAAGCTCGGGGAATTTGCCCCCACCCGCGTATTCAAGGGGCACAGCATGGTCAAAAAGGAAGAAGCGGCCGCTTGATATCGGCATGAAGGCCCAATGACCGTCCGGCATCACGCGCCGCCGGGTGGAATGGCAAAGCAAAGAGGATATGGATATGGCAAACTATATATCAGTGTGGCGTTTCGCCAAGATCGCGCCCAGAAAAGCGCGACTGGTGGCGGATCTTATTCGTGGCAAGCCCGTGGATGAGGCCTTTGATCTTTTGAAGTTCTCCAAGAAGCGGGCGGCGGTGATGGTGGGGAAGGTGTTGCGATCAGCCGTGGCCAGCGCCGATGAACAGAATGCTGATGTGAATGATTTATTCGTTTCAGAATCCTTCTGTGATGCGGGGACGATCATCAAGCGGATGATGCCCAAGGATCGCGGGAAGAGCTACCGGATTTTGAAGCGTACGTGCCACATCACCGTTGGTGTGGCCCCCGGTGCTGAGGATCGGGCTCAAGAGGCCCAGGAGCGGAAGAATAGTAAAAGGAAACCGCGGGCTGTGAAGGCGACGGCGGCATAAAAGCGTGACATGGCCTGGTCGAGGTAAGACCGGGCGGAAATACTGAATCCGGAACGTGTGTGAAACGCGGCCGGCAGTGAAGAGGTAAACATGGGTCAGAAAATCAATCCAATTGGGTTTCGCACGGGGATAACCGAAGGCTGGTCCAGCCGGTGGTTTGCACCCAAGAAGCTCTACGGCGAGTTGCTGGTGGAAGACCAGAAGATTCGTGATTTTGTGGATGAAAGACTGAACCGTAAACCGCCTTATGCGGCGGTGGCGCGGACGGAAATTGAACGCACGCGGGAAGAATTGAAGGTCATTCTGCACACAGCGCGTCCCGGTGTGGTCATCGGGCCAAAAGGCGCGGAAGTGGATAAGTTGCGGGATGCGTTGGAGGAATTGACGCGGCGTAAAGTAAAAGTTGAGATCGCGGAAATCGGCAACCCGGATCGGGATGCCAAACTGGTGGCGGAAGGAATCGCGGAACAACTTAAAAAGCGGGCATCATTCCGGCGGGTCCTCAAACAGAAGGCCGAAGGAGCGATGAACGCCGGTGCCCTGGGAATCAAGATTCAGGTATCGGGGCGTATCGGCGGAGCGGAAATCGCCCGGGTGGAAAAGCATATTGTGGGAAGCATTCCGCTGCATACGCTGCAGGCGAGTATTTCCTACGGGCTGGTGCATTGTGAAACGCCTTACGGTGTCATTGGCATCAAGGTGTGGATTTATCGGGGCTTGTATGCCGATCTGGATGCTGCCGTTGAAGCGGCGGGAGCGGGTCGTGCCCCGCGGCGTCCACGGCGTCGTTGATGCGGACAGGTTGATGTTGAACCCGCGTTCATTTGAATGCGGGTATTAGGAGATTCAAGCATGGCAATGATGCCGGCACGGGTAAAGTGGCGCAAACAACAGCGCGGCGTAATGCGGGGCAATGCCACGCGCGGCAACAAGGTGAGCTTTGGCGAATACGCCCTGCAATCCCTGGAGCCGGGGCGCATTACGGGGCGTCAGATTGAAGCCGGTCGTATGGCGTGCAGCCATTATCTGGCGCGTGAAGGCCGGGTGTATATCCGGATATTTCCGCACAAGAGTTTCTCGAAAAAGCCGCTGGAAACCCGTATGGGAACGGGCAAGGGCGAGCCGGAATTCTGGGCCGCGGAAGTAAAGCCTGGAACCGTGATGTTTGAAATCGCGGGGGTGGATGAAACCGTCGCCCGCCGGGCGTTTTCTCGTGTGGCCTGCAAGATGCCGGTACGTACCCGGTTTGTGCAGCGTCGGCACACAATGTAACTGTAAAGCGGACAGGTAAAGGTGATTCATGGCGACCAAACGAAAACAGATGCTTGACGAGCTGCGGAAGCTTGATGGCACGCAGTTGAAAGCCCGGGAGGCTGAACTGCGGCGGAATCTTTACGATCTGCGCGTGCAGCGTGTGAACAATGTGCTCAAGGATACGTCGCTGGCGAAGAAGAATCGCAGGGAAATCGCACGCATCGTGACCTTGGTGCGGGAGCGGAGCAATCAGGGACAGGCAGTTAACTCATGATTTTGTCAGCAGGAAATGATATGACGACTCAAACAGATGCAACTCAAAAGTCCGCCCGCAGCCTTCGACCGAGAATTGTCGGCATGGTGACCGGTGATCAGGTGAACAAGACCCGCAAGGTGGTTTTTGAATACCTTTCGCGGCATGCGAAGTACAACAAGTACATCAAGCGTAAGACGGTGTTGCATGTGCATGATGAGAACAATGAAAGCCATGTCGGCGATCATGTGGAAGTGATGGCGTGTCGGCCGCACAGCAAGACCAAATCGTACCGGTTGGTGCGCATCGTAACGCGCGGGCCGCAGATTGATCTTTCGGCGGTGAAGGGTGAGGCGTCGCAGATGTTTGAGAAGCGTAAGGAACAGACCGATGCTTCGGTCACAGCGGGTCAGGCCGGTACGGCTGGTACGGCTGGTACGGCTGGTACGGTATAAGAGTTTTTTTAGGAATCCAACCGTACCGGAAGAAACACGGTGCGGGTGGTTAGGCTGGTGCAACGATGATTCAACAACAGACAAGACTTGACGTGGCGGATAACACAGGTGCCAAGCAGGTCATGTGCATTAAGGTGCTCGGTGGTTCCACGGCGCGCGGCAAATTTACACGCAAGACCGCCAATGTCGGCGATCTGATTGTGGTGGCCGTGAAGAAGGCGATGCCCAACGGCGACGTGAAGAAGGGCGAAGTGGCCAAGGCCGTCATTGTGCGGACCAGTCAGCCGATCCGGCGATCGGATGGAAGTTATGTGCGGTTTGACCGCAACGCGGCGGTCATCGTGGATAACGACAGCGCCCCGCGTGGCACGCGCATATTTGGCGCGGTCGCCCGCGAGTTGCGGGAAAAGAACTTTATGAAGATTGTATCGCTGGCCAGCGAAGTTGTTTGATTCGGCAGAGAATGCCGCTGAAGGATGGTCTGAATTATGGCAGCACGAATACGCAAAGATGATATGGTGATCATTCGCTCCGGCGCGGATCGCGGTAAAACCGGCAAGGTGCTGGCGGTATATGCGGATAAGGATCAGGTGCTTGTTGAGGGTATCAACGTCAAGTGGAAGCACATCCACCGGTCGGAGAAGAATCGGCGCGGCGGTCGCATACAGAAGCCGGCTCCATTACCCATGGGGAAAGTGCAGCCGATTGATCCAGCCACCAATAAGGGGTGTCGGGTGCGGTTTGAAGTGCGCGACGGGCAGAAGCATCGCGTAGCCGTAAAGACCGGCTCGGATTTGGGAACTGTCGGACGGGCTTAAGCCGCGGGCGGCGCAAATAAGGAAATACTGAGGTAAGTAAAATGGCCAAAGAAGAAAAAGAAAAGAAAGTCAAATCCGCTCCGACGGCGGAGCAGATTGAAGCCTCCAAGGCCGCCAAGGCGGCCAAGAAGGCGGAAAAGGCCGCCGGCGCGGCGGAAAAGCACGAAGAAGTCATTGAGACCGGCGTGGCCCAGGCGTTTCCGGCGGGATACACGGCACGGCTATTGAAAAAATATGACGCGGAAATCGCCCCGGCGCTCGCGAAAGAACTTGGAATCAAGAACCGCATGGCGATTCCACGAATCACGAAAGTCGTGATCAGCGCGGGATTGGGCAAGGCGATTACCGAAAAGCCACGGCTCGAAGCGGCGGTCAAGGAATTAACGCAAATTGCGGGGCAAAAGGCGGTGGTATGCCTGGCCCGCAAGAGCGTCTCGAATTTCAAGCTGCGGCAGGGTATGGAAATTGGAGCCAAGGTGACGCTCCGCGGGCAGCGGATGTGGGAATTTATGGATCGGTTGATCACGCTGGCGATACCCCGCGTGAAGGATTTCCGCGGTTTGCGGGCCAATGCGTTTGACGGTCGCGGCAATTATAATCTCGGTCTCACGGAACAGACGGTATTCCCGGAAGTTCAGACGGATCGGATTACCTTTCATCAGGGGTTGGCCATTACCATTGTGACCAGCGCGAAGGATGATAAGGCGGGTTTTGCGCTGCTGAAAATGCTGGGTATGCCGTTTCAGCTTGCCAAGGACGAAACCAAGGTGCGTAAAGCGGGTTGACCCGCGCATTGGAAAAATGGATGGACCGTCCTTGTGGGCGTGTCAGATATGATGGAAAAGTATTGCGAGTTTTTTAGTCAGGCGTAAATTATGGCGACAAAAGCGTGGATAAATCGGTTCAAAAAGCGGCAGGCCATGGTGGAGAAGTACGCCGAGCTGCGGCGGAAGCTCAAGAAGGAAAAGAACTATGTGGCCCTGGCCAAATTGCCGCGTGATTCCAGTCCGTCGCGACTGGCGAAGCGCTGTGAGCTTACGGGGCGGCGGCGTGGATATTACCGGAAATTCCGTGTATCCCGTATTGTGTTGCGGCAGCTTGCCTCGGAAGGCAAGGTTCCGGGAATGAGAAAGAGTTCCTGGTAACCTGACGTGTTATATTGAAGTGTTGGATTTGAACGGCGAAAGCAGAATCAAGAGGACATCATGACCGATACGATTGCGGACATGCTCACACGGTTGCGAAATGGCGCTCATGCCAGGCATAAGACAGTGGATGTAAAAAATTCACGTATCTGTGAGGGTATAGCGCGCGTGCTCAAGGAGGAGGGATTCATTGTCGATTACAGTATTCTCGATGATGGAACCCGCCAGGGGCTGATCCGCCTGACGGTGAAGTACAATGCGGATGGACAATCCCTGATCCGGCATGTGCAGCGCGTCAGCAAACCGGGATGTCGGGTATATCGTGGTGTAACGGAATTTCCACGGGTGTTGGACTCCATGGGGATCGTGGTGCTTTCCACGAGCCGTGGAGTTCTAAGTGATCGTCAAGCCCGCCAGCAGAATATCGGCGGCGAGCTTCTGGCGACTGTGTATTGATCATTGCGGCGTAAGCCGTTCAAGGCGGGCTGGAACATCTGGTGTTCCGGAATCTGAACTGAATGGCCGCGAGCCGAAAAAGGCGAGGTTAACATGAGCCGAATTGGAAAATTGCCAGTAACTGTACCGGCAGGCGTGAAAGTGGCGGTGCAGGGACATGAAGTCCGTGTGGAAGGGCCTAAGGGCAAATTGTCACTGGCGCATCATCCGAACGTCACCGTAACGGTGGATTCCGGCAAAGTGCTGGTCAAGCGGATTGATGATGAGAAACTAAGCCGCAGCGTGCATGGTTTAACCCGGATGCTCATCGCGAACATGATCAAAGGGGTGACGGACGGATTCACGGCTGATCTGGAAATTCAGGGTGTGGGTTATAAAGCTGAGTTACAGGGGAAAGTCGTGGCCCTTTCCGTTGGATATGCCAATCAGATTAAGATTGATGTTCCAGCGGGCGTGGCGGTGAAAATTGAAGGCCAGGGAACACGCATTAACATTGCCGGGGTGGACAAGCAGACGGTGGGTCAGTTGGCCGCGGATATTCGCCGGGTGCGCAAGCCGGAGCCTTATCTAGGCAAGGGTATTCGCTATGTGGGCGAAGTTGTCAAGCGCAAGGCTGGCAAACAGTTTGCCGGTGCCGGTGCGAAGTAACCGTTGGAATGCGGGTGTTGGACCGCCGGTTGTTCAACGAGCCGGCATGTTCTTTGAGTTGCATGGAATGAGGTCGCGGCGAGCCGCGTGAAAGTAAATCTAAGGTGCAGTCATGAGTTCAATCAGTGCTATCAAACTTAAACGTCAGGATCGGCGAAAGGCCCGTATCCGCGGGGTGGTTCGTGGAACCACCGAGCGGCCGCGGCTCTCGGTTTTTCGGAGCCTGAAAAACATCTCCGTGCAGATCGTGGACGATACGACGGGGCGGACGCTGGCTTCGGCCTGTACGCTGGAAAAGAATTTGCGTGGTACCACCGGCAGCGGGGGCAACATCAAGGCCGCGGTACTTATTGGAAAGCAGATTGCCGACCGGGCGAAAGAAAAGGGAATCAATAAAGTCGCATTTGACCGCGGCGGGTATCGCTATCATGGCCGGATCAAGGCTTTGGCGGATGCGGCCCGCGAAGGTGGTTTGCAGTTTTAATGTTGCGCCGTTGAGGCGTTGCCGCCAATCGCATCCGATGGGATATGGTTGGCGGAACAAAATCCATGAGTGTACAAAAACAGGTATAGACGGGTTGAATTATGGCAGAACGCAATTTTGATGAAGATCACGGCCTTGACTCCAGCACGGTGGGCGTCTTCCGAAGCGCCAAGGTGGTCAAGGGTGGCAAGAATTTTTCCTTTGAAGCGCTGGTGGCGTCCGGCGATCGCAATGGTACTTTGGGTTTGGGCTATGCCAAAGCCAAGGAAGTACCGGCGGCGGTGGAGAAGGCTACGAAGGACGCCCGCAAGCATCTGGTGCAGATCTCGCTCAATGGCGGGACGATTCCGCACGAGGTGTTGGGGCGTTTCGGTGCCAGCCGCATTAAGCTGGTACCCGCGCGTCCGGGAACCGGGGTGAAGGCGGGGCGATTTGTACGGCCATTGCTGGAACTGGTGGGTATACGCGATGTATTGACCAAGGCGTATGGTTCCACCAACAAGAAGAACCTCTGCCGGGCCACTTTGGTGGCACTGGAATCGTTGCGGAACAAAGAAACCATTGAGCAGAACCGCGGCGTAACGATTGGCTAAGGCGGGACATGAATTCCCGAACTCGGCGGACCGGCGCAAGTCGGTATTCGCCACAGGAGATTTTAATTATGATGATTCACGAAATTACAGCGCTTGCCGGTGCCCACAAAAAACGCAAGCGCCTTGGCCGGGGCGAAAGCAGTGGCCATGGCAAAACCTCGGGTCGCGGTACCAAGGGCGGCGGTGCCCGCGCCGGCGGCGGTCCGGCGTTCGGTACGGAAGGCGGCAACATGCCGCTGTTTCGTCGGATTCCCAAACGTGGTTTTAACAACAATTATTTTGCGCAGAAGTTCAGCATCGTGAACGTCAATGACCTCAACCGCTTCTTTAAAGATGGCCAGACGGTGGATGCCGCGTCGCTGGTCAGTGCGCATCTGATTCGGGATGATAAACTTCCGGTCAAGGTGCTCGGCGATGGGCAGTTGGCGCGGCCGCTGCATGTGATTGCCGGGAAATTCAGCAAGCAGGCGGAAAAGAAAATTACCGATGCCGGCGGCAGCGTCAAGGTGCTGGAGCTGGATCGGAATAAGGATAAAGTAAATCCGAAGACGGGGCGTTTTCGTCCGCGTCAGAGCGAACCGGTGAAGAAGGTTGGCGAGGGCTGATTCCCCGGCGTTGCGGCAAAGCGCCATTTTTTCGGCGCGCGAAAATTGGCCCGGCGCGATTCCGCTGGATAAAATGGCTGAATATAAGGGTTCCATTGGGATCCCTTGGTGGCCTTTGGGGGAGTTGTGGCCCGTGGTGTGGCGTTTGCGATCGCCATGCCGATGACGTCTGTTTTGCAGCGAGGTTGTTTTGTTTCGGACCATCCTGAACATTTTCAAAATACCCGAGTTGCGGAACAAACTTCTGTTCACCATCGGGTTGTTGTGTGTTTACCGTGTCGGTTTTTACATTCCGCTTCCGGGGGTTGACACCCACGCTTTAAGTTCATTTGTCAGCAGCTCAAGCTCGTCACCATTGGGGCAGATCAGCAGCTATCTGACGTTGTTTTCCGGCGGTAACCTCGGCTTAAGCACCATCTTCGGCCTGGGTATCATGCCCTACATCAGTGCAGCCATTATTTTCCAATTACTCGGTACGGTCATTCCCTCTCTGGAAAAGCTTCAGAAAGAGGGCGAACCGGGCATGCGGAAAATCAATGAGTGGACCCGCTACGCCACGGTGGTGCTGTGTCTGATTCAATCCTTTGTTTGGCTGGGATATTTGACGCGATCCTCGGCGACAAGTCCGCACGGCTTTTTGTATGCCGACACGTTTTATAATCATTACACGCTGTTCTGGATCTCCGGACTTGTGGCTCTGACGGCGGGTAGCGTATTTCTGATGTGGCTGGGGGAACAAATTGACGCATACGGTATCGGCAACGGCGTTTCGCTGATTATTATGGCCGGTATTGTGGCCCGGATGCCCGCGGCCATTGGTGACGTGTGGGCGCAATCATCGTTTCGCGTTTCGTCGGCGGGTACGCATCCGTATGGGATCGGCACGGTATTGTTTCTGGTGGTGTGCTTTGTGTCGGTATCGGCGGGCGCTATAACGCTGGAACAGGCGCAGCGGCGCATCGGCATTCAGCAGGCCAAGCAGATGCGCGGCCGGAAAATGTATGGCGGCACGAGCAATCAGTATCTTCCTCTACGTGTCAACCATGGCGGCGTGATGCCGATTATTTTCGCCAGTTCCCTGATTCTGATTCCCAATGTTCTTTTGGGATGGCTGGATCCTCGCTTTGGACAGTATTATGTGTTTCAGGTCATGCGGGAATCGTTGGAACCCGGACACTATATTTATATATTGTTGTATGTATTTATGATTTTTTTCTTCTCCTACTTCTGGAACACCGTGCAGTTCCGACCCAAAGAAATGGCCGATCAGTTACGTGATTATGGCAGCTTTATCCGCAATCTCCGCCCCGGACCGCGCACGGCGGAATATCTTGAGCAGGTGATGACGCGCATTACGTATTGTGGAGCCGCATTCCTCGCGGTGATCGCTCTGATGCCTACCATTGTGGCCCGGTACATGGGTGTGAGCTTCATGATCACGCAGTTTCTGGGCGGCACCGGGCTGTTGATCGTGGTCAGTGTGCTGCTGGATTTCATCTATCGGGTGGAAGCGAATCTGGTGATGCGAAACTACGGCGGGTTGCTGGAAAGCGACACTTCCGTCGCGGCCCGCAGAAAGCCAACATCAGCGCAGGGAACAACCCGATCCATGGATCGCGATAAGAGTAGAGGGTCGCCGGTATGAGATTGGCCTTGCTGGGACCCCCTGGGGCGGGCAAGGGCACGCAAGCCATTCGGATTGCGCATCGACTGCAACTGGCCCATCTGTCCAGTGGTGATATTTTGCGATCGGAAAAGGCCACGCATTCTCCGCTGGGACATAAGATCAGGGAGTTTATCGACCATGGAAAGCTCGTCCCTGATGATCTGATGATCCACGTCATGGAAGATCGCATCGCCAAAGTTCGCGGCGGCTTTGTGCTCGATGGCTTTCCACGCACCAGGATGCAGGCGGAATTTCTCAATGGATTTCTCGATGCAATCCACAGGCCGCTGAATTTAGTAATCAATTTTTCACTTGATGAAAAAGTTCTCAGCCGCCGGTTTGAGGGACGTCGAGTCTGTCCGGTCTGCGGTGCGGTATATCATTTGGATACCATGCCTCCGGAAGTTCCGGGCTTGTGCGATACGGACGGGCAGGCACTGGTTACGCGACCCGATGATCGGCCCGATGTCGTGCGTGAGCGACTGACAACCTATCGGCTTAGTGTTGAGCCGCTGGTGGAATTTTATAATCAGCGGGGAATTCTGGTGATGCTGGATGCGGACGGCTCGCCGAACGAAGTTACCGCTGCCGCACTGGCGTTGATACGGGAACATTCCGCGCGGGCGCGGTCCTGAATCCACACGGAAGCAATGGGGCCGCGGACGGCGGCCAAGAGAAAATGGTTATGCGGATAGCATTGAAATCACGAAGTGAAATTGATCAGATGCGGGCGGCGGGCCGTCTGGTGTTTCAGACGCTGCAGCGCTGTCGGGAGGCGGTGCGCCCCGGTATGACGACCGAAGCGCTGGATCAGATCGCACTGGCCACGTTCACCGCCGCCGGGGGGGAGGGGCTGTTCAAAAATTATCCAACCTATGAGGCTGGAAAGGGCTTTCCCGGCAACACCTGTATCAGCGTCAATGAAGAAGTGGTGCATGGGATTCCCGGCCCGCGCGTGCTGGTGGAAGGGGATGTGGTCAGTGTGGACAGCGGTATTCGCTTGGGGGGATGGTGTGGAGATTCGGCTATCACGGTAGCGGTTGCAAAGGGTTCGCCGGAGAATCAAAAATTGATTCGGGTGGCGGAAGAGACCTTGAAAATTGCAATTGACAGCATTCGGCCCGGTTTGCCATGGTCGGCGGTGGCCCGGAAAATGCAGGAGCATGTGGAGTCGAATGGCTATTCGTGTGTACGGGAATTTGTGGGACATGGCATCGGTCGGCGCATGCACGAGGATCCGAAAGTGCCGAATTTCACATCGCGTGAATTTGAACGTCATGGCGATTTTTATCTCCAAGTCGGAATGGTTCTGGCGGTGGAGCCGATGGTGATTGCCGGTGGAGCCGATGTGGTGGTGCTTGATGATGGCTGGACGGTCGTCAGTAAGGACGGCACTTCCGCGGCCCATGTGGAACATACTTTGGCGATTGTGCCCGGCGGGTGCGAAGTATTGACAGATGGTACCTGATCGTGGAAGATAAAGAGTTTATAGAGGAAACGAATGCCTAAGGAAGACGCGATACGCCTGGAGGCCTTGGTTACGGAGGCTTTGCCGAACGCGATGTTTCGCGTAAAGCTGGAAAATGGCCATGTGCTGCTGGCGCATATATCCGGGAAAATGCGGGTCAACTACATCCGCATTTTGCCGGGGGATAAGGTGACGGTGGAAATGTCCCCGTATGATTTGAATCGGGGGCGTATTATTACCCGAAACTGATCCAAGGGTTGCGTGGAGGGGGGGCATTGTGCCGGGCATGAGGGGATGAGTGTGCGGCGGTTAAGAGAAAAATAAGATCCTGCGGCCGTACTAGTGGATTAATTTGAAATTTCTGGTATAGTAAAGGGTTTGCCACCCGGATGGAGAGTTCCACGGGGTTAAGGCAGATTTGGAGCGCCCAATGAAAGTTCGATCAAGTGTCAAGAGAATTTGTGAACACTGCGTGGTGGTACGCCGGAATGGTGTATTGCGTGTGATATGCAAGGCGGATCCGCGGCATAAGCAGCGGCAGGGCTGATGGTGTTGGCTGGTGTGGATTCGGCTGGGCAACGGCGGCCCGGTCGGTTATGAATGAATGGTTCATTTCCGCGGTAATGTGCCTGAAGAAGTAATTAATACGCCTGTTGAGGAGTTTGTATGCCCCGTATTTCCGGTGTGGATATTCCGCTGGACAAGCCAGTGCGCATCAGTTTGCGATACATTTACGGCATTGGCGCAGTCAATGCCATGGAAATTTTGAAGGAAGCCGGTATCGATCCGCAAAAGCGGGCCAAAGAATTGACGGAAGATGAAGTCGCACGCATCAGCAACATCCTTGACCGCAGTTTTGTGGTGGAAGGTTCGTTGCGCCGGCAGGTGCAGCAGAATATCGCCCGGCTTAAGGACATTCAGTCCTACCGCGGTTCGCGTCATCGGCGCAGCCTGCCGACGCGCGGTCAGCGCACCCGTTCCAATGCCCGTACCCGTAAGGGGCCGCGCAAGACGGTTGCCGGCAAGAAGGGCGTGAAGGAATTGCACGGCTGATGCCGGTTGAATCTCTTCGCCGGGTATGGCGGAGATTGGCACTGAATTCATAATTACTGAGGTTATATCATGGCAAAAACGGGTAAGAAAAAAGTACGCAAAAATGTGGGTCGTGGCATTGCCCATGTCAAGGCCAGTTTTAACAACACCCAGGTCACCATTACCGATGTCAATGGAGAGACGCTGGCGTGGGACTCCGCCGGTACCGTCGGTTTCAAGGGCGCTCGCAAGAGTACGCCCTTTGCCGCTACACGGGCCGCCGAGAACTGCGCATCAAAAGCGAAAAAATTCGGCGTGCAGGAAATTGAAGTCCGGGTCAAAGGGCCTGGATCGGGCCGTGAATCGGCGATCACAGCATTACAGAACAGCGGCCTGAAGATTACGTCGATTGAGGATAATACACCGCTGCCGCACAATGGCTGCCGTCCGCCGAAAAAGCGGCGCGTATAGGCATCGGAATTATTTCGGACCGGTGGGGCTGGTCCGGGTGGAATGTTCAGCGGCGTGGATGCCGCGGGCCTTTTGATTTTGAATCGTTATTTTTTCCGTGGTGACAGATGCCTTGTGGCGATAATCCCCCGGAATTTCAATAGAGGAGTTGTGTTATGCGGATGCGCTGGCGTGGTCTTGAACTGCCGACCAAGGTCGAAGTTGATCGTTCTATTATTTCAGATACCTATGCAAAATTTGTTGTCGAGCCGTTTGAACGTGGTTTCGGCACGACGGTTGGAAACTCCCTGCGTCGTATCCTTTTAAGCTCACTGGAAGGCGCGGCCGCGGTGTCGGTTCGCATTGCCGGCGCGGAGCATGAATTCGCCCAGATTCCAGGCGTGGTTGAGGATGTCACCGATATTATCCTGAATGTCAAGGGCCTGGTGGTGTCGCTGGAAGGTGACATTTCCAAGACCCTGACTGTTCAGAAAAAAGGGCCGGGCACGGTTACCGCCGGGGATCTTGAAGGCGATCCCGCGGTTACGATTCACAACAAGGACCTGGTGATCGCCACGCTGACTTCCGATATGACCTTTGATATGGAGTTGGATATTCACAAAGGGCGGGGATTCGTCACCGCCGTGGAAAATACTCCGGAAGAGCAGATTATCGGCGTGATTCCGATTGACTCCATTTATTCCCCGGTGACACGCGTGCGTTACAAAACGGAAGATACACGCGTGGGGCAGAAAACCAATTACGATCGCCTGCTTCTGGAAATCTGGACCAATGGCACTATTTCTCCGGAACTGGCGCTCATTGAGGCCGCCAAAATTCTGCGGAAGCATCTCAATGCATTCTTGCTGCAGATTGATCTCGGTGATGAGATCGACGCTCCGATGGAAATTGATGAGCCGACAACTCCCGCGGTGCTCAATGATGCGCTGACCGCTAAACTGGATCAGCCTCTGGCCAGCATGGAGTTATCCGTCCGGGCCAGCAATTGTCTGGAATCGGCGAAAATTCATACCATCGGCGATCTGGTGCGCCTGACCGAAAGTGAATTGATGAAAGTTCGCAGCTTCGGGAAAACCAGCCTGCGGGAAATCAAGCGCAAGCTGCAGGATATGGGCTTCACGCTTGGTATGGAGGTGCCGGAACCGCCGGAGCCAACGGACGATGAATCGTCCGAGGAAAAAAAGGAAAAAGATAAGGGGCGCTGAAACGCCGCTTGTCATTGTTTTTAATCCCGCAGCTCCGGAATTACGGACTGCCTTATCCACGAGGATATTTCCATGCGTCATCGTGTTGTTGGTCGAAGACTTTCCAGAACCGCGGCTCACCGCAAGGCTATGCTGCGCAATTTGGCTCAATCATTGTTTGAACATGGCCAGGTTGAAACCACTTTGCCCAAGGCTAAGGAATTGGTGCGCTTTATTGAACCGATCATCACCTTGGCCAAGAAAAACACGCTTGCCGCCCGGCGGCTGGTCATTTCACGTTTGCGCGATCGGCTTATGGCCGATCCCAAAGATTTGGAAATGCTCCTGGATGATAGTGTGGTTCAGAAGCTGTTCAAAGATATTGCCCCGGTGTATGCAGACCGCCATGGTGGCTATACCCGCATAATCAAAACCGCCAAATGGCGCATCGGCGATGCCGGCGACATTGCCGTGGTTCAACTGGTGGATATTGCCAAAACCCGGCAGCGTACGTCCGCCAAGCCCGTTGCCGCGACGGCAACCTGAAGCCGCTTCGGAAAGTAAGGGAATGAATTGCACCAACCGCCGGAAATCCGGCGGTTTTTTTGCGCTTGGAAAAATGATTCGTAGGATTAGACTGGAATAACAATCGGTTCTTTGATGTCGGGGTCTTGGGTAAGTTGGCCATGAATGGAATCCAACTGGCCGGAGAATAATTCAGGGCGGGCTATTTGCTCAAATGCGGCCCTGGCACCAGCGCCAAGTTTTTCGGCCAGGGCCTTGTTTTCAAGCAGGGCGTTCAGGCGTGCGGCCAATTCGCGTGGGTCATTGGGTGGGGCCAGCAGGGCGCTGGTTCCATTTTCCAATAGTTCACAGACCTGATCGGTCTTGGAACTGATAATCGGCTTGCCCAGAGCCATCGCGGCCAGCAGGCTGCTGACCCCGGCGGCCCGCTGGGGCGCAAAGAGAAAAATATCCGCCACGCCCGCCAACTGTCCCCAGGTGTATCGGGCCGGAGCGATGGTGACCAGTTGCGGGTCTTTGAGGGTGCGCGAAAAGGACTGAAAGCCGGCATAGGGGTTTACGGCTTCCTTGCGCGGAACGTCATCATTACGGATCAGCGCCCAAAGATCAGGATTGGATTCCGCGACAATTCCCACCGCCCAAATCCCCATGTCATGGCGAATGGATTCCTCCGACCAACCACCGAGAAAAACGATGGGGCCTTCGCGCGCCGCCATTCCAAGCGATCGTCGTAAGTTTGCCGGAAGAGGTTTGGCGATGGGTGCCAGCCAACCCGCCGGACTGACTTGCAGGACACGATTGTGCGGCAGACCGGCGGCCAACAGGGCGGATTGCACGCATTGCCAGGGTGTTATCAGCAGCCACGGGGCGCGGGCCAGATTGCGTCGCAACTGCCGAAGTTGAGCGGCATTCGGCAGCGTCTGGATAAAGGCCAGTCGCCCGCCGGCAAAGCCGCGCAAGCGGCTGGCCGCCGCCAGACTCCAATATCCCCACGCATGGATATGTGTTGGATTGTTCTTTTTAACCCATTGCGTCAGCGCCCGGCCCATGGTGGGATCCCACCTTGCAAGGGTGCGGTTCCAAGTGATGGACTTGGCCGGGATGCCCGATTCAACCGCCGCGCCCAGCCAGCCGTTATGTCCGAAGATCAGAACATGATGGTTGCCGGGAACGTGATGGATCACCAGAGCGATGGTATCCAGCACATCCATTCCGCTGGTGGGGTCAATTAAATGTACAATGTTATTCAACGGTTCCTACTCCATGGGCCGCACCAATTCCGGATAACCAGAAAAAGGCCATGCCATCACCACAGTATATCCGTTGTGGCAAATACCGGGCCATCCGTGCAGGTCAGCTTGTAAACCCAATCCGCGGCACCGGCGGGGCGGTATTTAATAACGCAGCTCTGGCAGGTGCCCATGCCGCATGCCATGGGTTGCTCCAACGACGCATAACACTGCAAGCTCAACCGTGCGGCGACCTCAGCGGTAGCACGCATCATGGGTGTTGGCCCGCAGCAAAATACCACCGCTTTGGCGGGCTGGTATCGTGCTGCATGGCGTTCCAGCGCATGCGTGACAAAGCCTTTATTTCCTGATGAGCCATCATCGGTGCTTACGACGGTGGGAATATGGTATTGCGCGAATTCATGCACATGAAGGGTTGGTTCGGTGCCAATTGCACCGGTAAGTTTAAGGGGGAGCAAGTCCGCACGCTGGGCGCCGATAAAGGCCGTGGACTCAATATGAAGATGATGGAGTTTTTCCGCCAGATAAATCATCGGGGGAATTCCCACTCCGCCGCCAACCAGCAATGCCCTTTCCATTTCTTTGGGCACCGGGAAGGCGTTGCCCAGCGGGCCAAGAATGGACACGGACGCTCCGGCGGCCAGGGATTGCATCCGTCCGGTGGCTTTGCCGATAACGCGGTAGATCAGATCAATATCCGTGTAACCGGCGTGCGGATCATCCCGGCGACCCGCGATGGAAAATGGCCGCCGCAGATAGGGTTGGGCCTCCAATAAATACGGCTCGTCAAAGTGCGGCGGCGGTGTTCCGGGTGCCCAGCATACTTCATGATTTTCAAATGAATCCGCGGCTTTGCCGTCACCGCCCACATCGGCTGGTGCGCATAAAACCTGCACGAATTGCCCCGGTTCGCTGGGGGGAAATTTTGCGATTCGCAAGGTCATGCGATAATGTTCACAGCACAGAAGCAGGTTGGCGACAACGGTAGCGGTAAATTGGCCCCGTTGATGTCGGCGTTGGGCGGTTGTGGGACAATGTGTCGCGGAGCATTCAGTCATTAGGAAAAGCATACAGCGCCGGTATGAAGCTGGCCAGCGCAGCGGCACAACACGCACTCTTTCACACGCCTGTTGCCATAAGGAATGGCAGGTTATAATATGGCAGGGCGCTTCTAAGACCCGAATTTGATGGTGCGAAGGCGTGCGGAGCTTGCACGGATTCAGGAGAAACGTCAGTCCCCTAAAAAAAGTTCCGCGGTATTCAAGTTGGCGG
This sequence comes from Planctomycetota bacterium, assembly GCA_021809365.1. The sequence continues at coordinate 21,879 of JAKBAC010000005.1, read as the reverse complement.
CTTTACTTATGAAAATAAAATTAGATCAAATTCTGCATCAAAAACAAACGGAACTTTCCGATTCACAAAAAGAGCGGAGCATCGAAGATTTGAAGCGAATGATCCGTGACGCGGAACCGGTGCGATCCTTCAAGAGCGCCATCAGCGGCGAATTCGGCGTGATTGCTGAAATCAAAAAGCGCTCCCCAAGCATGGGAGAAATGCGTGCTGAAAATTTTTCCCAAGCCTTGGATGCTTATAAAAACAGTCCTGCCGTCAAGGCCGTTTCAGTCATCACGGACTCCACCAATTTTGGCATGGACCACTCCTACCTGATGAAAGCCAGGCAAACGGGCAAGCCCGTGCTGAAGAAAGATTTTATTCAAAATGAGTATGGAATTTATCAGGCCCGGGCGTACGGCGCGGATGCCGTTTTGCTGATGGCTTCGGTTTTGCGCAACCGCGATCTGGCCAAAAAACTGTATGACGTGGCCGGCGAATGCGGGCTGGATGTGCTCTATGAGGCTCACTCTCAAGAGGAAATCAACCGGATTCCCGACGGTGTACAAATTTATGGGATCAACAGCAGAGATTTTATGAAGCCGTGGACGCTGGCACGGTTCACACAACCGTTCCGGGCACTGCTTTCCCTGCCCGATTTTACAACTCAACGAAAGGCCTTTTCTCTCATTGCTGGTCTTCCGCCAACAGCGGTCAAGGTTGCTGAAAGCGGAATCACTCCCCGCAATATTTCCGAGGTAATCAAGCTTGGCTATCATGCCGCGTTAATTGGTACTTCGCTTTTACAAGCCCCCCAGGGAATCCATAAGGCCGTTGCTGAATTTGAGGCCGCGATCCCAAAGTCGGGGCCGGCGACCAATAACCCGCGTCCGGAGCAGCCGCGGCCATACCCAATCCATGGATAGCTGACAATGCGTTGATACTGCTCTTTGAGGATATTGGATCATGGCAGAGCCTTCTTCCGGTGGCGTGAAAATTATTGCGGTGGTATTTCTGCTTGTGCTGATCGTGGCGGGGGGGTATTGGATTTTCAGCGGGCCGCAGTCCAGTCCGATCTTAAAGTATCCCACCAGCCGCTCCGTGTTGCTGCGGCATTACATGAAGTTCGTATCGCGGGGCCGGGCAAGTGCGGATGAACAAGCGTTCAAGCTGATCTCATGGCCGGTGCGGCGGCATTATAAGAATCATCCGGGCCGGGTGTGCCAGACGATGGAGGACATGAATCAATATCTCACTGGTCTGTTTGGGGCGGGCTGGGATCATGACGTGCGGATTATATCGCCGTCGGATGCCTCGGAAAATCATTATGTGGTGGCGGTGCGGATGGAGAAATTGCACATAACGGTGGCACCGCAGAATGATCTGGCGACGCCGGAATTGGCGGGTACGGAGCATTGGGGCGTAGCGGCGATACGTGAATTTCCATTCACCGGCGGGGCGGCGGCGGAACACGTTGCTGCGCAAACATCCGTTCTGGGCGGCGTTAATTCCGGTGCCGCCGCCAATGTGACGGGTTTTGCCGCGGCATTCAGTGATGCGGACAATGGCACGGCGTGGCAGATAAAAGAGCGGCTGCTGCCCACTGTGGAAAATCCCAACGCCGCAGGGCTGGAGCAATGTATTTATCAATTATGGCCCGTGCGGAAAGACCCGACCGTGATTTACATGCTGCAGAAAATTGTCCATGACTCAGCGTATCCAGTGAACATCCAGAATGATGCCAAGGCCGTACTTTCCGGGCAGGTGCCTGAAGCGATACTGATCGGGAATAATGTGACACATATCCACAGGCCGCTGCCGCAATAAAATTGGGTGCACCTTGGCGGAGGTTCGGTTGGGGGCGTTGGCTTATTATCGTTATCGGACTATATTTGTCGCGTATTACAAAATAAATGCACTTTGTGTGATAATTAATACTAATCTGTATAACTTTAGTTATAATATTGCATATTATTTGTAATATATTTGATCGTCGGTTATGATGTTTCTATAATTCTGTGGTCGTGCATTGGGCGAAGGGCGTTGCGCGGATGATTGAAATGTACGGTGTGGTCTGGCTAATGTAACGGTACTTTCTGGCGGCGAAAAAATATGATTTACGAATTTACAATCGAAAACTTTCGTTCGTTCGGAGCGGCACAGACTCTAAGTCTTATCAAGGGCAAGGAGCGGAAAAAGGATGACAATCTGATTGCGGGGCCGACCGGCTTTCCAAAAGCAGTGGGGGCGGCGGCGATCTTCGGACATAATGGGTCGGGAAAGAGCAATTTCTTCCTGGCCTTAAACACATTTTGGCAGACGATCATGTTTTCCGCGACCAGTGGGAATGCGGGGAGCACAATTCCCGGTATTGTTCCACATCGCTTGGATTCGACTTGGGATGGTAAGCCGACGCGTTTTGAGGTTGTTTTTTCAATGGGGGATCGCGTATTTCGATATGGCTTTTCCGCCCTGCAACAGAAAATTACATCAGAGACTTTGGTTGAGGAACTCAGCTCCGGCAGACAACGCCACCTGTTTAAGCGGGAGATCAGCACCCAGGGCGATGCCGCCAATGTGGAGTTCAGCGAGGAATTCGACCGGGTTGCGCAGGACAATGTGCCCAAGCTCACGCGCGATAACGCGCTGATCCTTTCTTCGGGTGCGAATTTGAATGTGCCGCTCCTCCGGGACATTCACAGTGTCATACAGCGCGGTGTCGTGCTGGTCTCATTTTCGCCCTTCGGGCCTACGCCGGGGGTATTGGCAAAAAGCATTCTGGAGGATACGCATTTTCGCGGCCAACTTATGACGGTTCTACGCGATGCTGATATCGGAATTACCGGCCTGCGGGCGCAGTCCCCACCCGAACCAGGCCCGGATGAGCTGGAGCGCCTCAGGCAGTTTTTTTCTCCGCAACATGGTGATCGTGCCGGCGAGGTGGCCGCCCAAGTGGCCAAACAGGGACAGCAGGTTGCGATCTTTTCTGAGCATATCCGTGCCGATGGCGGGCGCATTGAATTTGACTGGAATGATGAATCGCAGGGAACGCGGCTATTCGCGCAGTTATTCTTTCTCTTCCTACAGGCGTTACGGCAGGGAGCCACAGTTATCATTGATGAATTTGGTGCCAATATTCATCCCTTGTTGGCCGAGCGACTGGTGGAATTGTTTCAGAACCCGGCGAACAACCCGAATGGAGCGCAGCTGATCTTTACCACACATTACAGTCAGTTGATGACACCGGCACTATTTCGCAAGGATCAGATTTGGATTACCGAGAAAACGCCGCAGGGCCAGACAGAACTATTCAATCTTTCTGATTTTCGCGGAGAAAAATATACGCGTAGCTCCGAGGCATTTGAGAAAAATTATCTCGCCGGGCGTTACCGCGGCGTTGGGCATTTCGGCCCATCACTTTCCGGAGTTCCCATTGACATTGCCGAGAAGGATCAGGATGGTGCAAAACAATGAGCCTCCGTCGCCGACAGACAAAGCATCCAATACGCACTCCTGTGTTGGTCGTGTGTGAGGGGAAACTGGAGGCCAGCTATTTCAACGCAATGAACCGCCATGAGAATGTCAGGAGTCACTTTCAATTGGATGTGCGTTGCGCGTATGGGGGGAGACATGCCAAAGTGCTTGAGACTGCTGTAAATTTGTTTGACTCCGGGCGGGTTGCCCATCACGCGGTGACCTGGTGTATTTTCGATACGGAAACTGGCCAGGAAGCGAGCCAACTAAAACGCACGTTGGACAAGTGCAAACAACATGGCTTTCAAGTCGGCTTGTCGAACCCGTGCTTTAATATATGGGCACTTGCACACGTTAAGGAGCTGGATGCTGGGCCGACCACAGCGGAGAAGTCACTACGGGAAATGAAGGACGCTTTTGGGGGCAAGCTTAATGTGACCGACATGGACTGGGTTTGCAATAGGATCATGGGGGGCGAAAATTTCAGCCGGGTTGAGGCCGCGATGGACCGCGTCAAGTGCATTCCGCCCGATGAGAATTCCAGGGTTATCCAGAGCAATCCATCCACGAGTGTAGCTGCTCTGGTTCGATCGTTGATGGGATCGTGAGCCGGGACGGCGCATCTGCCTCTGCCAAGCTGGCAGAATGCGGTTTTGACATGGCCGACAGTGCGAAATCGGCGAACAAGTTGCTGGTCGCAGCTAAATTATAACTATTGCAAAATACGGTACTTATGAACTAAATGTGAGATAAAATTCGCGGCGGCATGGCAATTGCTTATCGCAATGCAGACGCGCTTCAAGCGTGGGAAACTGTTCATGGCGCTCAAGTTGGGCACCGGATGGATTCTCCATCGGCTGACTGAAGTGGCAACTAAAAAAGGATGTGTTTTATGGCTAAGGTTATTGGTATCGATTTGGGAACGACCAACTCTGTCGTGGCGGTCATGGAAGGTAATCAGCCCAAGGTGCTGGTCAATTCCCAAGGCTCGCGCCTTACACCATCGGTAGTTGGTTTTACGGATAAAGGGGAGCGGCTGGTCGGTCTGCCGGCCAAGCACCAGCAGATCACCAATCCGCAGAATACCGTCTTCTCCATTAAGCGGTTCATGGGACGCCGCCATGGTGAAGTGTCTTCCGAAGAAAAGCTGGTTCCCTATAAAGTCATCGGCGGTCAGGATGAACTGGTCAAAGTGGAAGTCCGCGGCAAGACCTATACGCCGCCGGAAATTTCCGCGATGATTCTTCAGGATTTGAAAAAAACCGCGGAAGATTATCTGGGCCAAACCGTTACTGATGCAATTATTACGGTTCCGGCTTATTTTAACGATTCGCAGCGACTGGCCACGAAACAAGCCGGCGAAATTGCCGGGCTGAATGTTAAGCGTGTGCTCCCTGAACCCACTGCGGCCGCACTGGCTTACGGTATGGACAAAAAGAAGGGGGGCAAAATATTTGTATTCGACCTCGGCGGTGGCACGTTTGATGTGTCGGTGTTGGATGTCGGTGACGGCGTATTTGAAGTGCTGTCGATCAATGGTGATACCCACCTTGGCGGTGATGATTATGACCAGGTGCTGGTGGATTACATTGCCGAGGAATTCCGCAAGCAAAATGGCATTGATCTCAGGAAAGATCCCATGGCTCTCCAGCGGCTCAAAGAGTCCGCTGAAAAAGCCAAAATCGAACTTTCCAGCAATATGGAAACCACGATTAATCTGCCATTTATCACCGCCGACGCCAACGGCCCCAAGCACCTGCAGATGGCCATTAACCGAAGCAAGTTCGAGGCTATTGTCAGCCACCTGACCGAACGTTGCCGTCAGCCCGTGCTGAAGGCATTGGAAGACGCCAAGCTCTCGGCCAAGGACATTGACGAAGTGTTGCTGGTTGGTGGTTCCACCCGTATGCCGCGTGTGCAGCAGATGGTCAAGGAAATCTTTGGCAAGGAAGGCAATAAGAGCGTCAATCCGGATGAGGCGGTCGCTTTGGGTGCTGCGGTACAGGGTGGTATTACCACCGGCGAAGTAAAAGATATTCTGGTGTTGGATGTTACGCCGTTGTCTCTGGGTGTGGAGACCTACGGCGGCGTTATGACGGTCTTGATCCCGCGGAACACGACCATTCCGACCAGCAAAGGTGAAACATTCAGCACCGCCGCGGACAGTCAGACCAGCGTTGAAATTCATGTCCTGCAGGGTGAACGTGAGTTCGCCAAAGACAATCGCACGCTGGGCAAGTTCCAATTAAGTGGAATTCCGCCGGCCCCACGCGGCGTACCGCAGATTGAGGTGTCCTTTGATATTGATGTCAACGGTATTCTCAACGTGAAAGCCAAGGATAAGGCCACCGGCAAGGAGAACAAAGTTGAGATCAAGGGCCACAGCGGCCTGTCCAAGGATGAAATCGAGCGTATGAAAAAAGAGGCCGAAGCGCATTCGTCGGAGGACAAGGCGCGGCGTGAGGTGGTTGATCTGAAAAACCGCGCTGAGGCTGTCACGCTGCAGGTGGAGCGTGAATTGCAGGAGCATGGTAATAAGATCACTCCGCAGGAACGCGGCGATCTTGAATCCGCCGTCAGTCAGGTGAAGGATGTCGTGAAACAGGAAGACAAGGCCGCCATTGAAAAGGCCCTTGAAAATCTGAATCGCGCCCGCATGAAACTCGGCGAAGCCGCTTACAAGGCCGCATCGGAATCTGCTGCACCAGGAGCAACCGGCCCGGATGGCTCAGCCGGTACCGGTGCCGCGCCCGGCGCTGCTGCCGATCAGGGCAAAAAGCCGGATGATGTCATCGACGCCGAGTATGAGGTGAAATAATGTTACAGTTCAATTTCATTTCAATGCTCCATGTGAAACAGTCCGCGGCGGCAATCGCACAAAGGTAGATCCCCGGCTGCTGCGCGTAACCGCCAATCGCCATTTTTGTGAGGCCGGTACACATAAGCCCTGTGCGCCATCGGTGCAGTAGGCATAGAACACCTTGACCACCCAAATCTGTTGACTCTGATCCGTGGCCTTGGCTATTGCCGATATTCCGGGCGGAATGCTGAACTGCACCGGTATTTTGCCGTGGGCATTGACTGATTCTTCAGTGATAACGCGCGATGCTGAAGTAATCCTCAAGCTGATCGGGATATCCGGAGTCAGATGTGTCAGTGGGGGCAATTCGGGATAGAATTGCAGCAGCACGGTTTTGCCGGGGTTCAGTCGTACAGCGATCGCGTGGCCGATGGGGGCGGAGGTTGCACGGGTACGCACAGCCGTATCGGCCTGTGGGGGATGTAGTCCGGCAATAACAAGTTGATGCCAGATGTTTGTCCGAGCATTGATTTCGACGATTCGCTGATTGTTGGTATCCGCAACAAAAATATCATGGCCCGAAATATGCAACCCTCCGGGTTCATTGAGTTCCAACGGTCCACCGGGCATACCGGTACCCGGCTTGCCGATGCCGGCATACGTTGAAACCATGCGTGTTACCGGATTAATCAGGCGTAATTTATCATTGTAGGTGTCGGCCACAAGAATATTTTTCCCAAGCATCGCCACACCTAAATCATGCTGCAGCAAGGCCGTATCCGGGCCACCATCCTTATCACCAAAATCAAATAATCCATGCCCGATGACCGTGAAAACCCGCATGGTTTTCAGGTTCAGGCCCCGCACGGCGCTATTTTCACTGTCGGCAAAATAGAGGATCGCGCCATCCAGCGCCAATCCGGAAGGTTGCGCCAGCATGGCCTGATCCGCGCGGCCATTTTGCAATCCTTCACCGCCCGTACCGGCCAAAGCCTCGGCCTTGTCCGTCAGTAGATTCATCGTCCAAAGCTGATGCTCGCCGGCCATGGCGATGTATAGCGTATGGCCGCGTGCCACCAGATCCCATGGCGAATTTATTCCCTGGTGTACTCCGCTGCCGCCACCGGTGGTATCGTAAACCTCGTGCCCGTTTCCCAGCACGGTGGCAACCCTCTCTGTGCGCAGATTAACCTGACGGATGTATTGCCCCATGGTATCAGCGACATAAAGAAAATTTCCCGCCACCGCGAGGCCCTGCGGACCGTCAAACTCCGCTGTGGAGGCGGGGCCATCAATATGACCGGCGTGGCCATTGCCGAATACCGCCACGAGCTTGCAATGTCCAAGAGCGTCCGGCCATGTGGTTTCCACAATTCTATTGTGCCCCGTGTCCGCTATGAAAAGGCGCTTCATCCCGGCATTGGCAATGATTTTTCCGGGAAACAGCAATCCCGTGGCGGACACCAGCGTGTGCTGTTTGGGAAGATTTAGAGGACGTACCGCCAGCGTGCCGGCCGCGCGATCGGTGGCCAAGGTGGTGGTGATTCGCCGCTCCAGAGTATGAAATCCCGCTTCACCCGCTACGGTATAGACAATATGCCCCGATGCATCCACGAGTACCAGCGTTGGCCACGCATTGATGCCATACAAATTCCAAATCGCCATGTTCTGATCGACAATGACCGGGTTGGTAATACCATAGCGCAGCACCGCATCGCGCACATGCGACGCCACCGCCTCATTGCTGAACTTCGCACTTTCTACGCCGATAATCTCAAAGGGTTGCTTCGCGAAATGCCGCAGCAGCCGCTCTTCGATCGGAATCAGATGAATGCAGTTGATACATCCATAAGTCCAAAAATCCAGCAGCACCACCTGCCCCTTGAGTTGATGTTGAAAACTTAGCGGCTCGGGTGTGTTGATCCATGTATAGTCAGCGGGAAAATCAGGAGCCATCATCCCCGCACCGGAATCTCCGAGCACGGGATTATCACGGGCCGTGAAACGATTATAAAAAAGAAATCCCAAGATCAGCATGGCCGCCAGCATCACAGCGGCACCTGCACGGTTCAGCTTCCTGTTCATCATCATCCATCCTGCGTAAATGCGTCAATGCGATTGAACAATCATTTCAGGCCACCGCGACAGGCGTGGCCATCAATCCGTGCCGCAGCGCCGCAATCCGACATCCCATTTTAGCCGCGGGTGCCTGCACCGCGGCCAGTTCCGCAATCTGAAATTTGAAATTTCAAATCCCAAATCGCCACTTTAGCCGCGTGTGCTTGCACCGCGCGTCGGCAACGTCAACGCCACCTCGATGCAAAATCACCACGCCATCATCAAGCCTAGGCCCAAGGCTAACTCCCATTATTGTAGGCACCGACCACAATCCCGGTAACAGCATTCATCTCTCGCCGTGTGAAACGAGTGTGGCAATAAATCCGAACCAGAGGTCCGGAGTGCGAATTTCCAGGACGAAGCCTTCTCTAAGCGCCGGCATTTATGCCGTTGATTTCGCTGTTCGCCCGGAAAAATTGCCACGCTCTTGTGAAACGTGAACAGCACGAGGGAATGCTACGCCATTGGCTTGGAAGCCGCGATGGCGGTATTGGGATGCTCGTAACTGTTTACCGCTCCGCGGCACGAGGGGGCAAGTTCAGGTGGAGTCGACCAGAACATTCTCTCCACCCGCTTGCGGCACCCGGGAAAGTCGCCACGACTTTGTCAAAGCGAAATTTCATTTTAATTTTTCTCGCACGTATAACTGCTTGCTGTGACTGAACTTACAATGCGCCGGATCACGTCTAATACAAATGTAGCGCAACCGTGGGTCATTTCTTAATGCGAAGCCGATAACGTTAAATTCAGAATCATTCGGAGGTACCTGACGCAGCTTCACTGGCTGTAATGGAGCTTGGTGGCTTGGCCATTTTGACTTGGAGCGTAAGCGTAAACAGGCCAGATCCGCGGGGGCCGTTTTTCACCAACCATGATGTCGCCGCGTGCGGCTCAAGTGTTGGCAAGAAACGGTTTGGAAAAAGTATGACTGTTCTCAACCGCCTCCATGGCCTCCAACCCCTCCGGTGGAACCCGCCGCCGGAGGGGTGGCCGGGATGGTGGACTTGAAAGAGTAAAGGATTCATTGATGGCAGATGGTTCACCAGACGCTCACGGCCTTTGCTGATACGCCGCGGCGTACAATCTATCGCGACACGCCTGCTTGCAGCCGGGCGATGGCAACCCGCGGTATTTTTGGCGTCATCGTGATCGCTTGCCGGAAATGAAGGGAGGATAGTTGACCAGTTTGAGAGCAAGCCCCGGTTCCACCCTCCTCCAGCGAACGCCTCAGTCGCTGGAGGAGTGGTTTTTATGGTATTATTTTTCGGCGTGTACGGATTGCCCTGTCACCGAGCCGCCGAAGTTTTCCAGGAAGGGTTCTTGTTAATGAAAAAACAATCACGGATTCGACGGATGTTACGAATACGCGGAACGAAGAAAAAGTTTTCAGTTTTCAGTTTTCAGTATTTAGATGGTAGGACGCCTCGCAAGCCTCTCCATACGGTTGAAGAAACCAATTACACACAGATCACGGCGACCGGGAAAAACGGGACGGTTTCCGATAGGTCAGCTTCCGCCGGCCAATACTCTATTCCCCGCTCTAAGGAGTTTTCTTGTTGTCCGTCTCATTCGTGCAATCGGTGGTCTTCGGGGGGAACGACGCAACGATGGGGCTTGGTCGTCACTGCAGGCGCGATACTGGTTGCTGGTCCAGCAGCCATTCGGGCGAAGAGCACTTCGCCTGTCGTCCATAAAACCGCCACGAATCGGATAATTGATCCAGTCGGCACAGTGGCCATGACGCCGAATTTTGCCATTGGCGTGGTGGGCAGCGGTAACGACGTTGTGGTGGAAGCCACCGGAGCAGCGTTTCGGCAAACGTTGACTGTGATGGATGCCAAGCAACTCTCTGAGAAATCGCAACTGGGCTTTCTGAAGGGCAAGCCCTGGGGAGTTAAGCCGGTGCCAGGTGTATCCAAGCAGAGCTTGTTTCAAGGGTTGGCCGCCGGACCGGATAACATGATTTATGCCGCGGGTGGATTTTCCAATAATGTGCTGGCTTTGCGATTGACGCATGGCCACCTGAAATTAATTCACCAATATCCCCTGGCGTTTCAGGCTTTCCCGAAAACCCAATATCCCTACCAATATCAGGGAGAACACACCAAGCCGCAAAATCAAGGCGTACCGATTTATAAAGGGGAGATTGTCCCGCATCCTACTTTGAAACCGCATGGAAGCCCTGCGGCCAATTGGGATTTTTATCCCGATTCCGTTGCCGTGGGGCAACGTGGTATTCACATTTATACCACCGGCCTGTTAAGCAACAGCGTAGGTCGCATCAATCTTGCCACGGGCCATACAGTTTACGCCAATGCCGGGGCCATGCCATTCCAGGTTGTCACCGCCGATCATGGCCGCCGTCTGGTGGTCAGCGATTGGGGTGACAACGGCGTGACGGTGTTGAATGCCCGCACCATGAAGGCGACGGGCTTTATCCGCATCGGCGCTCCGACTGGGCCGGAGAATCGGATGCCGGGCGTGCATCCCACCGCGCTGGCGGCGGATGGAAAATCAGCCCGCGTATGGGTGGCGTGCGCCAATGCGGACATTCTTACAGAGATAGACGCGAAAACTCAGGCGATTGTGGCCGTGGCCATGGACCGCCCTTACCGCGATGCGCCGCCGGGAACATTTCCCGATGCGTTGGCCGTGGCGAATGGCCAAGTGTTCGCGGGCAATGCGGGCAATGATGATGTGGCGGTATTTGACGCGAAAACCGGAAAGGCGGAGGGACTGATTCCCACCGGCTGGTATCCGACAAATGTCTGCGTGTATCGCCACGCACTCTATGTGGTTTCCGCCAAAGGGTTGGGATCGGCACCGGATCTCCACCATCAATGGATCGGCGATTCCATGCCCGGTACGGTGCAGCGCATCGCATTGGCTGATCTGCCGGCTCATCTGTCGGCATGGACGCAGGCGGCTTTGGCCAATGATGGCTTTTCCCAAACCCAGCGCGCCAAATTGGCGGCGCGGAATGTCGCGGCGACAAACTTTATTCACCGCCATATTCGGCATGTTGTGTTTATCCTGCGGGAAAATAAAACATTTGATGAGGAATTCGGCGCGTACAAACGCGCGGGAAAATGGGCCGATCCGCATTTGGATTTATATGATCGCACAGAACTGCCCAATCTGTATGCCCTGGCAGATCGGTTCGGATTGTGCCTCAATTTTTATATGGATGGCGAAGTTACAGCGCAGGGGCATCAGTGGACGACCTCCGCCGAGGATTCTGATTTTGTCCAGCGCACCTGGCCGATGTATTATTCCGATCGCGGCATAACGCCCAATCCGGGCTGGACGCAGGATCTGGAAGGAAACGTTTTTCAAGGTGCTACGGGCTTCAATGGCGCGGATAATCCGTATTCCGATTACATCAATTTAAGCGCGTTGAAGCATTACTCCAATCCATGGATTTCCTACCCCGGCGGCATGTTTATTTTTAATGATCTGCTGGCCCATCATGTTTCATTTATGGATTTCGGCGAGTTTGTATCACGCAGTCAGGCCGGGGAAATCAGCCCGACGATGTCCCGACACTTGGGAAAACGCTTTGCGGGCTGGAATATGTTTTTTCTCGATACGCAGAGAGCGTCCGTGGTGCGGAAGTTCATTGCGGCGCATCGGGCTGATTTGCCGCACTTCATGTATATCTGGCTGCCGGATGATCACACCGCGGGCCGCAGTCCAGGTTATTACACACCGCAGTATTACGTGGCCAATAATGATCAGGCCACCGGGCAGATAGTTTCGGCGTTAAGTCACACCCCGCAATGGAAACATACGGTGATATTCATTACTGAGGACGATGCCCAATCCGGTGCGGATCATATTGATGCCCATCGATCCTTCGCGGTGATCGTCAGCCCGTGGATCAAACCGGGAAAGCTGATAACGCACCGTTATTCACAGGTCAATTTGATGCGGACCATTGAAGCCATTACGGATGTGCCGCCAATGTCGCAATGGGATACCAATGCCCAGGTGCTTTCGGGCATCTGGACGCGGCATCCGGACTTCGCCCCTTATGATGTACAACCGATTCGGGTGCAAGTGGCGTACAATCCGGGCAAAATGGCACCGGGCAAAGAATTGCGGCGGCAGGCCGGCAAAACCGGGCATTGGCTTTCACCGCAGTGGCTAAAAGCGCACCAGTTGGGCGGCCCGGTGGGAGATTCCGATTTCACGCCGACGCAACTGATGAAGGTTCCCGGCCCGGAGCAGATGCGCCAGGAATGGATTGCGGTGAAGGGAAAGGCGTCTTATCTGCGGGTCATGGCCTATCTGCGGCACCTGGCGGAATTACAGCACAAGCCGCTGACGCATTATATTGCCAGCGATGCTGGGGACCCATGAGCACCGGCATGACAATGCGGTGCCGTCGGTTTCCGCAGGGGGCAAACGGCACCGGATTGTCATCACGGTGCTCTAAAATCGTGTCCCCGGAGCACCGGCATGATAATGCGGTGCCGTCGGGTGTTGTTACGGAAGGAATTTAATGAGCAGCCTGCTGGAAAGCATGGATAATGCCCCGATGAATCCGCTGCACCGTCGGCTGGCATGGTCGGCGGGATTGGGCATATTCCTGGATGGCTATGATCTGGTGATCATCGGTTCGGTGCTGCTCTTGCTGACACCGCAATGGCATATCAATACTTATGAAATGGGGTATTTGGGCAGTGCGGCTCTGGCGGGCGCGTTTGTCGGAGCGTTGGCGGGCGGGCATATCGCGGATCGATTTGGCCGCAAAGCAATTTATCTTATTGATCTGATGACGTTCTTTGTCGCGGCGATTCTCTGTGCCGCGGCGTGGAATATTACCGCACTGATTATTTTCCGCTTCATATTGGGCATGGGGATTGGCGCGGATTATCCAATCAGCGCCACGTATATGGCGGAATTCATGCCGAAACATAAACGTGGCGGCGTGATCACCTGGACGTTTGGGCTTTGGACCGGCGGGGCGATTTTTGCCGGGATCGTCGGCTTCACGCTGGTACACTGGGGGCCATGGGCCTGGCGGCTGATGTTTCTGGTGGGAGCGTTGCCGGCGCTACTTGTGGTATGGATGCGTCGCAAGCTGCCTGAATCACCGCGTTGGTATTTGCGCCGGGGTGAAACACAAAAAGCGGTACAGGTGCTTCGGCAGGTTGATCCGACGATTTCCGACGGCGAGATGGCCGAAATTCTCCGGCAACAGGCTCAAGCCATCGCCACCCCGCGCGCACCGGTCTGGACGCTTTTCAGCCGCCGCTTTTTACGATCCACGCTGTTCGTCTGCATTCCGTGGTTCATCATGGATCTCGTGGGATATTATGTAACGATTTATACGCCGCAAATATTGGGGCATCTGGGTTTTCACGGCTCGTCCAGCAAAATTCTCGGCCAGATGATATTAAGCACCAGCTTTTTGGTGGGGTACATTCCGCTGGCGCTTTATATTGATAAAATCGGTCGCATTGTGCCGCAGATCATCGGCTTTGTCGGCGGCGGAATTGGCTTGGCCATCGTCGGCTTTACCGCTCTGCATGTTCCCATGCGGGCGGTTCTCCATAACGGTATCGTTCATGAAATACCCGTGTTCGGCGCGGGCGCGATCATGATTATTTTCGCAGGCATGTTGATTTCGCAGATTCTTAACAGCTTTGGCCCCGGCAATACCACGTATGTTCTGGCCAGCGAAGTGTATCCCACCGACGTGCGCGCAACCGGTCACGGATTCGCCACCGCCTTTTCCCGCCTGGGCGCGGTGGCGAGCACCTTTTTTCTGCCGCCGATCGCTCACTGGATCGGCACACCCATGCTGATGCTCTATTTGGCGGCGGGAAGTGTCATGGGCGGCGTATTCACCTGGCTGTTTCGCGTGGACACCACCAACAAGGCGCTGGTGCAAGAGGCGTAAGGCGTTCACAGAAATGGATTGGATCGCCTTTCTTCACCAATTGTTGTCGGAGCACCGTGCCCGGGGCGAACCACGGTTTGATCCGGCAGGGCCATCACGCGCGACAGCGAGTGTTCCATATCCGCCGGACTGGAATCCGGTAAATCCGTCCGGCCCACCGCGCCGGCAAACAACAGGTCACCGGCCATCAGCAGTGATTCACCGGCACAATACAACACCACATGTCCGGGCGAATGCCCCGGAGTAAATAAAATCTGAAATTTCAGATTGCCGATGGAGATGATCTTGCCATCTTCCAAATAACCATCGGCTCTTCGCGGTGGAATGGAATACGGCAACGGAAAAATGGAACTGCCGGGCTTGATGAGTTTCGGTTCATCGAGTGCGTGGATCAGAACTTTGGCTTCCGGATAATTATCCGTTACCACTTTATGATCGCTGGTGTGATCCCAATGACCATGGGTCAGCAGCAAATAGCGAACCTGCCAGCCATGATGCCGGGCGACATTCAGCAGCGGAGCCACGGTATGATGCGGCGCATCGATCATGGCGGCGTCACCGGTGGTTTCATCGGCAATCAGATAAGCATTGGTGGCCGCAAGGCCGCCGGTGTTTTTATGGATTTTCATGACTCCAATGATACGCTCCGCCCGCCGAATCAGACAAGCCTGCCCTCCGCGCCATCAACCACGGGTTTTCACTACCCGGCTGTGTGAATACGGTCAAACGATTTTTGCGCAGGCGCTAATTACTGCATGGCTGCGGCAAGTAGTTGCAGGCGTTCAGGGGTGGCCCATTTGAAAATACGCTGGTGGCGGCCGGCAGACCCATCGAATTCGAGTTTGGCAGATTACCGCAGGAGTTACCGCCACTCCATAATTGGTAATATGAATTGCCGTAACCACCGTTCCCCGGTCCATAATAACACCCGCCCGTCGCGCTCGTCAAAATCAGCAAAGTCAGAAGAATATGTAATTTTCCAGATCTCATAAGCTGGAACTCCATGACCTATCTGCTATAACGCCTGCCGGGATAAAAAGTTGCGGTGTACCCACGGTGTGCCCGGGGTGAGGCAATAATTCCGGGCACCCGTGGCGGCGGCGGCCGCAGAGCAGGGGAAAGGAGAGAGTTGAACAGGAGAGCACATAAGGTTGGAACTAAAGTGATGCTGTCGCAAGATGAGGCAATCCCTGTGGTCCAGTGCTCCGTCACGCCCCAATTACGGGTAGCTGCGCAACGTGTTGACGTATCGGCCAGTCGGCGCATATCATTGATGATACTGAATCCAAGGGTGATGGAGTTCACCTGAACCGTTCCGGTTTTCCGGAACTGATGACTCCTGGCGGGTTGATTCGCCGGGAGATGCTGTAGCCTCGGCGGAAATGTTCCGGCGGGGTTTTTGTGTTTTGCGGCACGACGGCAGGATTGATGGAATGAAAAAGACTCTGTTATTATGGTTGTCCATCGGGGCGTTCGGCTTTTTGGGGGCGATTGCCCGCTATGGCATCGCCCGACTTTTTGGAAGATTTTCCGCACTGTTTCCCTTCGGAACATTTTTTATCAATATCACCGGTTGTTTTTTTCTCGGATGGTTTCTTACCTGGGCGCAACCGCGACTCAATGTTCCAGAATCCATCCGGCTGGGAATCGCGGTAGGCTTCATCGGAGCCTATACCACTTTTTCAACGTATATGTTTGAGTCAGATCGGATGCTCAGTGAGGGGCAGGCGTTGCGTTCCATGGTTTACACCATCGGCAGCGTTGTCATAGGGCTTCTGGCGGTGCGTATGGGCGTTATACTTGGACATCGGATGAGTTGATGGCATGAACGATGCACATTCCAAATGGACCGGTGAAAAAACGCTTCTGCGGCTTTTTATGCGAAGCGCGGATTTGCGCCATTTTACGCCGATCTATCAGCATGTCGTGCGCCAGGCGGCCCGACACAAACTGGCGGGAGTAACGGTTTTGCGGGGAATCATGGGATATGGTTCCCGCGGAGTAGTTCGTTCTTCAGACTTTCAACTGCTCGGCGATTGTCCGGTGATTGTGGAAGTTGTCGATGAGGGAGACAAAATCGCGGCGTTTCTAAATGTAATCCAGAGCCGGCTTGTTGACCATGGCATGGCCACGCTGGAACGCGCCGGCGTTATGATGTATCGTGCGGCGGCATCCGGGGCGCATGATCGCGCCGCTTTGCCGGGAAGTATCCCGCCGTTAAGCACCGTGCCGGAAGTTAAGGATGTATCCGCCATGCACACGAATTCCACCGGCGTTTTGCTGCGGATATTCATCGGTGAATCCGACACCTTTGAAGATAAACCGCTGCATGAAGCCATTGTCACAAAGGCCCGGGAACTGGGCATCAGCGGTGCCACCGTTCTGCAAGGGGCCATGGGGTTTGGTGCCAACAGCGTCATACACAATGACAATATCATGGTGATGTCATCCGATCTGCCGATTATCATTGAAATTGTTGATCAACGCGACAAAATTGAACTGCTGTTGCCGCTGCTGGACAACATGGTAAAAGGCGGCATGATCACGATGGAGGAAGTCCGCATCCTGGCTTATCGCCACGATCCCGCGGACGCCGCAAAAAAAGCCGCGCCATGAAGGATCATGCCCTGTCGTGGCGGAAGGAGTAGTACGTGCTTGAAATTCCAAAGTCGAAGCGTTTTGTGGTGGGTTGCGTTTCTTATCTGAATTCCAAACCTCTTATTGATCCGCTGGTGGATCGACCCGATGTGGAAGTACATTTTGCCGTGCCCGCGCGGCTTATGGACTTATTGGCGGCCCGGCAGGTGGATGCGGCCCTGATGCCGATTGTGGATTATCAGAGCTGTCCAGTTCCGGTTGTGCTCTCACCGGGTGGCGCGATCTGTTGTGATGGGCCGACGTTGACCGTTCGCATTTTTTCCAAAGTTCCGCCGACGGAAATTTCCGAGTTGTATGCCGATACGGACAGTCACACGAGTGTCATTCTGGCACAGCTGATTTTACGGGAACTCTATCACCGCCGCCCCACCCTGATCCCGGCCAACATGTATGAACCTCCACCGGCCAAAGCGCAAACGCTGCTGCTGATCGGCGATAAAGTGGTCAACGGCGCTCCACCGCATGCGGATTATCCTTATCAGCTTGATCTGGGCGAGCAATGGGAGCTTCTCACGCATCTGCCTTTTGTTTTTGCGATGTGGATGATGCCGGCGGACAGCGCCAATGCGGACTTGGCGGCACTGTTGGCGGAAGCGCGGGAAAAAGGCGGGAAAATTACCGATCATCTGGTGGCCAAATATGCCCAGGAGAAACACTGGCCGCCGGAATTGGCACGGCGTTATTTCACTGAGTATCTGCAATATGCCGTCACACCCCGATGCCGCCTGGGAATCGAAAAATTCTTCGAGCTGGCGGCCCAACATCAACTGCTGCGCATGGATCGGCCCATCCGTTATATGGTGTGATGGCGTGCCCACCCGTACATTGGCCATCGTCTTCGCTGTTCGTTGACACCCACAACTCCATGATTGTACCATTGACGGGCAGATGGGGTGAGGAATCGTATTGCGTTCTTCACTGAATAGTATTGTTGTCATTTTGCGGGAAATAAAAAATGTCATTGTCATTTCCGGAACGTCTGAATCAAATACGTGATGGCGTCATGGCGCAGGAGGCCATATTGACGAAAGTTGCATCCACGTTCGCCGATGCCATCGGGGCCGGCGGATGCGTGCATATTTACGCCAACGGACATTCGCGTATTACCGTGGAGGAGCTTTGCGTTCGCATGGGCGCGCTGACGGGCTTTCATCCGCTGCTGGCCAATGCACTGTCGAATTTTACGGATGTGGTGGGGGCCGATAGCTTGCGGCTCAATCAGGCCATTGAAAAAATTGAGGGCCTGGGCGCAAAAATTCTTGACGAATTTGATTTTGCCGCCGGCGAACCGCTGATCGTGGTTTCCGCCACCGGCCAGACACAGGCGGCGGTGGACATAGCGGTGGAGTTTAACCGTCGCTATCCGGAGAATCCTCTAGTGGCCATTGCATCTAAAATTCAGGCCGCTACCGCGGCACCCAAACATAGTTGCGGCAAGACGCTGTTTCACGTCGTGAAGGAAGCGAAGAAGGGATTTTTTCTTGACAATTGCATGCCCATGGGAGATACCTCCGTCGAAGTGGCCGGAAAACTGGACACCTATCGCGTCTGCCCGCTTTCCTCCATCGGCGCATTGACGCTGATTCACAGCCTCAATGAATTGACGATTACAGAATTGGATAAACGCGGCATCAAGCATCATGTACTGAAGAACATGCACCTTGGAAAAACCGAAGTGAATTATGATTCCTGGTTGGCGGATCAACGCGCGCGCTACGCGCGCACGATGTCAAATCCAAATCGACTGCAACCCCGTTCGTGAAAGAGAACACCATGACACCTTATACATATAGCAAAAGTGTGCCCGTAGCTGAAAGTTACGATGTGCTGGTTGTTGGATCCGGTTCAGCCGGCGCGATCGCTGCGATTGCGGCGGCTCGCTGCGGGGCACGCACGCTGATCCTGGAACGCCTCCCATTTATCGGCGGCACCAGCACGGCGGTGTTGGATACATTTTACGGCTTCTACACGCCTGGAAAGCAATCCAAAAAGGTGGTAGGCGGTATTCCGGATGATGTGATCGCCGGCTTAAAAAAATACGGTGTATTGCTGGAACGCCCCAATACGCACGGCGCCGGCACAGGTGTAACCTATCACCCCGAATATCTCAAGGTGGTCTGGGAAGAACTGCTCCAGCAGGCCGGCGTGCGGATGCTGTTGGGAGCATGGGTGCAGGATGTGGCCGGCGGCGGCCCGCGTGTGGAAGGCTTGATTGTGGCCACCAAGTCGGGCCTGCGCCGTTTTGACGCCAAGATCATTGTGGATGCCAGCGGGGATGCGGACATTTGCCATTTCGCGGGAATCGGATACGAATTGGCGGGCAAAATCTCCCCTGCGCAGACGCTGACCACCACATTCAAAATGGTGAATGTGGAAATGGATCGCCGCCGCTCGGTCCCGAAGGATACCTTTCATAAGCTTATGGCGGTGGCGGCGGAAAGCGGCCAGTATGCGCTGCCGCGCAAAGAAGGCAGCGACCATATCACACCCGTGGACCACATGACGGCAACCGTGCTGACCCGTCTGCCCTCCTGTTTCGGCAATGGAGTGGACTTTGTGAACGCGACCGATCCGGAATTGCTTTCCGCCGCGGAAATTGAAGGTCGTCGCCAGGCCATTGAATACATTCGCTTTCTGCACGACAAAGTGCCGGGCTATGAGCACGCGCAGCTGGCGGCTTTCAGCACGCATATTGGCGTGCGGGAAACACGCCGGGTGTACGGCGATTATCGGCTTACCAAAGAAGATGTGCTGGAAGCCCGGAAATTTGAGGACCAGATCGGTCTTTGCGGCGCTCCCATTGAGGATCATCACGAAGGCTCCGGTACAACCTGGAGCTATCTGCCGGAAGGGCAGTGCGTTGGAATTCCTTATCGCACGCTGCTGCCCAAAGGCGCGGAGAACCTGCTGGTGGCGGGCCGCTGTTTTTCAGCCACCCATGACGCGCATGCCAGCGTGCGCTCCATGGCCCAGTGCATGAGCATGGGACAGGCGGCCGGAACGGCGGCGGCCATGGCGGTGCAACACCGCTGCCAGCCACGGGATGTTGAGATGCCGGCGCTGCGTGAGAACCTGCTGCGACACGGCGCGATTCTTGAAATGAGCTGAATCCATGGATGATTACTTTATCGGCGTGGATTGGGGCGGTACCCGGATCAAGATTGGCGCGGCCCATGCGCATGGCGCGTTTTTGCGCAAAATAACTTTGGACGGCTCCCCCGTGGCCAACATCGAAGCCACGCTCAATGAAGTGGTTGCCGGCATCTCCCGATGCGCCGAAGGCCTGGCGGGAAAACCTAAGGGAATCGGGCTGGCATTGTCGGGGCCGACAAATCCGGAAACGGGGGTCGTGCTTCTGCCTGGGAAAATCAAGGGCATGGAAGGCTATCCACTGGTACCGCAGTTGCGGCAACGCACCGGGCTACCGGTCTGGGCGGTTAACGATGGCATTGCGGCCATGAATGCGGAGAAAACGTTTGGTTTGGCCCGCGGAAAAGGATGGGCGGTGACGTTGACCATCGGCACGGGCGTCGGCTCCGGTGTGATGTTTGATGGACGGATTCTGGAGGATCCGCACTTTATGTTCAGCAGCCAGGTCGGACACATGATTATTGATGGATCTTACGATCAACTCTGCCTGACCGGCGTGCGGGGTGGCACCGGAGAAATGCTGTGCTCCGCCACCGCGCTGGCTCTGGCGGTACGCAGTGGATTGCAGCGCGGCATCCCGTCACTTCTTTCCGATACCTACTGGGAAAATCCCCATGCCATTGACTTCAAAACCATCATTGAAAAAGGGGTGGCTAAGGGCGATCGCTTATGCATGGATGAGCTGGCCCGATGGACCCGCAAACTCAGTTGGTTGGTGATCAATGCCATTCACGCTTTTTCGCCCCAGATTGTCATTCTTGGCGGCGGTGCCATGGCCGCGGCCGGTACCTTTCTGCCGGAGCTGCGCCGTGAAGTCAACGCGCACATATTTCGGTATCCGCCGGGGGAACCGGTACCCATTGAGACTTCGGAACTTGGGGATCATGCGGGGGTGCTGGGGGCCATAGCGGTGGTTGTTGAAAAATTGCAAGCCAGTGTATCCAAATAGATAACCTTTGAAAGGAAGCAGAAAATATGAAACGAATATTCACAACTAAAATTCTCCCGGCAGTGGTGATTTCGGATTCCAACAGGGCGGTCGCACTCGGACGCGCCATCTTGGCCGGCGGCCTGAACGTGATGGAAGTCACGTTTCGCCATCCGGACGCTCCGCGTTGCATTGAGATTATTCGCAAGGAGCTTCCCGACATATATATCGGCGCAGGCACGTTGCTGACGGAAGCCCAGGTGCGGCAGGCCATCAATGCCGGCGCACAATTCGGCGTGACGCCCGGGTTTAATCCCACGATCATCAAGGCCGCCAAGACCGCCAACTTTCCTCTTATCCCCGGAGTAATGACGCCGGGCGAAATGGAGCAGGCACTGGAAATGGGGTGCTCCACGGTTAAATTCTTCCCGGCGGAGGCCAGCGGCGGAGTACCATTTCTACAGGCCGTCGCCGGCCCCTACGCGCACACAGCGCTACGCTTCATTCCTCTGGGTGGCATTGGCCCCAAAAACATGCAAGGGTATCTGGCTCTGCCCATGGTGGCCGCGGTGGGCGGCTCATGGATGGCTGCGCCCAAACTCATTGAATCACAGGATTTTGACGAGATTACAAAGCTGGTACGCGAAGCGGTTACACTGGCCGGCGAAGTCCGGCGCTGATGAGACACCCATGCGGACCAAAGGCGATAACAAGATTCACCGCCCCGTACCGTTGAATAGAAACTCTCACCAGCGCCAGGCAATGGGGTGTAACTCCTATTGTTGGCGGTTTTGGGTTAGGATTAGAAGTGGAAGGTCGCCGTTGTGGCGGCCAAGGCCAAGGATGCGGTAACGAATCAAGGAG
>JAKBAC010000098.1:9372-12900 GCA_021809365.1 Planctomycetota bacterium | reverse complement strand
AAGGAAGAGAAGTCCGTTGCCATTCGCTGGCTGGGCATGGAGAACAGTGATTTTTCTCTGACGCTGTTTATGACGGTTCCCGGGTGATACCCGCCAATTCCAATTTGTAGGCGTGACAGAGTACTGGTGGTACAATTCCCCGCATGGTCAGGAAATTTTGACAGGATTCAAGGTCATGACGCTTACGGAACTTACAGAGCCTTTTTTTCAATATATATGCCGGCTTAATCGCTGGGCACATGGTGGCGGCCAATTAGATGCCGAGCTGGTGCGCGCGGCAATCAAAGGGCTGCTGACGGATATGAAAGCCAAAGCCGCAGCCACGGCAGGCTTGGCCGGTCAATATGAAAAGGTCGAATTGCCGCTGATTTTTTTCGCGGATTTTATGGTCAAAGAAGGTGCTTACAACATTTCAAAAAAATGGAAGGAACTGGCTTTTGACCGTAACGAATTAGGCGGTGATGAAAAGTTTTTTGATCTGCTGGAAGAAACCCTGAAAGACCCCAGCCCGGCGGCCAATGACCGTCTGGCTGTGTTTTACACGTGTCTGGGGCTGGGGTTTACGGGCTGGTACGCGGGACAGCCTGAATTTTTGCGGAAAAAATCGCGGGAAATTCGCCTTCGCCTGGATTCGGGATCGCAGGATTCCGATTCTCGAAAAATCTGTCCCGACAGTTATGAAAACGTCAACACCGCGGATTTGATTGAACCGCCGGGCGTTAAGCTCATGGGCATTGCGGTGGTGCTGGCGGTGTGCATTATCACGCTTCTGGTGGCTAATTTTTATCTGTTTCATCGAAGCGTGTCGGAATTAAATCAAGCCCTGACGATGGTGCTGCGCAAATAGCGGCATGGCTCAATAACAGTCTGCCCGGCGCATAAGGCCGGGAGAATTAAATTAAAAGTTAACGCTGCGAGTAAAAATATGAATCCTCTGGATTTTCTAAACAGTCTTTCCCCCAACGGCAAGCTCGTGGCAACCGCTGGTACGACCGGGGGCGTGGTCGGTGCCGGGGCCTTGGCCATCAGCGGGCATTGGCAGTTACTGCTGTTGCTATTGATGTTGGTGGTTATCGCGATTGTGGCCTTCGTGATATTTCGGCTGTTGGTAGGGTGGTGGCAAAAGCGCAAATCACGCCCAATGGAGCAGAGCCTGGCTGGTAATGCCGGTGCCGCGCCGCAACAGCTTAGCGGTGCAAAAAAGCTGGCGGATTTGGACTCTCTGCGCCGGGTGTTTGCCACGGGCGTGGAAAAGTTCCACGCCGCCGGCAAGGATTTGTACAGCCTGCCCTGGTACGTGCTGGTGGGGCAGCCCGGGTCGGGTAAAACCGAAGCCATCCGACATTCGGCCATGGGCTTTCCGCCCGGGTTGCAGGATCAACTGCAAGGCTCGGGCGGCACGATTAACATGAATTGGTGGTTTACCAATCAGGCCATTATTCTTGATACCGCCGGGCGGTTAATGTTTGAGGAGGTGGCTCCGGGGGCAACGAGTGAATGGCAGGAATTTCTTAAACTGCTGCGCACGCATCGCCCCAATTGCCCGATCAACGGCATGTTGCTGGTGATTCCGGCTGAAAGTCTGCTGAAAGATTCGGGAGAAGTTATCGCCCGGAATGCGGGAAAAATTGCCCAGCAGCTGGATATGATCCAACGCCTGCTGGGTGTGCGGTTTCCGGTTTTTGTCCTGATAACCAAAGCCGATTACCTCACGGGCTTCAGTCAATTTTTTGATGACCTCACTGATCCACAACTGCAGCATCAGATCATGGGCTGGTCCAATGCAGCGGCCCTGGATGATCCGTTTAACATGGACGCGGTTGAAGATCATCTGCGGCAGGTTCATGATCGGCTGGTGGAGCGGCGAAAACGCCTGCTGGCTGATCCGGTGAATACTGAAGATCCATCGCACAATCGGATGGATCAGGTCGATTCGCTTTTTGCATTTCCTGAAACGCTTATCAAACTCGCACCGCGGTTGCGGCAATATCTGGAAACCATTTTTGTCGCCGGGGAATGGTCGGCCAAGCCGCTGTTTCTGCGGGGCATTTATTTCACCAGTTCGATGTCTGAGGGAAAAGCCCTGGATGCGGACTTGGCGCAGGCACTGGGCGTGCCGGTTGATGCGTTGCCTTCCAGCGGGGTGTGGCGGCGCGATCGGGCTTATTTCCTGCGCGATTTATTCCTGCAGAAAGTCTTTAAGGAACGCGGGTTGGTTACGCGGGCCGGTAACGCCATGCAGCAGCAGCGGCGGCGCAAAATGACGGTTCTCGCGGCAGGGTTTGCCGCGGTAATTCTTCTGCTGGGCAGCACGTTTTACGCATTTTACGAATTAAAAGACAGTATTGGTGCGCCGCGCCAGTACTGGCAGGCTGCCGCCAAGGTATTTACGTCATCGAGTCCGCAATTCATGGCTATTATTGTGCCCAAGGATAATTCCGGTGGCGTGGCGGAATATGTGTATCAGGGGCATACGAATAAAATTCTGGGTCATTCGCTGGCTAATTTTTATCAGCAGGGTTTTGACCTGGTCCGCAAGCCCTTATCGGTGCCCTGGATATTCAAGCCGGTTTCTTTCCTCGGGGGCGCGGTTAATTCACGGCAGCGCGCCGCCTTTTTCAAATTGTACAATCAGCAGGTTATTGATCCGGTTATTCATGCGGCGGAAGCGCGCCTGGCCGCCGCTCCGGTGTCGGATCAATCCTTGACGCTGGCGCAACTTCAGGCGCGTACGCACGCTCTGTTGGAATTTCTCGCCCTGGCGCATGCCGGGTATCAATCTGGAACGGCGTCCGCGATGGGCCGTAAGGATAGTCTGAAAAATTTTGATGCGCTGTTGGCTTATATCCTGTCGCCCGCTGATTACAAGTCGTATCAAACCTACCAGAGTGATTCCACGCAGTCGATTCTTGCCAGCCTGTATAACTCCCAACGGCAATGGCCGCCGGCGGATTTACAACTGGTGCAATCCGTGGACTTTGCGGCTGCGGTGCAGCATGGCATGACCAGTGTGTTGGCCGGTTGGAACCGCGAAGTGGGAAGCGGCAATCAGGCCTTGCAGCGTTTGATTGCGTTAAAGACGGCGCTACGGGAGTACCAGAAATCGGAAACCGCGCTGATCCACTGGTCCGCGCGTTATCAAGTCAGCAGTAATACACAATTGGGGGATGCAGCATTTCAGAAAGTCAGCGGATTGCTAAACGCACTTTCCGCGTCCGCACAGAAAATAAAGCTTAATTATTCCGCGTTAGCCTCCCATGCGAGTTTTGCCGGGGCGTATATGGCGGATGCACAGCAATTGCTGCATCGGCGGCAGCAGTTGTACACCCGCCTGAAGCAGGAAACAGCTTGGCTTAATGCGCAGGCTAAAACCGCGAATTCAAAAACCGGTGCCGCTGCAAATCTTATATCCCACGTGCTGCTAGGGGGGCCGTCCATCCCTCCCGCGGTTCTGAAAAAGAGCATGGCTTTACTGACGGCGGCGCGAACTGAATTGCTGCATGATATCGCCAATGAAAGATCGCCCTT
>JAKBAC010000098.1:0-9362 GCA_021809365.1 Planctomycetota bacterium | reverse complement strand
AACGCAGATTGCCGCCCTGGATCAGGTATTTTTGGCCCGAGCAGGCGCGGATCGGGAAGTTACGCTGCGACAAAACATGTATTCCGCCATTGCCGCGCTGGTTTCAACCCCCGCGGATGTGACAACGGTACTGGATGCTAAAGCATTTTTCCAGGCGTTTAATCAGCAATCCCAGCAGGCCTTGGCGGCAATCACGCAAACTTCCGCCACCTTAAAATCCGCCGGGCCGGCAACCGCCGCAGCTTACAATCAGGCGGCCGTTATCGCCGCCGGCAAGGCCATGCAGGCCATTCAGGCTTACCGACTTCAACAGATGATCAGCCAATGTGTTTCCCATCCGCTGGCCAGTGCGGCCACGATCGAACAGGCGGTTGCGCAGCAGGTGCAAACGGCCCAGGCTGCGGCGGTCATTAAACCGATGATTCTGTTTGTTCCGGGTGCTGGGAAAGCTTTTGACCCGCGTTTTAATCCGCAGGGCGCTGGGGATTTGCTGAGCGGCTGGTATGAGGTGGGGCATCTGTTGCGACAGGCTGCGGCGAACGCGGCTGGTGCGGTGCCGGTGTTAGGCGCATCAACATTGCTGGCCCGGTACACCGCCGGTGCTGCCGCGTGGAATTCATACCGCCGCGCCTACTATCAATATTGGCTGGCCACGCTCACCGACGGCTTAGCCGTTGCGATCCCCGGCAATAACTGGAAAACTTTTCTACAGCAATTGCAGGGCGTGCAGGTGGATCAGCTATTTCTGGCACTGCAGAGTTATGGTAATCGGGTGTCGCGGGCATTGGCGGCGGTTCCCGCGTCGGCGGCCCAGGCACAACGGCGCATTGCGGCACAAGCTGATATTCAGGCCGGCATCCAATTGCTCAATGCGCCTTTGTTTGCGCGTTCGACGCGTCATCGCTTTAATCGCTGGACGCAGCTAAGCGGCAATCCGGATACGGCTCGTAATCAGTTGCTCTCAGAAACGCCGGACACCCTGTATCATCGCTATATTCTCAGCAATGCCGCCACGCCGGATTTTGCCTCGGAATATGTTAAATCAGTGACACTGGCCGGCTTACGGACGCTGGCGCAGAGAAGCCAGCAGCAGGCTAACGTCATTCTAACCGGTGTGCAGTCCAAGCCGTTTTTTCCATTGTTTATTCCCACAGCCGTGAACAGGAGTTTCAAACACGAATGGTCGCCGGCGCAAATCCGAGCCTTGGCAAAACACTTTTCCGCCTTACCCAAGGCTGTCTCCGCGGATGAGATTCTCACCCCGGATTCCCAGGTTAACCGGCAGCTTCGCATTCTGCAGGGGAATGTTTCCTATTGGCATTTCGGCTATTCTCGCACAACGGTCGCGGCGATCCGGCAAATTCTCTCGGCGATTCTTGGCGTCAACGGGAGCAATGCTTTGCGGTGTAAGCTGCTTATTACGCAGGCTATCAAGCAGGATGCCAATGATAATACTGTTGAAATTATCTGGCCGTACTTAACGATTAACGACGCCGGCAAACGTCTGGGAACGGCAAGTTTCCGGTCTTTGTCCAATGATGATCTGGGCAGCATTTCCATCCCCGAAAAGACGCAACAAACCCTGAAGCTTAATTTCTACGAGACCGATCCAGCGGTTGCGGGAACCAAGCCTTCTCATAGCTTGGTGTTGCATGGGCCGTGGGCGGCCTTGAAGTTGCTGGTGCGCTACGGCGGAACAACCAAAGACGGCAAGACTTGGCTGGTGCACATTCACACGGTGGACCAGTTTAAGAAGCTGCGTACCATGACGCTTGAGATGGTGTTTTCCCGTGCCTTACCGCCGTTGTCGCAATGGCCGAAGGAAAAGAAATAACAACCGATGCCCGCAGGGTATTTATGAGAAGGTGTCCGCTTGGGTCAGTTTTTTCAGAAGTTCGCCGCCAAAATTATGCCTGCCGCCGGGCGTCCGCCGCTGCTTGCCGTGACCGTTTTCGGCAAGCATCCCGGGTGGGATGATCACATGGAGGATGTGGGGCATCAATTTCCGGAGATGCTGACGTTCAAACATCTTTTCTATGTGCAGGGCATCGGCGGGAATATCGACTCGGGTGCCTGGGCCCATCTGCCGGAATCCCAGCGATTAAACGAATTTAATCATCTACTTATTTACAGTGCTGAAGATTATTACATTCTCGCGTCGGTGTCCGCATCGCGGGATGGCAAGGGCCGCAGCCTTTATCCGCTGGTTACCGCCGTACAGGCAAGGGGATATTCTCTGGCCGATTTGGTGGAACTAGTTGGGCCGATGATTCTTAAGCTCCGGGATGAGGCAAGTGCTGCGGCGACATCGTCTGCGGTGCGGTCGGCGGTGCAGGCGTCGCAGCATAGCCTGGATCAGTTGACCGGTACCCTGCCGCCGGCCGACGGTAAAGCGGACCGCATCGTCGCCGGTGCACACATGGCCCGTGTATTGGCGGCGGATCAGTCTGCGACTGATGCACCGGTGCGCATTATCTATAGTTTGGAGAAAGCCATTCAAAGTTGTGGCCGGCAGGGCGGCACGGGCCGCACGGAAACACTGCGTTTGCCGATGGAGGGCTTTGCCCCCTGGTTCTCCGCGAAAATTTGGATTGCATCGCTGCGGGGTGTGCTGGGCGGCCCCTGCCCGCTGATGGCGTTTGAATATCGCCCCCCAAACGGTCCGCTGTTGACCGACCTGATCATCGGCCCGGCCGGGCCGGGGCAGCTTTTCTGCCTGCGCGCCGACCGGGAAAGAATTCCGCTGGCTACCGAGATTCCCTTTGAGCTTGATGCTGCATTCAAGCAGCGCGTCAGCGATTATATTGCAACATGTCGAAGCCTTGCCGATGCTCCCGCCCCGCCCCTGCCGATATAGGATCGCTGAGCAGGCTCCCCGGCATCAGGGTAAACTGGCCGTACCGGTGGGTTGAATCAGGGTAACGCCGCCTCGGGCTTTGGAAAGATTCCAGATAATGTGCCGGGCCTGACCGTGCAGGGTGCCGCTGACATTGGAGAACATCGCGTTTTGGCCGTTAAGGCCATACGCCTGAGCAATTTCATCGGCGGCGTCAAATTTTAACATACCGGCATCGAGATTAAGTCCGTTGACCTCCAGGGCGGCGTTGCCGGCGGTAACGTTTTGCAGGCGGGTCGGGCCGGCCATGCCCAGATCTACCCCAGTTTTTCCTGCCGAAGCGGTGCGGTTTAATTTCGCCAGCAATTCATCCGCGTCTAACAGCACCATACCTGCATTCGGATTTATCGTGTTACCGCCGGCAGTTGCCGACAAATGTGGCAGCGGTTTGGTGGGCCGAAACCGCATGTGAACTTTTCCGCGCAGCGTGATTAATCCGGTGTTGCCGTGATACGCCAGCGACTGCTGCCAGGAAAAAGCGCTCTGTCCGCGTTGTTGAGCGGCATTGGCCGTAGTGGCGGGGCGGTAGTCCAGCAGAACCATTTCCCCGGCGGTGGGAATCTTGAGCAGATTTTCAATGGCATTGTAGGCCAATTTCCGGCAATCCAACCGCATGCCGGTCAACTGCTTCCCCGTTTTGCTGTAACTGGAGTCGCGGGCTATCACCTGTCCGCCGCCCGCCGGGGCGGAAGCCACCAACTGCGCCAATTTCATGGCATTGCGGTCCTTGGTACGGCGCAGGAAGTGTATGAGCATGGCCGGCGCGGTGAGACTGCTGTGCTGATCTCTCCGGCCCACCAGAGCGGCTACGACGTGCCCCGCGAGACTGGCTTGGCGGAATTTGGCGGAATATTGCATGTGACGGTGCCATGAAACGTCCACGCGCGGCTCGGCAGCTTTGGACGATTCCGGAATGCTTAATTCGCCGATGCCCGGAACAGTTACCTGCTGGAGTTTCCGTTGCAATTCAATGGTTCTGCCCTTGAGCCAATCGGCTCCCTGATAAATGGCTGCTGGAATTTTCCCCGAGCGGTCTGAGCGCAGCGTGACCGCACCGGCGGCGCGATCTCCGGATAATTCATACGCTGTGGCTCTGATGGGCCGTCCAATATGGTAGATATGTATAATAGTATTGTTCCAGATACGGAATCGTCCGATGGTCAGGCGTCCCCCCGGATTGCCTGTCAGGGGGGACGCTGCTGTGCTGCGGGAACCCCTGCGGCTCACCAGATGTGCGTGGAGCATGTCCGCGCTGATGGTAAATTTTTCCGGGATTCCCCCGGTCTTGGCAGCTTTCTGGTAGAACGTCAGGGCTATTCGGCCATGGGCTTTTAACTCATCGGGTACAGGGTTGCCTGATGCCTTGGGGCGGCGGGTCAATAGTATTAGATGTAAGCATTGCATGCGATTGGTATCTGCCGTCGGTAAACCCGGATTGGCCGAGGCAATGGTTACGTCGCCATCGGCAGCAAATTGACTTAACGCGCTGCCGCCATGTTTTCCGGAAGTGGGAACAAATTGGGCGGTAAATGTATCGGCGTGCAGCGAAGTCTGGCTGTCAGCAAGTTTGGCTGCACCCGTAATCGTTATTTCTTTAACCGCCAGTTTCCCTTGTCCAATCGCCGGTGTCACAGCCGCAGTGCGGGATGTTCCAGCACCGGGCGAAAGCTGCACGGCCAGTTGTTTCAGCCAGGATCCCTTCCAGGATTGTTTTCCCGCTGCCGCACCGGTCATGGCAAAATGCCCCGGCCCGGTAAGCATGGCCTGATGCGTCAAATTGCTGTAAACCAGCGTTTCACAGGTAATGGATCCTGTGGAGGTGTCCCGCAGCCGCACCGGTTGTTTTGCCGTCGCCAGCATCGTGACGCTTTGCAGTGCTGAATCGTAGGTAACTTTTGCCGCATAGCCGGTGCGGGCCGCGCCGTCCCGCATAACCACCGGCTTGCCCGGTGTGCCCGTAGCCTGAAGAAATACTTCCCGGCTGTTGGAAAGAACAATCGGTGGATGACGTGTCGGGTGCAGCACCAAGGGACCGCTCCAGTGGATCACCAGCGGGGGGTTGCCGGTTTTATTGGTCGGTGTTTGCTGCGTTTTAGTTGATGTCGATGGCGGTGCCGGTACCGGGCGTGTGCCGGTTTGCGGGGCTGCGGTTGGGGCGCTACTGCCGGCCGCGGCCGGTGCGTTTGCGGCGGTTTGAAAATAGAGCCGCAACTTATTGGCCAGCATGGTTTGTTCACCCAGCGCCACCTGCACGTGGCGGCCAAAACTCAGCGCGTAGGTGGTCAGCACCGGGGCGGCGGTTTTGGCCGGCGTGCCGGCCTTTGGGCCGGGTGCGCGGGCCGCAGGCGGCCGGGCGGTGGGGTGGGATTGCGAACCTCTCGCCGCGGATGGTGTAGCAGCATGATTAAATAATCCCATGATCATCAGACTGCGGCCATGGGTAATCTGTAAATCTTCCAAGGTCTTATTGGCGGTATTGATTTCGACCGTCAGATCTGAACCGTCAAATTGCAGTTGATCACCACGAACAACTACCGTGCCTCGGCTGGTGAGCAGGCCCTGCTGGTAATCAAAATGCAGAGGCTTGCCCAGCGTCATTTGAATTTGTCCCGCTTGCCGCGCTACGACGCCGCGCTTAAAAGAATTCAGCGGTCCTGCCGTAATGGTGACATGCCCCGTCAGCGTCCCCTTGCGCAAATACGGATTGCCAAAGCTATCAAACCCTCCTGCGCCGCCACCGCCGGTAGCACCAATCAACATATCCCCGGTTTGAGAATCGACTAAAATCGACTGTCCCTTGGCAGTATAAAACTGTAACTCCGGTTTGATGAGTTGGTATTCTCCACCACCGACCGGCTTGGCCAGATTGGCCCGCATAACATATTGCAGCACACCCTGTGCATTGCGATTGTCAATGGAAATATGAGTGGCACCTGTGCCATTTGCCATGAGCAGCGGTTTGACTTTGTGCCCAGTACCGCTGCCACTGGATGAAAAAAAATGTCCCTTGAGACCCAGAAATAGCGCCAGCGCCAGTACCAGGCTGCCCATGTAGATGAACAATTTTCGCGTAAGGGGACTCAAAAGGAAAATACTCCATCTACAAGCGGGACGCCGGACTTTGGATGACGGGCATAAGCGATCCTCCTTCAACACTCATCCAACTAAAGCAGTTGCGCTACCACATTTTACTGATAGCGGGCCAATACCTGATCCCATAAATTCATCCCCCGACACATCCATTCCACCGCATCACGCACAGCTCCATAGCCGCCGGGGAATTTGGTCACGTACCGCGCTACAGCCCGCACTTCTTCCGCCGCATCTGCTACCGCAATTGGGCAGCCGCACTTGCGCATGACGGGCAAATCGGGCAAATCATCACCAATATAAGCGCACTGGGCATCGCTGTAGCCGAGTTGCTGCAGAAGATCATTATAAATATCAAGCTTATTGCTGACATTCTGGTACACGTATTGAATGCCCAATTCTTCCGCCCGATGCTGCACGACCATGCTTTCCTTGCCGGTAATGAGTGCCACGTGCCGATTGAGTTTCCGCCAGCAGACAATGCCGGTGCCGTCACGCACGTGAAAGCGTTTAATCTGCTGACCGCTGTCATCACGGATGATCCCGCCGTCCGTTAATACGCCATCCACATCCATAATCAACAATTGAATTTCCGGTGTAAAGCCGCGCGGGGCTGATTTTTCCAACTCGTTCATGTCTGTTTCACTCCTGGTACAGAGACTGTCACTATCAACGCCGGCCCGGCCGGGCGACTATTCCACAATTCGCAGGCTTACAACATCCTGCACATCAATTAAACCTACGGGCCGGTTCCGGGAATCTACCACCGGCAATTCATCGATTCGATGTTTGTTCATCAAAGCCAGAGCCTCGCTGGCAAGCGCTTCGGCATCCACACGTTTGGGATTGGCGGTCATGACCTCGCCCATCGGCATATCCAGCACATCGGCTGATTGCCGTAATTTTCGCCGCAGGTCCCCATCGGTAAATATGCCCGCCAGCAACCCCTGTTCGTTAATTACAATCATTGCACCGGCCCGTCGCCCCGGCAATTCTTCCATCGCCATGGCCTGCCGTAAAGTCACCGTATCGCGGACCACCGCAAGATTTTCACCAATCGTAAAGCTCATGACTTCCCGCACGCGCAATAATTTGCGTCCCAGCGAACCGGCCGGGTGAAAGGCCGCAAAATCTTCCGCGGAAAAATTCCGCAGGCTCATGACGCCCAATACCAAGGCATCGCCCACGGCATTCATGCAGATAATGCTGGTCGTGGGAGCCAGCCGCAGGGGACATGCCTCTTCAATGGCTCCCAAGCCAATGCAAATATCCGATAGCCGGCCCAAGGTGCTGTCGCTTCGGCTGGTAATGGCAATCGTCGGAACGCTTACGCGTTTCAGGTGGTCCATCAGTCGCGTAAGTTCATCCGTTTCTCCTCCGTAGGACAAAAGCAACGCCACATCCGTTGCCCGCACGCGCCCCAGATCACCATGCAAGGCTTCCACCGGGTGCAGAAAATGTGACGGCGTACCTGTGCTGGCGAAGCTGGCACTGATGCGCTGCCCCGCCAATCCTGATTTGCCAACGCCGCTGACCACAACCGTGCCCGGCGAATTCGCCCCGGTACAGCGATAAATCAATTCAATGGCCGCAGGCATGGCCCCGTCCAGACGGTCCGCCACCTGCAAAAGCGTATGGGCTTCCGAACGCACGACATGCTGCGCATCAGTCAGAAGCTGCGGCGGGGAGCTTGAATGTGGCGGCACACTGGCCGAAGGCGTTTGCATAACGTTTTACGATATACGATTCCCCGCATCGCTGCCAGCGCCCGGCCCTGCCGACGGCGGGCGTGGCAATATTTTCGGGCAACCCGGCCGCGCGGGGAAACGTCGCATAGCCGCCGGCTTTGCCGGCGATAGCCCGCCAAGAAAATCGCCCCCCCCATCGGTCTCCGTAACCCAAAAGTGACAACCTATATCAGGACGAGACAATAGAAACCTGTAACCCGTAACCTGTAACCTCCAAGAGTTTGACTTCAAGCCCTCATTAACCTAAATTCATATTAGAAAATTCGCCCCCATCGTCTAGAGGCCCAGGACGGCAGATTCTCAGTCTGCATACACCGGTTCGAATCCGGTTGGGGGTATGGGCACTGTGTGCATTGGTTGTTGGAGCGGGCCATGCAGATATTCCGAACCAGTCGGCTTGCAGGGAGCGAAGGGGCGGGCGATTTTGTCGATCTGCTGGATCCGATTTTGCAGCGGGCGGTTGAGCCGGTCTCTTCGCAGGCCGTTGCGGTGTGGGATGTGCGGCAATTGACGGATGGGAGAAATTTATACCATTTGTGCCTGCATGATGCCTGGTCGCATATTCACCAGCATTTTTCGGCGGAGGAAATTGCACCGGATATGCCCATACAGCGTCTGGTAGTGGAAAAGTTGGCCTTGTTCCTTTCCAGCCCCCGGCGTGTTCATTTTTCCATCCGGGCCGGAACGTTCAATACGGAGGCCTTAGCACACCTGCGACTGGCGCTGAATCAGATTCCCGGTATCGGCCATAAGGGGCTGAAGATTCAAAATAAATGTGAAATTATTCCCTGTACCGCGTATGTCCCCGCCACTGCCATGAGCCTGACTGATTTTTCTCTGGAAGTAGACGCCTCCGCTGCCGATGCGGTGGCGCTTGCGCTGCAGGCCTGTGGCTTTCAGGTGGCCAGTCGAACGGTGGTTCGCAACTGATCCGAAAACCGGAAAAAATAGAAAAATCCGAGAATCCCATCACGGTGCTTGGATTCGCCGGGTTGGTTTGTTAGCATATCAGCTGGTTTGTATGGAGCGGCACGCAGCATGAGCGACTGGCAGGAAGCGGAGCAACGTGTTGAGCGTGCTCATGAACTCTATGAGCGGGGCCGGTGGGAAGAGGCTCTTTCTGAACTGCGTCGGGCCATTGAAATTAATCCACATAATGGTGCCTGGTATTTCAACCTCGGTTTAACACTGGACATGATGGATCGTTACGATGAAGCGCTGAAGGCTTTTCAGCAGGCCGTGCAGCTTGATCCCCATGATATTGAATCTTTGACGGCGGCCGGCACCGATTGCACGCGCGTGGGAAAATTTCAGCATGCGATAGAATTTTTTGAACGCGTGGAACGCATTGATTCCTCGGTGGAAGCGTGCTATTGCAACCGCATTGCGGCTTACAGCGAAATGGGGGATTTTGATCGCGCCGAGGAAATGTTTTATCTGGCCCGGCAATATCGGGAAAAGTGCCCCTTATGCTTTTATAACATGGGCATGGCATTGTTTAATCGCGGGCGCTATGACCGGGCGCTGTGGTGCTGGCAGCAGGTGCTGGAACTCGAATCGGATTATCCGCAGGTCCATGCCCGAATCGCTGATGTATTCTGGGCCAAAGGGCGGCTGCCGGAGGCCCG
>JAKBAC010000097.1 GCA_021809365.1 Planctomycetota bacterium | reverse complement strand
TGTTGGACACGGTGGCGGCCCCGCTGCCCGTATAGGCCAGTTCGCCCAAGTCGAGCGTCAGGCCGACACCGGCGTTGGGCAGATTGTTGGCGGAACTGAACTGGGCGATGGTGGCATCGGCCCCATCGCCGATTTGCAGATTGCCATGGCCGGTAAAGGTGGTGCTGTTATTGGCGTTAAGCAGCACGAAGGTGCCATTTTCCAATTGCAGATTGTTGGTCCCCGTGCCGTTGTTACTGGTCAGAGCGCCGGCGAGGATCATGGTATTGGTGCTGCCGCCGCCGTCGATGATGTTGGTGGTGGTACCAGCGACCGTATCCAATATGGAAATTGCGTTGCTGTTGCTGCCCAAGATGCCCGTGAGGTGGCTGCCTGTGACGAAGAGATCGCCCGCGGTGGCATTGCCGCTGAAGTTCACGGCATTGCCGTTGAGGTTGCCATAGGCCAGGGTAATGGCGTGATCATTGGTAACATTCAGACTGGCCTGTGCGCTAAGTTGGCCGGTGCTGAGGACATCAATGTTGCCGCTGTTGGTGGCGGTCAGGCTGCCGGTAAAGCCGGAGATATTGCCGGTCAAGTCCAAGATGGAATTGGAAGCTTCCAACACACCGTTACCGATCAATGTGCCGCCGAAGCTGCTGGTGGCACCTGCACCGGAGCCGCTGGGGGTGCCCGTAACGTCCAGGGTGGTGGCCGTGCCGGACAAGTCGAGGATTCCGGTACCACTTAGTGCGTCAATGGTGGTGGTCACGCCGTTATTGAAAATAACGTTGCCGTTGGCGATCAAATTGCCGCGGGAAGCACCGCCATAGATTGAACCTGAAATCGTCAGAGCCTCGCCGGAATTCACAGTGGTATCACCGGTGTAGGTGTTGGGACCGCTAAGGGTTTGAGCACCACCGGAGATGGTCAAACCACCGGCGCCGCCGATAGCGCCTGCAAAGTTGTTGCCCGCAACGGCGTTGCCATTGGTAATCGTCAAAGTCTTCGTGCCCAAGGTCACACCCGAACCTGTAACGCCTTCGAGGCTGGTGATGCTGGTGCCGGGGGACGTGATTCCGGAGATATCCAAAGCGGATGTGCCGGCGGCCAGATTCACGCCGCTGGAAGCCGCGATGCTGCCATTGCCGGCAAGGGCTACCGTGGTGTTGGCGTTGATGGTGGTGCCGCCGGTGTAGGTATTGGCCTTATTAAGGGTCAGAGTTTGGGCGGCACCGGAGTTCTCCACAGTCAGATCATTGCCGCTGATGACACCGGACCAGGTGCTGGCGTTGCCCTGAATATCGATGGCACCGCCGGTGGAATTCAGGGCCAGGTTGTTGGCGATGTTCAGATTGTTCTGATTAAATTGGAGCACATCGGAGGGGGCATTGAGTGTGACGCTGCCACCAGTACCGAACGCACTGCTCTGTGTGAAGCTGACCGTCAAGCCGCTATCCACCGTCATGTTACCGGTGAAGGGGGAATTGTTACCATTGAAATTCAACGTTCCGCCGGGGCCGGTGGAATTTTCCAGGGTCAAATCAGCCGCGCCGCTTAGGCCGCTTAGCGCGCCACCGTAGGTGGCTCCAGTATTTCCATTGATGTCGATGTTGCTGTTGGCGGCGACATCCACATTATTGCCAAGGCTGCCGGCGAAACCATATTGCAGCGTATCGCCGGGGGCGTTGAGCGTAATTAAGCCGGTGCCGAAGGCATTCGTATTGGTAAAGCGAACCGTCAGGCCATTGTTGATCGTGGTGTTGCCGCTGAAGCTGCCACTGGAACCGCCTAAAATCAGCGTGTTCAGGCCGTGGCCGGCATTGCTGTTTTCCAGGGTCAGGTTGCCGGCTCCAGACAAAATGCTTGAGACTTGCGAGCCGTTGGTACCCGCGATGTCGATACTGCTGTTGGCCTTAACGGCAATAGCGTTGGTAATATTGAGGTTGTTGGCACCAAATTGCAGGGCGTCGCCGACAGCGGCGAGCGTAACACTGCCGATGCCGAAGGCGCTGCTCTGCGTGAAGTTCACCGTCAGACCGTTGTCAACTGTAACGCCGCTGGCTCCGCTGTTGGCACCGGAAAGCGTCAGCGTGCCTCCGCCGCCAAGGGCGGTGTTTTCCAGCGTCAGACCTGTAGAGATCGTGATAGCACCGGAAATTTCCGCACCAGTCTGACCATTGATATCCATTGAACTGGCCGATGTCACGCCAATGGCGTTGGTAACATTAATGGATGGGCCGCCGAACTGGAACGTGCCGTCATCAAGGGCGATTCCGACGCCCGTTGCGGGCAGGGCATTTTGTAAACCGTTGGCGGAAGCGAGCACCTGCACGACGGTGGGATGAGTTCCATCACCGATTGCCAGTATTCCCGAGGTGAATCCTGTGGCATTGTTGAAATTAGTGAGAACAAAGTGGCCATTCTCAAGCTGCAGGGCGTTGGTACCCGTTCCAGATGAGATGATTTCACCATTTAACGTGACCGGGGTATTGGCGGCAGCGCCGCCGGCGTTCACAATATCTGCGTCGACGCCCGAGCTGCTCAAGGTCAGCACGCCGATGGTCTGGCTGGGGCCCAAGTCCAGTATGCCGCCGGTTCCAGTTCCGGCGACAAACGTGAACGCCAGATCGTTGGACGCGGTCACACCCGAAGCAGCGCTGATATTGAGCACACCATTGTTCTGGATGGTGGTCAAACCGGCATAACCGGCCAAATTGCCCGTGAGCGTAAGCGTATCCGACGCAGTTCCATCCACGATGAGACCGCCATTGCCATTGAGGCTGCCGGCAAAGGCTCCACCGCCATTGACTTGCAACGTATTGCCGGTGTCCAGCGTCACGTTGGAGGTTGCCGCAATGCTGTTAAGTGAGCCGATGGTTTGGCTGAAGGTGGACGTGTCAGCCAGCAGCAGTTCGCCCTTGGAGCCGATCTGCACGTTGCCGCCGCTGGGAAGCACGCCGCCGCTTTCCAGGGCCAAAGTGACCTGGCCGGCACTGGTACCGTCATCAATGATGGTAGCCGGGCCGGACAAAACCGTATAATTATTACCCGCGTTGGTCAGGATCAGTTCACCCGCAGTGGCGGAGCTGTTGTTCACCGTCAACGGGCCTGTACCGGTAATAGGACCGGCCCAAGTACCGGTGGTTCCGGCAACATCAATTGTGCCGGCAGCAGGGCTAAGCGTCACCTCATTGTGCATGGTCAGATTGGGTGCGCCAAATTGCAGTGTGTTATTGCCAAGGAGTGTGATCACACTGGTTCCAAAAGCGTTGTTGTTGGTGAATCGAACGGTCAGATTATCCAGAACATCGACGCCACCGGCACCGGTGTTGTTACCTGAGAGAGTAAGAACCCCGCCGCCGCCGGCAGCGGTATTTTCCAGTCCTAACAAACCAACAATGTCCATGGCTCCTGAAATTTCGGAGCCGGTCTGGCCATTGATGTCAAAGTTGCCTCCCGCGGCATCAATGATTGTGGCGGCGGTGATATTTATATTGTTGGCACCAAACTGGAAGGTGCCATCATCAAGTGCGAGCGTCGCGCCGGCACCGGGGACGCTGCCGGCGCTGGAAAACTTCACGGTGGCCGTCGTGGCCAGCGTTCCATCGCCGATTTGCAGCGTGCCGCTGGTGAAGTTGGTGCTGGTGGCACTACCGGAGAGAGTAAATGTTCCATCTTGCAGAATCAGGGTGCTGCCGTCGGTATCGGTGATGGTGTTGGTCAGGGCCAGCGAGCCTCCAGCGGCGTCGATAGTGTTGGTCGTTGGCGCATCGCCGACGGTGATCAGGCTGGCGATGGTTTGTGCGCCGCCGCCGGATTGCAGCGTGGCGCCATTGAGAAGAATATCAGCGCCGGCTCCGGGCAGATTGGCTCCCGAGGCAAAGTTCACCACGGTGCTGGTATCCGCACCGCCATTACCGAGTTCCAAGGTACCGGCGGTAAAGTTGGTGTTGTTGGCTCCGGAAAGGGTAAAGTTGCCATCCTGCAATTGCAGGGTATTGCCGCTGACGCTGTTGATCAGATTGCCGGAAAGGTTGATGGTGCTTGCGACCGATCCGCTAAAGGCCACAACGCCGGCATCAATGACATTCACACTGCCAGTGGCATTGGAAAGCGTGATATTGTTGGCGATGGTTACCACGTCACCCGCCGTCGTGTTGGAATTGAAAAGCAGTTCGCCGTTATTCAGCCAGATTCCAGCAGTGGTGGCGGGGAGATCGCCCTGCAGGTTAAACTCAGCAATGCTGCTGCCTGTACCATTTCCAATTTGCAGCGCGCCGCCGGTGAAGCCCCCGCCGTTCGCGTTATTCGCATCGCCCAGCACGATGGTGCCATTTTGCAGCGTCAGCGTGCCGGTGGTGTTGGTGATTAAGCCATTCAAGGTCAGCGGGTTGGCCGTGGTGGCTCCGCCGGCGTCGATGGCGTTGTTGGTGCCCGCGGTATCAGTGATGGCGTTGGACACTGTGTAGCTGCCGCTGCCGGTGTAGGCCAGCGTGCCCTTATCCAGCGTGATGCCCACCGCGGCGTTGGGCAGATTGCCGGTGGAAGAGAACTGCACGGTGCTGGCCAAGGTGCCGTTGCCGATTTGCAGGGTGCCCTTGAGGAACGAGACATTGTTGGCTCCAGAGATCGCAAACGTGCCATTTTGCAGCATCAGTGTGTTACTGCCGCTGGAGAAAATTTGTCTCGATAGTGCAAGGGCGCTGCCGCCGGCATCAACAGTACCGTTGTTACCTGCTAATCCGTTGAGTTGGAAATTGTTGCCGATCGTGCCGGAGCTGCCTGTGTATTCCAAAGTTCCAATGCCGGTGCCGAAGGTCACGACGCCGGTACCCAGGCCGTTGGCGTGAGAGATGCTCAAGGTGCTGCCGCCGCCGATGTATGTGCCGGCGCTATACGTGTTGTTGCTGTTGGAAAGCGTGACCACGCCGCCCGGTTCTAGAACGAACAGTTGGACGAAGCCCTGAACCGAACCCGACACGGTGGTATTCACGGTAGTGGCGGTATTGGACCCAAATGTAAGTGTAATGAAATTAGCGCTGGCGGATATGTTTCCGGAAATAGTCGAGCCAACCTGCGTTACCAGCGAGGATGGATCAATGGTCAGGTTGGCATTCGCACCTGTGCTCTCAATCGTGAAGCCGGAAGTCATGGCCAGCGAACCAATGGTAAAGCTACCACCACCGAGGTCGACATTCCCGGTGCCTCCGTTGATGTCCACATTATATGCGGCACCGACACCGTTGTTGGGCACTGTGCTGGAACTCCAGTTGGTGTTGGTACCCCATTGCGCACCGGAGCTGCCAATC
The DNA here is from genome assembly GCA_021809365.1 of Planctomycetota bacterium. The sequence continues at coordinate 7,855 of JAKBAC010000097.1, read as the reverse complement.
CAGTTGGCGGGGACATCGGTAGCATGGGCGACAGCGCCCACCCCCGCCACGGCCAGTGCCGCGGCCAATGCCAGCGACGCCTTGCCCGCGGAAAATTTGCGGGTGCGATTGGAAATGTTGTTACTACGATTCTGGTGATTCGACGTGTTCATGGCGGCTTCTCCTGAAAAAGTTATTGCGTTACTTGCACATTGACGGTTGGAACGACGGGATCTCAACATGGCGGCTACTCCTAAAAAAGTCAGAAAAACTTTTCCTGCAACCTATATTGACCTTCTGTCGACACGCATCTTGTCCTCAAGCGGATCGAACAGACTTCTATTTTTTTCTCTTTCCCAACTGACGCCCAACTGGGGAAAATTTTATGAATACTCCCGGCATGGAGAATTCATGTGTCAAAATATAGCAACGCGAATGATGGTGTCAAGTGGTGAACAAAAAAATGCGTACAAATAGGATTTGTAGCGTACCATCTCATTTTAGCCGCGTGTGCTTGCACCGCGCGTTTTCAACGGGATATTGGAACCGCAAAGCAGCGAAAGAACGCAAAGATAAGACGATTACGACGACGGAACGACGGTTGGCCACAGAGGGCACAGAGATCACAGAGGTTGGGATGCGACGACGATATTTACCACGAGGTAACGGAGGTAAACGGAGGAAAAGACGGTTTGCCACAGAGGTCACAGAGGCCACAGAGATGCGACGCGACGACGACCACGACGGGATTAACCACGAGGTAACAGAGGTTAGCGATGAGGCGACGAGGGAACGACGGTTTGCCACAGAGGTTGGGATACGATGACGAAATTTACCACGAGGTAACGGATTGTGACCCGATGTTTAGCGGGCGAGGCGGCCTCGCCGCGCTTTAGGGAGGCGACGGCCGGGCGACTACGATGGGGTTAACCGCAAAGGGGCGACGGCGACGACGATATTTACCACAAACACAACGACACAAAGATGCGACGACGGGACGACGACACGTTTCAACGAAACGCTGCGCTCAACGAGCAACGAGCAACGAACAACGGGGTGAACCGCAAAGACCCGGCAGAATCTGTCACAGGCCCGTTGACACCGGGTGCGTGACACTTTATGCGGATAGCGTTGTATGCCCCCGCAAACGTGATACCACCGGAGCACCGTCATGGCAATGCGGTGCCGTTGGTTTCCGCAGGGAGCGCAACGGCACCGGGTTATCACCACGGTGCTCGGGGGAGAGACTATTGCGGTATTCGTAACCCGCATAAAGTGTCTGGTTTTGAAGCGTCCCGTGACAAAGTGTCACGCACGCAAGTAGTAAGTAAATCGCGGGTGGGTCTTCGCCGCGGCACCAGTGTCTGTTGCTCGTTGTTCGTCGCTCGTTGCCGGTATGTGCTCTGCTGCTCAACTTTCTACTGTTCCACTGCTCTTGGCGGCAGCCGCCCTCCCGTCGCCACACTCCGCTTACCTCCGTTTCCTCGTGGTTCACAAAAACTCTTTGCGTCCTTTGTTCCTTTGCGGTTCATAACACTTCCGGTTTAACCGCAAAGAGGCGAAAGAACGCAAAGATACGACGACCGAACGGCGGTTTTTGTCCCATTGGGAGAGAACCATATCCGCGTTATCCGCGCTATCCGCGTAATCCGCGGTTTGTGTATTCATGCCGGCCCCGTAAGTAAGACCACGGATTGCGCGGATAAAGTGGATTGCGCGGGTTATTAAAGAACTGTGCCGGAAACCGCTGGCTGAAAATCTTTGCGCGCTGCGAAGTATTTTCCGGGTTGTGGCACAGAGAGACAATGTTCTCAGTTTTCGGTTTCCAGTTTTCAGTTTTCAGCCGCATCTCTGTGACCTGTGGCTACTCGTCGTTCCGTCGTTTCCTCCGTTTACCTCCGTTACCTCGTGGTTAATATCGCCGTCGTGGTCGTCGTACCTTCGTGTGCCTGTGACCTGTGGCTAACCGTCGTTCCGTCCCCGCGCCATTGCGGTGCGTTACTCTGTTGTTCGTTGCTCGTTTCTCGTTGAGCGCAGCGTTTCGTTGAAGCGTGTCGTTCCATCGTCGTATCTTTGTGTCGTTGTGTCGTTGTGGTAAATCCGTTGTCGTCGCCGCAGCGACAGCTCTACTCTCTACTGTTCACCTGCTCTGCGGCCGCCGCCGCCACCTCGTGGTAAATCCGTCGTCGCGCCTTTGTGTCGTGGTGTCTTTGTGGTAAAAATCGTCGTCGTGGTCGTCGTCGCCGTCGCAACTCTGTGACCTCTGTGATCTCTGTGGCCAACCGTCGTTCCCTCGTCGCCTCCTCCGCTCTCCTCCGTTACCTCGTGGTGAATCCCGTCGTCGTCGCCGCGGTGTCAAGTTGTTCGTTGCTCGTTACGCGTTGAAGCGCAGCGTTGTTCTACTCATTATTCATTACTCATTAAGCACGTGTGACATCTTGCTCGATTTTGCCCACTCGCTCTGTCACAGGCCGTTCCTGCTACATCTTTTCATCCTTTCCATCGGGCGCTTGAACAGGGAGCCGGTTGGATGCGATAATGCGAACAGGCTTGAATAGGATTTTGCAATGGAATCATCAACTGTCCGCGTGCTCTTGTTACGAACTGCCGGCACCAATTGTGATCGTGAACTCACGCTGGCGTTTGAACGCGCCGGAGCGGCGGTGCAGTCGGTGCATATCCATCGGTTGCTGGCTGATCCCGGACAGTTGGAGGATTTTGAGATACTGGGCATCCCCGGCGGATTTTCCTACGGTGATGATATCGCCAGCGGTAAGATTCTCGCCAATGAGCTGGTGCATCATTTGCGTGCCCCGCTGGAGCAGTGGGTGCGGGACGACAAAATGATTCTGGGGGTCTGCAACGGCTTTCAGGTACTCGTTAAGGCCGGCCTGCTGCCCGGCCCAATTCCACAACTTGCTCCAACGGATATTTTCTGTACCACGCTCACACACAATGCCCAGGCTCGCTTTGAAGACCGATGGGTGCACATCCAATCACAATCCGCCCTGTGTAAATGGATTGAACCGGGCCGCACACTGCTGCTGCCGATCGCACACGGCGAAGGACGCTTTGCGGTTCGCGATCAGGCGGTGATGGATGCCCTGACCGCCAATGATCAGATTGCCTTCCGCTATGTCGCGGCCGATGGATCGGCGGCGGTGGATTTTCCTGATAATCCCAATGGAAGCCTTGAGGCGATTGCCGGGATATGCGACATCACCGGACGCGTGCTGGGGCTGATGCCGCACCCGGAAAGATTTATCGATCCGTTGCACCATCCGTATTGGAGCCGCCTGAATGGACATGCCACCCCCGATGGCCTGCAAATTTTTGCAAACGCGGTGAGGTATATTCATAACTCCATGGCTGTAAGTGTATGACAGCCACCGATGGTCGACGACAGGACATGGAGGTCGCACGCATTGACATTGCATACCACAGAAACGCAAAGCTTTCTTAAACGGCGCTGGATATTCATCAACAGCCCGCCGGATGAAGCGCGGGTCGCGGCATTATCCCGTTCACTGGGACGCCACCCTGTGGTAGCGCGCTTGCTTATGAGCCGCAATCTTACGACTCTGGAAACCGCCCGGCAATTTCTGACGCCGGAATTCAAGAACATACTTCCGCCCGGCAGTATTCCGGGTCTTGACGCCGGTGCCGAAATTATCGCCCAGGCGGTTCTCGCCCGGGAAAAAATTACCATTTATGGTGATTATGATGTCGATGGCATCACCGGTACCGCCATGCTTTACCACCTGTTCAAGGCCGCGAGAGCGATTTTTGACACCTATATCCCGCACCGCATTGATGAAGGTTACGGCCTATCGGAGGATGCGGTAAACACCATTGCGCAGCGTGGCACGCGTGTGTTGTTGACGGTGGATTGCGGCATCACCGCGCGGCGGGCGGTGATGGCCGCCCGGAATCTGGGCATGACCGTCGTGATTACGGATCATCATGAATATGAAGGCGATTTACCGCCCGCGCACGCCATTGCCCATCCGCGCCTCAACGGGGTTACAGACGGAAATCCGGATCTTTGCGGTGCCGGCGTGGCATATAAGTTGGCTTGGGCAGTGGCGGCGCGGCTCTGCGGCTCGGAACGTTTAACTCAAAACTATCGTGATATGCTGATAGAATTTACGGCATTGGTGGCGCTGGCCACGGTTGCGGATGTGGTGCCGCTGCGCGGCGAGAACCGGATTCTGGTCAGTTACGGCCTCAAGCAGTTGGCCCGTTCCAACATGGTCGGGCTGCAGGCACTGGTGCGCGCCGCGGGGTTTGAAAATCGGGCCATTGACGGTACCACGGTTGGATTCTCACTGGGGCCGCGGCTCAATGCCGCGGGCAGAATGGGCCACGCCGACATGGCGGTCGAATTGCTGACCACGCGGGACGCCGACCGGGCGAACGAAATCGCCGGGTATCTGGAAGTCAAAAATAAAGAGCGGCAACACACCGAGCGAAAAATTACCGAAGAAGCTGTGGATATGGTGCGCCGATTGCCTGAACTTCCCGCAGCGCTGGTGCTGTGCCGCAAGGATTGGCACGCCGGGGTGGTGGGCATTGTGGCGGCGCGGCTGGTCGATCACTTTCATCGCCCCAGTTTCGTGCTCGCGGATGACGGCTTGACCATCAGCGGCAGCGGGCGAGGCATTCCAGGCTTTGCTCTGCATGAGGCGATTGCGCATTGCCGCGATCTGTTAATCAGTGGTGGCGGCCATGCGGCGGCGGGCGGGATTAAATTGGAACCGTCGCAGCTTTCCGCATTCACCGCCAAATTGTGCGCGTACGCGATGGAGCGCTTGCCGACCGACGGGCTGGCTCCGGCGTTTGAACTCGATGGAGAACTGCGGGAATCGGATATTGATTTTCAGGCGTTTTGCGAACTTGAAGCCCTGGCACCCTTTGGCAATGGCAATCATAAGCCCAAGTTTCTGCTGCGATCCGTGGAGGTGGCGGCCCCACCCCGGCGCATGGGTGCGCGCGGTTCGCATTTGCTGCTCCGATTGAAAGTTGGCGACCGCCCCGTTCGCGCTGTGGCGTTCAGACTGGGTGAAGCTGAACCGCTGCTGGCTCCCGGCAGCAGCCTGGACCTGGTGGTGCAGACCAGTGTGGATCGGTATTACGATCAGCCGCGGGCGGAATTGCACATCATTGATCTGGCCCGCAGTGACGGCCACTCCTGGAACGATGCGACGGATACCCTGATGGCGGGCAAAGTATAACACGGCAGAGCTAGTGCCCTGTTCCACCCATAATTACGGGTGGAACAGGGCACTAGCCCGCTTTTGCTTCCACACGCCGAAATACCCGCACGCGCATCGGCGAATAAAAATAATACTGCCATTGAAAATACCAGTTAAAGCGTATGGTTTTCACAAGCTCCCACCGCTTGCCCAACGCCCTTTCCACCGCGGCTGTGGCCAATGGGCCGCTGTGGACATCGCCCATGCGATCCGCCAGTACCAGCGTGTGCAATCCCCGGTCTATTTTTGCCCAATGAATGATCGCAGTCCAGCGCGGACTGTGATCATCGAGAATTTCATAACGCGGAATGCGGTACCACAGATCACCGGGTAAATTCCACACCGGCAGATCATGCAGGGCAATATGCCGCAGTTCCAGCAGCGAGATGGCGGGATCATCTTTCGGATGGTTGGAGCCTTGCGAATATGCGATGAACATGCCCAGATGATTCCTGGGGTTGTAGTACCGCATGATGGGCCGATTGATAAACGCCCAAGGTTCCGACCGGCAGATCAGATTATTGGTCAAAGCGGACGCCAGCATCGCCAAGATCAGAACACTGCCGACAATGACGCGCACAGGCCGCGTCGGCAGGCGCGCAATGGCCGCCCCCAACCATAAAACCCATGCCATGGTCATAAAGCCCATATAGCGTTGCAGCCAGATTACACGGTGCGGATACAGCGACCACGGATTCCCCGGCGGCAGGGAAGCCAGCGCAAAATAAAGCGTGGGCAAAAGAATCCATAAGCCCACATGCCACCAGCGGCCCGGATGACTTTGGGCCTCCGGCGCTTCGCCCAGCCACCGCCGCCATGGCAACAGGCCCACCAGCAAAACAACAAGTGTCAGAATCGCCAGCCACAACTCCAGCTCCGCCAGAAATGGAATAGCGCGCGTCGCAATGTGATGATGATAATCCGGCCCCAGTTGGTACCAGTCGATGATGCGTCGCGTGGGCGGAAACACCGGCCAGAGTATTCCCAGCAGGTTGATCGTGGGCGCGCCGGAAATCGTGTGCAAGTTGATGATATTATACTGCGGAAGCCAGCCGATGCCCATGCGGCCATGATGCGTCACCATGCGGTGGAACCATGCCTGATCGAACTTATACCAGCCGATGGTGCATGCCGCCATGCTGATGACAGACAGCATCCAGATCGGAAAATCCATGAGCCGATGGCGGCGTCGACAGATCAGAAAAATTAACTGCAATGGTATTAAAAACCATCCCAGCATATCCATGGCGATTAAAGCGATGCCGCTGAGGATGTACAACGGGCCCCATATTACATGCCGCCCATCAAGCCAGCGGAAAAATAACGCCATATTGAGCGTGACCAGCAGAAAAAAGGCGGAGTACATTTTCAGGTCGCGGCTGTAATAAACGAAAAACGGATTGATGGCCACCAGCAGCATGACAAACAGAGCCGCGCGGCGCGACATGAATTGCCGCGCCAGAAAATATCCCGCAGCTACATTCAGCGTGCCCAGCAGGGCACCCAGAAATCGCAGATAGGCCGGTGTGCCGGCCAGGCCGTCCGGGACATGCAACGTGTGCCGCAGGAATTGTTGCCACGCCCAGAGCGCGGCGTACCACCCCGGCGGGAAGCCCTGCCCCCGCAGTGTGTCCAGCAGGTACGTAAAATTACCGGATATGCGCGCGAGCGTTGCGGTTTCATCACACCAGAGCGACTGCTCCCCCAATCGCCAGAACCGCAGGAAGGCTCCCAATGCGAAAATCGCGACAAAGATGGTCCAGAATGTCGCGCCCGACCAGCCGAGTTCGGCGGCAGGCGAACAAGCGGGTGTCCCCGCATCCGCCGGTTTTGGCACGCTGGATGCGGATACGCGGGGCGTGCCCGCCACCGCAATGGTAATTGCCGGATGCGATTGATTCATAGTTGGCATAACGCACCAGTCAGCGTTTTGTTGTCAGCGCGGAATTTTGCGAAATACACTGACGATGCTCCAGGTGGCCGCGGAAATTATCAAACCAATACATTGACACATCTCTACATGTAGTTTATATCCCCGTGATCCGCAGTTTTATAGTTTGGGGCCACAGGAAATATACAGACCAGTAGAGTAGAGGCCGCAGCACCAATGCCGCTGAGCCACCCTCGAACCGAACCGGCGGATTTTGCGTATTAGGCTCTTTCAAAATTCCGTTGCTCCACAGCACATGCCAACCGTCGGTGACCCTATAAACATGGCTGGGACAGCACCTGGTGCCTTATCGGGTTACCAGATTACCCTAATTTAGTGCAGATGGGTATCTGCGCGAACCGATGATAAATGTGGATATAAAGGATGGTGATTTGCGCGCTGAAGCTGTCATCGCTTTTCCAAGGATTTAAAGCCCTGCAGTTAGCTAAAGTAGATAGACCAAAAGCATCAGAAAAGAAGCAAATTATGATGAACACTGACCAGCGAACCAATTCTGACGTTTGCATGTCCGCGGACACCAATTCCTACGTCGGCAACACCGCGCAGCCATTTCTCAATGAACTTGAGGTAGCGATCACGACCAACGGGCAAACCGGAAATTCTACAACCGCCGCTGCAACAATTCAGCACTGGTCGCTGGAATTAATGAATCCCTTTGCATCCTCCGGGC
>JAKBAC010000096.1:5549-13278 GCA_021809365.1 Planctomycetota bacterium | reverse complement strand
GGGGTGGGAGAAAGGTACATGAATCTATATCTCGACGCCAGTGCGATTATCTACGGCATGGAAGGCCCTGGCGATTTGCGAAAGGCGGTACTTGCATGGGTGACGCAGGCCGAGAGCAGCGGTGGGACTGTCACAACTTCCCGCCTGTCCCGTCTGGAATGCCGAGTTCGGCCGCTGCGCGAGGGCCAATCCGCCTTGATGGCGCAGTATGAGGAGTTTTTTATGCGGCGGTCCTTGCAGGTCGCTGACGTTGGGGCCTCGGTGATCGAATTGGCTACGGATTTAAGGGTGCGGTATGGACTCAAAACGCCCGATGCGATTCACGTGGCCACGGCCATGGAATGCGGTATGGATTTGATTTTGACCGGGGATCGAGAAATGGCACGGTGCAACGAAATCAGGGTCCAGTTGGTGTGAAAATCTACGGCCGCATCCGCCGGGAGTTGGCGATTGAAAAAGGCACGAAAGCGGCCGTCGTGGTCACGCCGGAGGGTATCCTGCTTAAACCCGTCACCCGCGCCTACATTAAGAGTCTGCGCGGCTCATTAAAGGGTAAGGGCGTGTTAAAAGCGATGAGGGAAGAGCGCCGGCGGGAAAGGCGACTCTGACATGGCCGCCAAAGTGCTGGATGGTTGGGCGCTGATCGCCTTTTTTGAAGGTGAATCCGCCGCCGATGCCGTGGGAGCATGTGCTGCAACAGGCGGCCGCTGGACGGCATCGACTGTCCACGAGTGTCCAAATCCACTGGCTTTGGAGGCATCAAGGAATAACATTTCGATTCCAACCTGATTTGCGCTGTTGTCGGATGTCGCAGACTTACTTTCCGGGCGCTGAAAAGGTGACATCCGTCAATTCGCCAAGCCGGTGCGGAAATGATGGGTGGTGGTGGAAATGCATTGGGAAGGCGCTGATTTGTGCTGCTGATATCGGGCTTGGAGTGACGAAAAATGAATCGCGTTATAAATCACAAGTTGGGCTTCATATTTGCTCTGGCGATTATGTTGCCATATATCCGAGCCGCCGCCGGGGCCTCTGGGCGAGCGGTGGCTGGCCAGCCGAAATTGGTCTATTCGTGGTGGCGCAAGAATCAGCGGCCGGCGGAGGCGGTAGGCTTCGCCTCGAACTCATCTGCGATAATCCTGCTGCATACGGGGCCGGAGGTCGCGGGGGTTATAAGTGGGCCACCGCTGGATCGATTCGACCGGATAGTGAAATCAGAAATGGGCATGATCGGCGGCCGTGTAAGCCGTATTCCGCATCTCACCGCTGACGAAGGCTCCGAACTTAGTCCCGTGGAGCATCCTGGGCGTCTGGTAGTCCCACGGGGTTGGACGATTGCCGGGGGGATCCATGCCCGCAGCGCCATTGCGGCCAACGGGCGTGTTCTCGCAGTCGAGGTGCGGTCCGGGGATGGTGCTGGATCGGTTTGCCTGTGGAGCCTCGTCAAGCATAACGTCGTAAGCATCTTGCCGAATCCGATTGGCACATCCGGAGTACTGCCCGCATTTTCCCCTCACGCACGCCATCTTGCCATTGGCTATTCGGCCGCCCGGAGCCTTGGCTACATTTATATCCGGGACGTCCGGAGCGGGGCATTGGAGCAAAAGCTGAAGGCACCTCCGGGGCGACCGGGCTGGCAGCCCATGGCCATCGTATACCTCGGGTCGCACCGGCTCGCCGTTCTTGGCACCGACCGCCGTTTGTGGATTGCCCGTCTCACCGGGCGCAAGCCGGCGCTGCAGCCCGCACCAAAATCCTCCGTGCGCCTGCAGGCCAACTGGTCCATCGGCCCCCCCGACGCCATGTGCTACATCCCATCCGAAAACCAGATTGTGTTCACGATGTGCGGGCTGGGGCGGCCCTCGATCTACGTATGCAACGCAAGGACGGGTATGCTCCTGCGTCGAGTGCTGCTACGCCCACAACAACCGCCCTCTACGGTCATTGGGCTTACGCCTGGTGCCAATCCCCGGCAGGTCATTGTCGCGATCGATGTATTTGAGCCAGATTTGCCCGGCTATTTCGCCGCAGTGGATATCTCAACGGGTAAGATGTCGTGGCGCTCACACCGAATATCGGGCGGCTGTACGTCTATCGCTGTTTCGCCCGACGGCAAGGCCGCGATCACCGGCGGAGAGCTTGGTACGCGTCTGTGGCGGCTCCCTTCCGACCGGTGACGGGACCCTTCCGTTAAATATCAGAGGGGTTCTCTTTTGGTGGGGATTCGCCGCACTTATATTTTTAATTGGGTCCGCCGGGGGTCGTTTAGGGAGATTTTTGCGTAAGCGTCGGGTCGCGAGGGCGTGAGTTTTGGCCTATCGGAGCGTCGTCGCGTCATGGAGCACCGTGGTGATAACCCGGTGGTTGGTTCGCGGCACTGGATCAACCACCGGATTACCATCCGGTGCTCTGGGTGAGCATCCCGTCATGGAACACTCTGGTGATAACTCGGTGTTTGGCTGGCGGCAGCTGGGCGTCAGGCGGCCTGTTTTTGGTGCCGTTTTTCCCTGGCGTTTTTGATCCGCAGGTAAATCAGATATACCAGAATGAAGATATTGGCGATCAGCAGGCTGAAGCGAAGCAGGTCGGGTTTAGCGCAAATTTCAATAATTTCCAAGGGCATCAGCAGGCATACTTCCACAATCACCAGATATTCGCCCCAGACTTTTTCCCGATACAGGCCGATGCCTTCCACCAGAAACAACAGGGCATAAATAAATGTTCCAGCGGCCAGCATTTCCAACTGTTTGGCGTGAACCAATCTGGTATGATCTATCACCCAGTCCACATATTTGTTGTGAGGGTCCAGGCGGAATTTACTCACCCAGCGAACAGCGATAAGGGTCAAATTGGCATGGCGAAATGTAAGGGCCAGAATGCCCGCCGTGATCATCGCCGCTGCTTTGAAAAATTTGAACAACGCAATGGTCAATAAAATCCGATTGCGGTGGTGCGGCTTTTCTTTCGCAGCAGCGGGTGACTGGTCAGATACGTTTTGACTCATGGCATGATTTCTCCAGAACCCACAATCGCTGCGGCAAGTTTCTGCGATATTAATTCTACACCCGCCGCGTTTGGATGCACGCCGTCCGCGGATATCCAGTGTTGGCGCGGCACGCCGAGAGCTTCCTGCCGCTGGACTTCATTTCGCACATTAACGCATTCTACTGCCGCTTCTGTTGCCCATTGCTCAAAGGCGTCCTGATATATTTCCCGCCACTTATGGCGCAGGGCAAAAACTTCCGGTAACGCATGGAAGAACAGGCGATTAGCCCGTTCGTCAGGAACCGTCGGTGAACTGCCGATGGTCAAATAAGTGATCAGCCGCGCTTGAGGGGCGTGTTCCCGGCACGCCTTAATAATCTGGTCCCAGATATGCTTAAAATTGTTGATCCCATCCTGCTGATCATTGGCATTGTTAAACGCACAGGCTTCGATAACCAGGACATCGGGCCGGCTTTGTGTTAAAGGCAACATACGCGCTCTTCCATGCCAGAATTCATACAACAGGCGATACAAAACCAATTCCGCCCGGGTGCCGCCGACAGCCCAGTTGGAAATCTCATAAGACTTTTCCGGCTGCAGGGCCTGTAACGCATCGGTGAGCATGCGCGGGGGCCGATGCAGGTATTCAGTCATTGAATCGCCATAGAGAAGTATTCGCATGGGCAGCGTATCCAGTAGGAGCCTGTCTGAGTGATCGCAATCCCGGCCATTACTCGTACAGGCTATTGGGCCGAAATTTTCGGCGATGCAGCTATGTTAACGGCGAAATGCCGCTGGCGAAACTCCTGCGTTCATTTGGCGAGCCTGCGATCCGAGGCTATAAAACTGTGCGCACAAATACGGTATTTCAATAAAATTTGCATAATTTATTCTTGCACCTTGCGCTGTCATCGTGTACATTTTCCTTAAAGGATCTTATCTGGAGGAAATGGTGATGCTAAATGCCGATAAAATAGCGCTGATGGTCTGCTTGCACCGCAGGATGGCCAATCCTCGGATCATCGCTTTTTCCGCAGTATTTACGGCGGCCGCCCTGCCAGCCGCAAATTTCGCTTGTGCCGATCCACCGCTGCCAGTGATCCCTTCTGCCGTATTTAACGTCACCAATTATGGTGCGGTTGGTGACGGCCTCAATGGCATGACCGTCAGCAATGTGACCTTTAACGATACGAGCAATGGATTGCGGTTAAAGGCTGGCGCTAATTATGGCGGCTTGGTGCAAAATGTCAGCTACAGCAATATCACCATGACCAATGTCGCCATGCCGCTGGCCATCACCAGTTTTTATGAACACGGCAGCGATAATTTTCCCACCGACCCCACGGTCGTCACCGCCGCAACCATCGACAGAACCACACCGCTGTGGAAAAATATCAGCTTCAACGGCATTACCGCGACCGGTGCCGCGCAGGACGGATTAATTTATGGCGAGCCGCTGACGGGCAGCGGCGCACCGGCCACGAATTTCAACGGCCTGTCATTGAGTCATATAAATATATCCGGGTACCAGGGCCTGGGCGTTTACTATGTTCAGAATTTGCAACTGGGCACCGGCAACACCTTTCTGGCACAAAGCGGGCCGGGATTGAGCGTGTATGGCGACACGCTTGCCGTGCCGGAACCCGCTGTATGGTCCTTATTATGTTTTGGATCATTCTTGTTGCAATGCGGCAAGAAAAGCGTGCCCCGCCGCGTTAGAGCGTAAACATCGATCCATTGTTCGCTATTGTGATATTGCGCACAGCAAGTACAGATTTGTAAATTTTGAACTATCGGAATGTGTTGGGGTGCAGTGTATTTGCATCGTCTGATAATGCGTTCGGTGACACATAAAACAGTTAATTTTTAATTTCTTTAATACGAACCAACTGGCTGCCAAACCCGTAAATGTATACGTGAGGTCGTGAATATGTATCGGTTATGCGCACAAAATTGTTGTATGTAGCTTGAAAAAAAAATAAAAACACAAATTTTGCGCTTGACATGTGCGCCACTGTGTTGTACACTACTCTTCAGAATTAGAACTTCGGCTTGTCAGGCGATAGTTGATTCGCCCTTCATTTTTTCAAAGCCGAGATAGATTAGTCCGCAACAAGGTGCCTCTTCTTGGCAATTTGCTGCGGCAGAGTTCATAGAGTTTTTAAAAAGTTTCCAGTGTCCGCTTCATTTGCAGTTCGGTGTGTTGCCGGAGGCGAATAATGGAGCAAGCCTTTTTAAGGAGTGAGAACTATGATTCTCAAATCAAAGAGTCCCTTGTTGGTAACGGCATTATTCGGCGGGGTAATAGCAGCGGCAGGCGCAGCGCATGCCACGAGCATTGGCGTGCAGTTCCTGGATTCGCCAAACGGTGAGGGGGATAATCCAATTAATGGTTCTGTGGTCGGTGCCGCCGGTTATACGCAGAGCGTCTGGAACGGAATCAAAGTTGCGGATCATAACGCCAGCACAACCGCCCAGACGACGTATCCTTGGGCGGCAACGGGACTGGCTGTCAAGGACTCCTCTGGCAGCACCAGCCCCATTACATTTTCGTACTCTTCCGCTGGGACGCAGGCCACTACGACCTACTATGAATACCCCCAAACTCCACCCGTGACCGCTCAGGAAAAGCTGCTCTCGGGGTCCCTTATTTCCTTTGGTAGCGGCGGAACCGCCGAGTTTGGAAATCTACCAACGGGCAGTTATACGTTGGTCGCGTATTTGGCCAGCCAGTTTGGGAATGGGCCTAACGGTACCAGCGGTGAAGTCGCCGGGTTTTCTGTAAACGGCGGCAGTGCTGTGCAGGCCGGTGAACAGGACGGCAAAGATTTTACGCTCGGTGGAGATGTTTTTTCTACCAGTTCCTCTCCCACAAGCAGCACCACGGTCAACTATCTGGTTTTTCAGAATGTCACACCCGATAGTAACGGAAATATCACCCTTAATTTTAAAGACATCAGCGGCACCGCTGCATCGTTAGACGCTGTGCAACTTATAGAGCCTGCACCAGCCTCTACGCCGGAACCCGCCACGTTGGGGCTATTTCTGGCGGGTGGATTGGCGTTGGTGGTTGCCAAGCGCCGGCGAAGCGGGTCCGGAAACCTTTGAACCTGCTGTGATGATATTCCTCCATGCCGGCGCGGCCAGGACGCTGCGCCGGCATGTTGGGACATTATCTTTTTCGATCAAACTGTCGAAGATGTTCGCCTGCTGGCAGTGCGGCTTAACCCAAGTCGGCGGGGCCACATTCTGGCTTACTGCGGGAGGAGTGTACACCCATGGTCTCATTGAATAATCTCTGCTCTCTACGACATCAAACTGCCGCAGCGCTGCTGATTGCCGCAGTAAGTTTTAACATGTATCCGTCCCTGGCGACCGCAACGGATTACTACGTCAACCCGAATGCTGTAACGCAAGGCAACACGTTTAATAGTCTGCAAGCCGCAATTAATGTCGCTCCGGCAGGAACGGCGGCGGATCCTACGCGACTGCTCCTGTCGCCCGGTGTGTATGATTCTCAGCAGATCACGATATCCGGAGATAAACCTTATTTGGATATCATCGGTGGCGGGGCGAACGCTGCCGACACGGTCATTGAATATGGACTGGACGCCAATTCCGTTGTGAATGGCGCAACGGTCGGCACGGGCGGGTCAAGCACCGTAAATTTATTTGCCAATGATTTTACGGCCTCGAATGTGACCTTTGCCAATACGACTGCCCAACCGGCACCCGGTGCTGCCACGGTTCAGGCCCCGGCGGTTCTAAGCGAGGGCGATCAGGAGGCGTTTACCAATTGCAACTTTATCGGATTCCAAGATACGATGTATCTGGCCAACGGTCGCAGCTATTTCCAAAATTGCTTTATCAACGGCACAGTGGATTATGTGTTTGGAAACGGTACTGCGGTGTTTCAAAATTCTACGCTCAACAGCGCGGGCAACGGTGGGGGCGGGGCGTCTGTGGTGACCGCTGCGAACACCGCACCGACTACGGCAGTTGGCTTTGTATTCCTCAATTCTTCGCTTACGGGCAACCCGACTCCGACCAGCGAGGGCGGCAATCCAGGCTATCAGTCTGGTGTGCCAAATGGCAATGCGTTTCTTGGACGGGCCTGGCAATATCAGACATCCAATGCCAGCGTGACGTATATCAATACGAAAATGGGGCCGGTGGTAAATTCTCAGGGCTGGATTCCTTTTGACTCCAATGAAACGCCAGGCAATCAAAGTCCGCGATTCTCTGAATACAACAGCATGGACACCACGGGCGCGCCGCTGAACGTTTCTTCGCGGGTGCCGTGGTCCAACCAACTCTCCTGGGCGGGAAACGCAAATCCCCTTTCCGATGCCGCAAATTATACTCTTAGTAATATTTTTGGCCTGGAGACTTTCTGGGGTTCGCAGTACACCGGAACATTTGCTGTTAACGGAACCTGGAACCCGTTGGCCCAGATTTCCACCACCGCCGTGCCGGCTCCGGCGACCTTGGCCACGCTGTTGGCGGGCGCGTCGCTGGTGCTTTTATTTGGCCGGCGGGCACGCCGTTTATAAACGCTGGATCCTGATATTCTTCCTTACGTGAGCGAAACGAATCATGGACAACGTATCTTCTCCTCCCGGGCATGACACGACGGACAGTTTGTCCGGCGGAAGCTTCACAGGCTCTTCGTCGCGCTTGCCTGATAGCTTGAAACTTCCTTCTGCGGATGGAAATGTCACAATTAATTTCCGCGCGGAGCCGC
>JAKBAC010000096.1:0-5539 GCA_021809365.1 Planctomycetota bacterium | reverse complement strand
TTTTCTCCCATGTCCAAGACCCCCAACCAGACTCTTATTGCCCGGCAGCTTAATTTAGCGCCCGGTACGGTGTCGCGCGCTTTACGTCAGCAGCCAGGGATCAAATCCGAAACTCGGGACCGGGTATTGAAACTTGCGCAAAAACTGGGTTACACCGTGCGGCTTCGCGGAAAGGCGGCGGCCGAGGCGGAAGCCTGTTATCTGGGCGTTTTGGTGCAATCGCCGGAAAGCAGTTGGACTCACACGCGGTATCTCGTGGGCTTAAGTCAGGCCGCCACCGCCATGAACGTTACACTGATTGTCCATCATGTATCCTTCCAGGACTGCCTGAATATTGTCCATGCGGACCGCCAGCCACCGGCCATGCGGGACGGTCGCGTCAAGGGCCTGTGTCTGGTGCATCGCTGGCCGGAAGACATAGCGCGGCAATTATCGGAAAAATTTGCCTGCGTATCCGTGGTACATTTCTACCCCGGTGCTAAAGTGGACCTGGTGGATATGGATCATCGCGGCGGCATGAACATTCTCGCGGAGCACCTTTACCGTCTGGGGCACAGAAAAATCGGCTATTTTGGTTATTGCAGTGACATGTCCTGGTCACGCGCCCGCTATGCTGGCTACGTGGAAGCCATGACGAAACTGCGGCTGGAATTAAACCCGGCCTGGGCCATTGAATTTGGCACGGAAGTGTTTGAGCATCGGCTGGTGCCCGCGACAGCACCGGAGCAGGCGCTACAGTTAATTAAGTCCGGCGTGCGCGCCTGGATGGCCACCAATGAGTGGGCCGGGCAGATGCTGGCGCAAATTGTCCGAGACGCCGGCCTGCGTGTGCCGGAAGATGTCTCTATCACCGGCTTTGACAATACCGATACGGTTCCTCGACCGGTGGTACAGTTAACGTCCGTGGGCGTATCACTTTCAGTCATCGGTACAGCCGCGATCCAGAGGCTCCACCACCGCCTGGACAACCCGGAGGAGCCGCGGCAGAATATCCTGTTTGACGTTGAATTTGCCCCCGGCAATTCCACCGGGCCGTTGAACCACTGATTTTTCAAAACCTCTCGAATTAAAATGCTCCCCGCTGTTTCCCACATTTAATTAAATTGGTGGTACAATACCCGCATGGTTGAAAGTATTTCCAATGTTCCAGGTTTGGCGCTGGGTGGCGGCGTATGGGTGGACCGGCAACGGCTGCAGTTTGGATTCTCCCGCTCGGGCGGCCCCGGGGGCCAGAATGTCAATAAAGTCAATACCAAAACCGACCTGCGCGTTCACCCGGATGATCTGCACGGCCTGAATGTCAAAGCCCGATTGCGGCTCATTCAAGCGGTGGGTCGTCGCGTCGATGCCGCCGGTGCCATTGTGCTGATAAGTTCCAATCAACGCACGCAGGAAGCCAATCGCCGGGCTTGCGTGGAAAAACTGAAAACGCTGGTTTCGGAAGCGATGGTGGAGCCTAAAAAGCGTCGCAAGACCCGCCCCACCAAAGCCAGTAAAACCCGCCGGCTGGAAACCAAACGCGTGCGCTCCGATGTAAAACGTGCCCGCCGCGTCCCGGCGGAATAATTTTTATAACATTTTCCGATCAACGTGTTTTGTATAGTAGCGCCTTGTGCTCGCGCTCGTGCAAAGCATTGAATCTTTTTTTCAGGTCTTCCATCCCGGGTTTATACTTTGGAAATGCCACACATATTTGCGCCAGCAATTCAATCTCGGCCGCAAAGTCCGCGAGGTGAATGGTCTCGCTGGCAATCATGGGGCCGGCGGTGGGAATTTCCGCTACTGCGACTGGGGCCGGAGTCTCCAGCATATTGTGATAATTCCCCAACGCCAGACACACGGCACCGGTTTCATAACCGAACGCATGAAACACTGTGGAATCACAGGTGCCGCCATCCATCAAGGCGCGTTGATACCGGAATTCTGAATCCTCATCGGCCAAGCCGCCGGCGGTCATGGCCATGAATCGCGTCAAGGCCGGGCTGAAGGTGCTGGTGCGGTCACCAACACGAATCACCGGGCCAGCTCCTTGAACGGCTTGGGCGGTGGCGCGGCTGGTTTCCAGCCCAATGATGGCACAGGATCGCGGAATCAACCGCTGCTGTGCCGCCACGATGGCTCCGGCAAATCCCACTTCCTCGGCACGGGTCAGCAATATGGTTACATTGCACGCGGCCTTAAGTTCCAGCAATCGGTCCAGCACGCACAAACACGCCGCCACACCCGCCAGATCATCGCAGGCACGGGCCATGAACAGGCCCCTGGCTTCTGCGGCGTCGGGTAAGTTCCACGTGCCAATAGTTCCATTCGGAATTTTTACACCGCATGGGGCTAAGATTACGCGCATCGGCGTTGTTTTTTTTGCGGGTGTCACTTGCAACACTTTGGTAACCACCGGCTTGGGCGCTGCACCAGCGCTGCCGGTTTCGGGCCATAATGCCACGGTCGCATCGGTAAAGCAGGATGGCTTCACGCCACCCCGGAAAATCGCCCGTAGGGTTCCGTCGCGTTTCATTCCCGTGACCATAAAACCGGGATGGTCCAGATGCGCCTCCAGCACCAGGGTGCGGGTCCCCTTATGGCCTGTGCGATAATCCAAATGAATATTGCCTGCCGCATCTTCACGCCAGCGGATCGCTTTGGACCGCGTCGCCGTATTGTGCCATTGCCGAATGGCGGCCACTACCAGATTTTCCCGGTAGGGGGCGGTGGGGGTATCGCATAGCAGCGCTAAAATCTGATAAAACTCATTGCGAAGTTTCATGTGGCTTCCCCTTATTGCCGCTTGATCAGCGGCTTGGTGGAATCGTCCGCGATGCCTTCTGCGGCGTCGGGGTATATTTCATTCAGGCCTTGCCCATCGACGCTTCGCCGCAGCAGGAGATAGAGAATTGTATTGCCTGCAAAATAATAACTTATCACATAAGCCCCCAGCAGCGTGACGGCCAGAAACAGCCAGAAGTAGAGAAATATCGCCCCAAGGGTTTCCGACCAGTTCATGGCCCACCAGTTAATTGGTGCAATTAATTCGCCAAAACGGGGTGCCTGCCACATCGTGTCAAGTTTTCCGCCGCCGGTGTTCCAGCCATGCAGCATGCCAAATAACGTCATGCCCCAGCCTACAAATATGTGCACTCCCGCCAGGAGTACATACATGGCAAAGGTCAAAAATAGATAGGTCGCCGCGCCGTAAACCAACAGCAGCAGGGTGTAAAATAACATCCGCCAGGGCCGGGCGTAGACGTAGCTGAAACTGCGGCTGATGGCGTCAAAAGAATCGGATCCTTCCACCGCCAGGGTAGGATAAATCAAATTCAATCCGCCAATGATTCCCAGCACCATCAACATGATCATGAAACCCAGAACCAGAAATACAACAAATATCACGCCGATAAAAATTTCCCCGAGAAAGGGAATTGCCCCGATCAGCGATAGAATCGTTAAGACCAGTCCGGTTCCCAGAACGGTAATAAACGGCAGCAGCGGCGCTTTAATAAATGAACCCAGATGGGAAAGAGTAAACGCGATGTTGGCGGAAAAAGTGGGACGGTTGCCGGAAAATTCCAGCGCGGTCTGGCGGCATATCATCGCCCCGGCCATGGCCGTCGCCATCAGGCTTACGCCCACCAGAAGCAATACAGTTAAAAGATAATAGAGACGCCGCAGGAACAGCCCCATGCCATGAACTGTTCCAACGGCCCGAACCGGAGCGGCCCCGGCTATCAGCCAACTCGGCCCGGTGATAAACATATTGGCCAGACACCCGATGATCGAATTGTTTTCCCACAGCCTGTGGCGATCAACGGGCAGAATCCCGGTTCCCACCTGTACGATCGCCTGATCTGAGTTCTCATTTGATCCCCGCATCGGGGCCAGGCGCAGTAAGGCTGCGGTATTATTTACCAGCCGGCCGTATTCTCTGATTTCATAGCGCATGAATGCCGAAAAAATACCGCGTCCTACCATCGACTTTAAATTTCTCATGCGGTTAAGCAACTTCAGCGTCGCGTGACGCCGGGCTTGATTGACTATGGTCGCGCTTGCCCCCGCCTGTGAGGCGGCATTAACCGCCTGCGTAAAACTCCGTTCATAGAGTACTTTGATCCGTTGATAAGCAGCTCCGGGATTTTCCGCCAACGCCGCAGTTTGGGCCAATGTTAAGGTTGGCTCGACATGTTGCAGTAAATCCATGATGGCCTGCGTGCGACTGCCGCGGTTCTGTTTGAGTAAATCATCATAGTAGCCGGGAATGGGGGAATGAAACGCTGTAATTTCTCCCGGCATGACCTGGTAGCTCCACAGCACGTCGAACGCCCGGCCCGCGACATAGACTACCAGTATCGCCAGCAGCGCGGTGATCATGCACGCCGGCTGAATGGCCATGCGAAAGGCCCGGAATAAAGCACTGAATTCAAAAATGGAACTGAATTTCACGTTTTCCAGCGTGAAATTCTGATAAGCCGTTTCCTGATTGCTCCGTATCGGATCACCCATCTTATTTGACGCCTCGCTATACGTTTCCTGATTTCATTAAGCTACCCTTATTGATTCTTTGCGCATCTAGGCACGCGGACTTTGCGCCCAGTGCAATTTGCTGCCCAGCATTTGCCAATGGGTTAAAGTCGGATTCTCCACCAGGCGCAGCGGCTTGGGTGCCCGATGCACCAGTACATATTGCCCCGCCACCAGCGGCTGACTAACCTGCCCGTCAAAACTAACATGCGTACCGGAGTTTACCCGCATGGGTGTAATGCGTATTTGGGTATCCGCCGGTACGACCACGGGACGGAATGACAACGAGTGCGGGCAAATGGGGGTAATGACCAGCGCATTAAGATCCGGAGAAATCAGCGGGCCGCCTGCGGAAAGATTATACCCGGTCGATCCCGAGGATGTTGATACGATTAAGCCATCTCCACGAAACGTGGTGGTGTCGTACCCGTTAATGGCAATGGTTAATTGCACCATGCGAAAGGGTATGCCGGAATTTATTACAATATCATTCAGGGCTGCACAGTGAAAAGCCGGCGCATGGGCCTGTTCCCGCGCGCCCGTTGTGCCATCGGTCGCGTTTTCGGGAGCATTCAATATGGTCCCTTCCAGCATCAGGCGCTGCGAAATATTTAATTCTCCGCGCAGCAGACGCGGTAAGTGGGCTTGGAATTCATCCACGGTAAACGATGCCAGATACCCCAGTTTTCCAAAGTTAATGCCTACCAGGGCCGCTCTCATGCCGGTGATAAATCTGGCGGCCTGCAAAATGGTTCCGTCGCCGCCCAGGAGGATGAGCATATCCGGATCGAAAGCGTCAAAGGCGTCGCGGGAAATCGTCGGCATCATGCGCACGTCGTGCCCGGCGTTGCCGCGCAGGCTTTCCAGCAGTTGCTGTGCCGCCGCTACCGCATCCGATTTATCCAAATTGGGGGCCAGGGCAATTCGCATAACGCATCAGAATACCGGCGATCCACACCTGCGGCCAGTCTACGGCGAGCCGACCACCGGGTTGTCACCGAGATGTTCTTTAACCACAATGCGCTCG
>JAKBAC010000095.1 GCA_021809365.1 Planctomycetota bacterium | reverse complement strand
CGATTTGGGATCAATATCCACACCGTACAGACAGTTTTGGATCGCATGGCGTTTGAAGTGGTAGGCGGTGCGATCATGAACATCGTTGAAATAGGGTGTCAGTGCGGAGCGGGCGCGGACAATTTCCTGCATCATGCCCACCGGAAAAGCGCCTGATCCGATTGCCGGATCGCACACGGTGATCGCGGCAAGTTTGTCATCCAATAGCCGGGCGTGGGTTTTTATGGCGGCGGGCAACTCAATGCCATGGTTGGCCTTGACGGCGTCGTAATCCGCAATGCGGTCACCTTCGTGGATGAACGTTTCAATGTCACAACGTGGCACAGACATTCCTGTCTGTGTTTGTGGTTGCGGTAGCACAGACATTCCTGTCTGTGTTTCTTGTACCTGGTTGGGTGCTTTTGATGGGGTACAGGCAGGAATGCCTGTCTCACCTTGGGGTAATTTACAGGCAGGAATGCCTGTGTCACCTTGGGGTAATTCACAGGCAGGAATGCCTGTGTCACCTTGGTGGAGCCAAAACTGGCTGGGGGGGAGTTTTGCTTTGACGGGATTTTCCATTATGTAGCGGATCAGGTGTTGATGTTGCCGCTCACTACGGACAATGTGGTCGTATGATTCGTCCATCCAAAAGGCGGTCCCGGTATTACCCAGAATTTGGTTGGCCTTGCGGGCGCTGGCACCTTTGATGCCTTTGAGGAGTTCGGACAATTCGCTACCAGCAAGGGGTTCGAGAAGCAAATGGACGTGGTTGGGCATGATGACCGCGGCGTGGATCCGCAGCCGCTGGCCGTCGACGCGAAGCAGGCAGTCCTGCACAATTTGTCGGACATCGGGCCGCCCAAGGGCGCATGAACCGTATCCGGCATCAAGCCACGATTGCATGCGTTCGCCTAAACTTTCATCGTATTGTTTCCAATCCTCATCACTCCACGGCTGGGGGTGTTGCTTGAGCCAGAGTTCTCGTTCCGCCCGCCAGGCATTGAGTTTTTCCTGTGGCAGGGAATCGGCGAGTCGGAAGGTGATCCAATAGATTGAGCCTTCTCTGGTCCAATGGGGGAGATTGCGGTTGGTTTTATTTATTGCTCCGGTTGACGCACAGACAGGAATGTCTGTGTCACCTTGGGGTAATTTACAGGCAGGAATGCCTGTGTCACTTTGGGGTAATTCACGGACAGGAATGTCTGTGTCACCTTGGGGTAATTTACAGACAGGAATGTCTGTGCTACCGTCACCGTTGATTGCCGTGTCGAGATAGTTGATCAGGCTTTCCTGGCACATGTAATGGACAATTTCACGCGGGGTGTAAAACGAACCTTTGGATTTACGCTCTTTGACTTCCAGCAGATTTTCAAAAACCTTCCCCAGCATCTCCGGATCAATGGCCACTTCCTTTTCCAGCGGTTCGGCTTCATTGACGGTGAAGTTGTAACGGTCAAAAACATCTAAAATGCCGGTACCGGTAATGCCCTCTTCCACCGCAACGTCATTGGTGAACAGACGGTTGGGCAGCAGGATTTCGGTTTTGCACCAATTGTAATTATTCAGCGGTTCAAAGAGGCCGCCATTGAGAAATGGGATGCGGCAATTGAACTGCTTGCAAAATGCCTCATGGCCGCGATCCGTGGCCAGAGTGTCATAAAACAGCGGCTCCAGCGTATCATTGAAAAAGTTGGCGCGTTGGCCAAAATCGCCATCGGCCAGCTTGCGCAAGAAATTATGAGGGCCGGTGCCCCAAGGGGCGTCTTTGGCCACGCCCAGCCAGCCCTTTTTCTGGAGAAAGTAAAGAAAGACAATTTGGCCCATGAGTTTTTTGGCAAAGTCGATGGTGCTGATCTGACGGGCGGCAAATTCGGCTCCGATGGCATTATCGCCCGCGGCCAGCTTGTCCAGCTCCTCCTTAACCTCAAGGGCGAGGCCCTTGTAACCCGCAAAGAATTCCTTGGTAACGGCCTCCACACTGAAGGCTTCTTCAATGTCCTCCAACTGCGGATTGGTCTGCGTATTTTGCAGCAGTTCAAGAAACCGGGTTTGGGCCGTATGACAGCTTTCCCCGGGGCCGACCAGATAGGAAAACCGCCGGGCGGGGGTCAGGCGGGCCTCCACGCCCACATCGCCGGATGACTTTTCAACTGTGGCATATTCCATTTTCACATAGGAAAATCGCCAGGCTTTTTCAGATGGGGAAACAAAGGCAACAAGGGCGGCGTCTTTCTGGTCGCGGTTTTTCAGATAGTCCGCCACGAAATTGCGCAGCGCGGTACGGGTGCGTGTAAGTTTGGCCTCATCCGTGAGCGAAACAACCATGATGTCTATTTTGCGATTGTCCGGCGCGGTGTAGGTAGCAAGGCGTTCGTAGCGGTTGACGTGAGGTTTGAAGGCATCCTTCACATACCGGCTATTGCAGGAAAAGGCTTTTCCTCTATCAATATCGTTGAGCAGGTTTCCGATAAAAGTGGTGAATTGGCCCTTATCAAATTTCTCGGTGAATGTGTCCCTAACAAGCTGCCTGGCCTGGTCGCGATTCATGGTGCCTCCACCAACATGGAGGAGAGAATAACTTCACGCGGACTGTTCGTTCCGTGGGCCTGCGCGGCCTGCGTTGGCGAAAGCAGCGCTTGGGGAATATCGCACCGCAGGATACCCAGTACCTTCAGGGGATCGGCCTGTTTCTTCATTGCGCCCGCAACTTTCTTCGCGGTGGCTCTGGGAATCGCCCCGTCCGCGAGGCACTGGATCACCTGTTGCATAAGGAGTTCATCCTCTTCAGTGTAACCATGGTAATCTCGGATTTCCCGGGCGGCCAACCGCTTGAGAATGTAGGCGGCGTTGACGCCGCCGCCGGGTCTCGCGGTGGCCCCGGCGGCCTCGGCGCTGGTGGCGGCCAAGAACTCGGCCCGGTTTTTATCCAACAGGTCATAAAAGTTCTCGGCAATTTTCAGCAGCGGCTCATTGGCGTCAACGGGCTTGAGAAGCGCCGCAGTCCGCATGAAATCCAACTCCTGAGAAATGCCCAACGGCGTGGCGATGAAGAACTTGTCCAATTGCCCTTGCCGAAAGTACGTGACCAACGAGGGGAACGCAAATTTTGGCGCGATGCCAATTGGTGCCGACACCGCCCGGGTGGAGCGGGCCTTTTTAGGCAACGCCTTGATGCGGATGAACAAATCGGGGTTCTTATCCCGGATTTCCCGTATCTCGGCAAGGTATTTGAGTTCGGTTTCTTCCTGCTCATTCTCACCGGTGATCGTGGCTTTCGAATTTAACCGATCAAAGAGATCGTGTGATTTAATTTCTTCGCCATCCGTCAGCAGGCGGGCATCATTACCAAGCATTTCAATGAAGGCGTTGATTTTGGCCTCGGCGGCCTCTTTGAGTTTGATAAGATCATTGCCTTCATCCGTCGGGAAAAAGTTATAGGTGTGGATGGTGTCAAAAGTTGTGCCCACCCGATTCACGCGGCCCACACGCTGAATCAGGCGCGTGGGGTTCCACGGAATATCATAGTTAATGACGACATTGGAACGGTGCAGGTTAACACCCTCCGAAAGCACCTCTGTGGCCACAAGAATACGGAAGTCATCCTTACGGTGCAGTGCCCGGGCATCAAAGTTGTCCGTGACTTGCCGATACACGGCCTCATCGGAATCACTGCTGAAGACCAGGACCCTTTTCTCCACCCCGGCCGCGATCTGCTTGCCCAGATACTCCGCGGTTTCTCTGGATTCAGTGAATATGATCACCTTGGATTGCTTAAGCTGCTTATCATCAAGCAGGAGTTGGCGGAAGGCTTCCCACTTGGGATCGCGTTTGATGTTGTTCCAGAGACTGCGGATGGAATTCAGGATGGCCAGATCGCATTCCAGATCGACGATAAATTCAGGACGGAACTCCTTCGCGTCGAGCCTTTCAGCCTTGTCGGCATCGAGCAATTGTTGTATGGATTCCTGTTCGTCATCATCCAGCAGGTCAAAAATTTTGCCGGTGTATTTCTTGCTGATGTAAACATTCCCCTTGCGGAATTCCGCAATAACACGCTGGTAGGTGAGAATGAAACGCTCCAGCGTGAGACGAAAAGCATGGAAACTGCTTTCCAGGCGTTTGACCATGAGTATTTTCATGAACTTCGCAAGGTTTTGCTGGGCCTGAGACTGCTCCCCTTCGCGCTGGCCCAGGTAGTAGGTGAGCTGCTTGTAGCGGGTATATTTGAAATCGTTCCCCAGCATCCGCATCGTGGAATCCAGGATTCGGCTTTCTTCCTTATTGAGCTTGTAAAAAAGAGCTTTGGGGTCCGCAACATCGGGAAATTTCAGCCCCTGCAATGCAAGGTCGGTGGCATAATACTTTGCCACCTCGCCACGGGTGCGGCGGATCATGAGATATTTGAGAACGCTTTCCCGCGTGGTTTTGGCGTTGGCCTGAACGGTGCGGAGATACTGCTCACGGTGGGTGCGGCGGTCAAGGCCGCGGAGGTTCCGTTGCAATTTGCCAAAGAATTCCACGAGATTCCGGACATTGGGGATGGTACTGTTGGTGCCGTTCTGAAACAGCTTGATCTGGCTGAGAATGTCACCCGGAGTGTTGTTAAGCGGGGTGGCGGATACCAAAACAACGCGCTTTCCCCGGCAGATTTGCGCGAGGTTGGCGTAGGTTTGATTATCCTCATTGCGGAAGCGATGTGATTCATCAATAAACACGTTCCTGTATCTGGACATATCACGCTGGAGCAGGGAATCCAGCGTTCCGATGGATTCAAAATCTGTGTGTTGCGGAACGTTGAACTGGCGGAATACATTGCGCCACGAACCGGGATTCTTGGCATCAATAAGATGAGGCGGGGCGAGCACGAGTGATGGGCCTTTAAGCTGCTGGGCAAGCATGGCGGCCATATAAGTTTTTCCCAACCCGACCACATCGGAAAGAAACACACCGCCGTATTCTTCAAGAATTCTTTTCGCCGTCAGGACGGCCTCTTCCTGATATTTGAGCTTTTTGAAACCATCCGGGACGTAGAGGTCGTCAAGCTCCGTCGGGCGGTTAAGCTCACTGCGGAAATACTCGTAAAGGAACTTCAAATAAAGCTCATAAGGGGTGAACTGGGCGTACGGGGACTGCGACAAAATGGCCTGTTTACAGGGTTCAGATAATTCCACAGCATCGGCCCAGAGTGCATTGAATTTGTCGATGGCAAAATCGTAATCGGAGCGGTTTTTCAGCTCGACGTTGAATTCAAGATTGTCCTGCAGGCCGGATTGGGTCAAGTTGCTTGAACCGGTAATGACGCGGCCAATATCCCTGTCACCATCGCGAAAGGTCATGATGTAGACCTTCGCGTGCAGATCCCGGGATGGATGCGCCCTGATTTCCAATTTTCCCGATTTGATCCATTGTACGAACTTATCCACGCCAGTTTCGACCTCGGCGGTGTACGCGGCATGTTCCAATTCCCTCAGCATGGTACGGGGAATTTCCTTCTGCACATCCGAGTGGGAGTGGAAAGGTAAGGCGAAAGGTTCATCCGATGGCGCTTTGGCATTTTGCGAAAGCTTCCAGACGGTCTGGTCGGTGTTCAGGCCGACAAGGATGCGAACCCTTTCTACTTTTTCCAGACTCGGATAAATCTTATAAAATCCACTGATAAAGAAGTATCCTACCAGGCAATCAAATTGGCGCGTGTCGGTACCGAGCAACGCCGCGAAGCGGTCGCGTAGCGTTTTGCCGCTTTCATTGGTGATAAATGTGATATCCGACGACATGGCAAAAGTTTAACGCCAATCACCTATGCCGACAAACCACACTCACGCCCAACCGTTCGCCGCTCGCCGCTCACTTCTGTTACCTCGTGGTTAATTCCGTCGTGATAAACTTACTGAACCACGGGGACCCTTCAAAAAGTGATTGTGAACCACGAGGTAAGGGAGGTAAACGGAGGGTGACGGGAAATTCACCACTAAGACGAAGAGACGAGGGGTTAACCGCCAAGAAACAAAGGACGCAAAGAGAGTTTTTTGGGAACCACGAGGAAACAGAGGTAAACGGAGGGTGACGAGAAATTCACCACTAAGACACTAACACGAAGAGACGAGGGGTTAACCGCCAAGAAACAAAGAACGCAAAGAGTTTTTGTGAACCACGAGGTAAGGGAGGTAAATGGAGGGTGACGAGAAATTCACCGCTAAGACACTAACACGAAGAGACGAGGGGTTAACCGCCAAGAAACAAAGGACGCAAAGAGTTTTTGTGAACCACGAGGAAACAGAGGTAAACGGAGGTTATGGTGCGCTAGTGCCCTGTTCCACCCGTAATTATGGGTGGAACAGGGCACTAGCAATTTGGAGCTATAAGAATTGACTGATGGAATCGAGCGGTTCTACCGTCCACGCAACAAAAACCTCCGCTACCTCGTGGTTAATTCCGTCGTCGCGCCTGTGTCGTCGTGTCTTTGTGGTGAATATCGTCGCATCGTCGCCCGGTCGTCAATCCCTAAAGCGCGGCGAGGCCGCCTCGCCCGCTAAACGTAGCCAGCGTCGTTGTAACGCTGTTTCGTCGCGCCTTTGTGTCGTCGTGTCTTTGTGGTGAATATCGTCGTCGCCTTTCGTCCGTCTCTGTGGCCTCTGTGACCTCTGTGGCTAATCGTCGTTTTGTCCTCGCCCCCTCCGCTCACCTCCGCTACCTCGTGGTAAATTCCGTCGTCGTATCGTCCCATCTTTGCGTTCTTCCGCTGCTTTGCGGTTGTGTGTCCCCGTTGTTCGTTGCTCGTTGAAGCGCAGCGCCTTGTTCTACTCATTATTTCATTGTGTGTCCTTGCCCGTTCCCTTGCGGCGCACCGGCATTATCGCCAACTTTACATGCTATAGCCTTTCCATGGCTGTCAGCATCAAAGAAGACCTGCTCTTATCCGAACCGCTTGAATGGTCTGCCACCGGTTATCACATCATCCGAAAATTTCAGGTCACCGGGCTGGCCCAATATTCCCCCACGCAACGCCCGCTCATGGCCGTCACCGCCACCGATGCCATCACCGGTTTTGTCATCCCCGCCATCGGCGCGCAACATCCCGACCAGCCCAATGCTGTGGTCCGCAACATCAAAACGCGATGCCAGGGATATGACTGTTTTGACGTGCTGTGCGAATACCAGTGGGACGCCTATCCCAGCAATTACCTCAAAAGTTTCAACGCCGGCCTAAGTCAGGTACTCCGCCATTATGACGCCAATAATAATCTCGCCACCGTCACCTACACGCCCTCCGGTGGAACCGCCCAAACGGAAGTCGCCGACCTCCATCGCCTTATTCTCAACGCCACCATCAGCTTTCACTTCCTCCAAACCGCCGATCCCGAAACGCTCACGCTTTCCTACGCCGGTCTGGTCAATAGCGCCGCGTGGCGAGGCTATCCGCCGCGCACATGGCTTTGCCTGCCCATTACCGGCAGCACGCGTGATGGTGTGTGGTACCGCAATACCTACAGTTTCGCCTATAACCCTGAAACCTGGGATCAGTACGCGGTATTCAAAAATGTTGATGGTTCCATTCCGCCGGATATTGCCGGGACGATTGTCACCGATGGCTCCGCCACCAGCGGCAACGGCTGGGGCCGGTTTATTGTCTTCAGCCAAACTGATTTTAACACCGCATTTCCGCTGATTAACTAAAATTGAGCCGCGCCCATGCAACCAGCATTACCCCATTGGTCCAGCCAAAGCGAACCCTGGCAAACCATCGCCGAGCAGATCAACCGCATTGTCGATCAGGTCAATACCGATTCTTCGCCGGCCGCCGGTGACGCACTGACCGCGCATCGCATTCACACCGCGGGCGCGGCCATTGCCCCGCACAGCACCAACCGCAACTATCCCATTGTGCTCGTGAATGTCACCGCGGTCGAAACCGGCGGCGGAAAATATGCGGGTCATTTATTTTCCGGCAATTCCACCGCTTCAGCATCCGCCAATCTCGCCATGCCCGAAGGCTTGCGCGATTCCGGGAATAAAAACGCCCTGATACTCAATATTGCGGAATCCAATTCCGGTGCGGGCCATCGGCTGTTGATCGGCACATTTCATCTGGGCATCAAGGTCGGCCTGACCGCGGAAACGCCGCCCCGTTTGATCGTTCTCATTGACTCCGCCGGGCCTGTATTTTTTCCCGTGCGCATCAGCAACGATGGTGGCGCGGATGGTACGCAAACCGCGCCGGCGACATGGACGTACACCGTGAATACTATCGACGGCCTGACTTCCTGCGGCACAACCATCCCCCTGGCGCGCCCGCGCCCCAATGGATCCATGCTGGTGCAAACAGCTTCTCCCGCGTTTGGTTCGGCGTTTGTTGATGCCGGCGGCACACTGCGGCTGTGGGACGCCGGTGAAGTTCCAAACACCACCGCGTGTACGTGATGCGTTTTTTAGTTTTGACGTATTGAGTTGTCACATAGCGTGTGCGTGGTTGAATACCGAATCCTGGATTCTAAAACACGGGATATGATCATGTCCGGCAATCTTTTACAACTCAACTCCGCGGGCCAGATTGTTCTGGCGAAAGCGGGCGAGGGAACGCCTGGAACCGCCGGCAGCCAATCGCTGCAGGCCGCTGCGCAACCGTGCTGCTGTGGGTCTTCCGGCTACGGCAATCCGTGCACCGGCTCGCCATCAAGCCTGGCGATTCTGGGTTACACGGACACCTATTTCAGCCCCTGTGCCGACGCCACCGCCGCCGAACCGGGCGATTGCGTGTGGGATGGCGTGTTTGATTATTTTTACCCGGAGCAGTGTTCTTATTCCAATCGCGCATGCTTTGACGGCAGCCCGTGTTTTGATTGCAGCTTTCATGGAAAACGCATGTGGGAGTTTCCTCCGCCGGGAATTTCAAGTGTTTGGTATTCCGGCGGCACGTTCTTCATGCAGATTGTCTGCCAGAACGCGCCGGGCACCGGTGAAATTGTCTGGCAGGGCAGCAAAGCGACGGGGCCTGGTTTCAGCGGCACATACACCCGCACCGGCGGCTGCGATACGCGCTCCACGGTTGAAATCGGATAACTGTTTATACAGGAATGGAATGATGCCAAAAGCGACAACGGAAATTTTTCGGCGCATCTCCCGTCAATGCGACCGCCGCGCCATCGGGTTGATTCAGGTGGGATTGAGAATCCTTTCCCAACGGTGGTGTTTTACCGTGCCCGGAACAATCGGCCATGATGGCTTCGCCTGCAAGTTCTGGCGTGACTGCGGCATTATCGGCGGTGGTTGCTGCGCCAAGGGACATTACGGCGGAAAGCCCAGCCTTGGCACATGCCGCGTCTGCCCCCATTACAGTGGCCGCCCTCGCGGCTTGGGTGATGTTGTGCATACCATCGCCGAGCCAATCGCCGCGATCCTCAAAGCCCTGCAACCGAGAAACCCCAAGTCCCCAAAACACGCGGGCATCGGAAACTGCCGCTGTGCCCAGCGGCGTAGAGAATGGAACAATCGGCGAATTCATTGACGTTGCGAATCTACTCCGTCGTGGCATAATTACATGTATGGGCTATTCGCGACAGTTCTGAATGGCCTCATGCACGGATAAAACCTTCACCCTTTATTTTACGCAAATTGATAAACGACTTTCGCGAATCGCTGAATTTTCACAGCACATTTTTTTTCTATATGGTTCTTGCGATTATTTTTTGCTTCTTCGTACTCGGGATAGTTTTATTATTCACCTTAATTATTCTTATGTTTATCGCCAGCGTCATTGCGTCAATCAAAGCTATCCAAGGTGAGATATATCACAATCCAGTTACCATCCGGCTGATGGGCTGACTGGATAACGGGTGCAACTGCCGACCAGTAATTGAGAGCGATTGCCCAGTGGATGTGTTCTCTGTAGTCGTTCGTACCATTAAATTCTTGGGAAAGATCACTCTCCGATGATTTTGATTAACACGCGCTTACGCCGCTTGCCATCAAATTCACCGTAGAAAATTTGCTCCCATGGTCCAAAATCCAGCTTATTCCCGGTTACCGCAACCGTCACTTCGCGTCCCATGATGGTACGCTTAAGATGAGCGTCCGCATTGTCCTCCCCGGAATCATTGTGCCGATACCTATCGTATGGCTTTTCCGGTGCCAGTTGTTCCAGCCAGGTTTCCCAATCGCGCATTAAACCCTGCTCGTCATCATTGATAAAAACGCTGGCGCTGATGTGCATCGCGTTCACCAGCAGCAGGCCTTCGGCTATGCCGCTTTCCCGCAGGGCCAGCTGCACCTGGGACGTAATGTTAATAAATGCGCGACGCGCGGGCACATGAAACCATAATTCTTTACGGTAACTTTTCATGGTCATTATTCCCGATGGTTCCAGTCTTTCAATGAAGATAAAATTTCAGTTTGGCACAACCGACTCGAAACCATAAACCGTGGATATATCCGCCCACCGGTTACGCGATCATATCCCGTGCTCGCAGTGGGTGCCGTCTGCGGCACA
Source organism: Planctomycetota bacterium (assembly GCA_021809365.1). The sequence continues at coordinate 2,825 of JAKBAC010000095.1, read as the reverse complement.
ACACTGACGCGATTCCACCAGCCACGATTGTGAGCCAAACAACTGGTTCGGGAACGCTTTCGAGCAAAATCTCGCCGGGCGTACTGGAGTAGTCCACCTTATATCCGGGCGCACCAAGAGTAAATGTGCCCGTGGGAGCCGAGCCGGTATAGTTTAGAAAATCATAGGGACCGGAAAAAGTCGCGCCGGGGAGCAGAGAGATATCAAGTATTGCGCCTGAGTCGATTGTCACGCCACCGGCAATATGGACTGATCCGGATGCTCCATTGCCGCCAAACTGGACATCCAGCACGCTGCCGGAGGCAAACTCCACGTTTACAGACGATCCATTCTGATTACTTATGTTGATGCTTGCGCCACTGTCGGCAACCAAGGTACCAGATTCGGTCCAGGTGCTCAGCGGGTCAAACTGAATATTTACCGTATTGCCGCTGTACGCATGAATTGTTCCCGGACCGCTGATGGTGCTCGCGCGGATCGTAAGGGTATTACCGGAGACATTTGGTGCGCCCGCGTTGATCTGTCCATCGTTGGTAAGATTGTATACTTGGATACTGTTCGCACCTGTGGTGGCCATTGCGTTGATCGCGCCTTGGCCTCCGATAGTCAGCGATGAACCGGTAGCGGTTGAGTAGATGGCCGCCGCTGCGCCACGAAGGCTGATTACACCGTTATAAGTCTGTCCGATAGGTTGTCCGGTTGTTGTATTAATAGCGTCGGAAAAATAAAGCCCGCTGTTGGTACCCATTGTGATCGTGTGGCCCTGTGGATCAACCCCGTCGGGATTGGACGTGGTATTCGCCAGTGTCAGCATTCCAGAAGCCGTGCTTCCACCGATGTAGAGGTTGCTGCCCAGCGTTACATTCTGCAACGTGCCGTTTTGGATGATGAGGTAGGGATTGCCGCTGGGATCTAGCGCATCTGAGAGCGTACTGCCCACAATCGTGCCATTGTTAAATGCGGGGGAGCTGTCCAACGCTGCCGCGCTGAAGCTGGAGAAAGCCGTTTTCATCGCGGCTGCATAGGTATTTGTGGCAAGAGTCCAATAGCCCGTACTGTTGTTAAAGTTCAAGGCGGTTCCGCCTCCCTCAATGGTACCGGTAACAATAACGGTGGCTCCGCCAGGTGAAAAGGTTCCTTGAGAACTCCCCGTGCCCAAGCCGACGTCACTGGGGGAAAACGTTCCTCCCAGAATGACCGTGTCACCTGAATGGAAGCTCATCGAGCCGCTATTACTCCATGTACCGATAAAATTGAAAACGGGGTCGTATTTTGCGGAACCGGGAACGCTCTCAATTATACCCGTAGGGCCGTTTGTCCAGTTTCCGCTCAGTGTTAACTGCCCCCAGCCTGCGGTGGCGTTGCTTTGATAAACACTGATCCTACCGGTATTGGTAAAGTCGCCGTCAATGGTGAGCGCGCCCCCGCCGAGGCTTGATCCGACATTGATCGAACCGGAGTTCGCGACCACGGACGCATAAAGGTCGAGGTTGGAAGTCTGTGCTCCCGTGCCGATGTTGAGCGTCCCGGTATTGGAGAAATTCTGCCCCGTTAGGGTCATCCCGCTAAGTCCAACCATGTTCAGGGTACCGTTAAATTGCAGTGATTGGCCGACGTTCATCGTGGCACCCCAGGCATTATTGACATTAATTACCCCGGAATAGACCTGTCCGACGTATTGGCCTGTGGCCGAATTAAGTGCGTCGGTAAAATTCAAGCTGACATTCGAGCCGCTGAGATTCACCGCATACCCTTGGGGATCCAGCCCCAGGCTGTTGCCGACCGTATTGGCAATATAGAATCCAGCGGAGGTCAGATCGCTGCCCAGAGTCACGTTTTGCAGAGTACCACCATTTATGTTGAGGTAGGGAACCCCTCCGGTGCCCAGCCCAACCGCAAGGATACCGTTCTCGATTGTGCCGCCTTTCAGGTTCCACGCGGCGTTGTTCGTGTTGAATGCCAGGGTGTTGTTGGAGTTGTCGATGGTGCCGGTGATATCAATCCATGCGCCGTTGGGCGTCAACTGCCCGTTTGATCCCGAGGAGGCCATCCCAATATCCGCCGGATGAAAGTTTCCTGCCAAAACGATACTGTCATTCTTATGAAAGGTAATAACTCCCAAATTGCTCCATGTACCACCGAGAGTGATTCGTGTTCCAGCGTTACTCGTCCCGGCTACGCTTTCGATCACGCCGGTTGCTCCGTTCGTCCAATTGCCGCTGGTTGATGGACTCGACCAGGATTGCCCGATCATCAGCGCGCCGCCGACAGTTCCGTTACCTTGGGCAACCTCAATCGTTCCTGTATTCGTAAACATGGTGGGATCGATTGCCAGACTGTAAAGGGCGGCATCCGCGTTAATAGAAATCGTTCCGGAATTGGTCAGATTCTGGCCCGAAATCTGCCCCGACGCGCCGGTAAGCACGTTGACCTGCCCTGTAAGTTCAAGTGACGCGCCAGCGGCAATCCCTGAAGTGCCTGTAAAATTAATCGTTCCAGTGTACTCCTGCCCGATGGGTTGGCCCGTGCCAGGATCGGAAGCATCGGCGAAACGGAGCGTTGAACTCATGAGGGTTACAGCATACCCATTGGCATTCAGACCTGTGTGATTGGCAGCTGTGTTGGCGATGGTCAGGTATGTACCTGACCCACCAGTCCCGCTTTCCATAACACTTAAATCGGCACCGAGCGTCACATTCTCCAAGATACCGTCGTCGAATCGCAGGCATGGGTTGCCGCTGGAATTCAGCGTGTCGATGAGTGTGCCGTTTTGGATAGTACCATTGTCGGTTATTGTGCCGCCGCTAAGAAACTATCTCAAAACG
>JAKBAC010000094.1 GCA_021809365.1 Planctomycetota bacterium | reverse complement strand
CCGGGGCTTTCATGGAGTGGCCGGCGACGCCGCAGGATGGGACGTCGCCGGCAAATTTAATCGCACGGAAGCAGGAGTTTAAGGCTATGAAAATCAATCGTCGGTTTACCAAGGCAGGCGTGGACGTTTACTCCACGATCAAATTTAACAAGCGCACGAGTAAAATTTCCAATGTGGATGGCTCGGTCGTTTTTGAAATGAAGGATGCGGAAATTCCCGCAGACTGGTCACAATTGGCCACCGATATCATGGTCAGTAAATATTTCCGCAAGGCCGGCATCCCGCAAACCGATGCCCAGGGCAAACCCGTGCTCCATGCCGATGGCAAGCCAAAGCAAGGCCCGGAAACCTCCGTGAAGCAGGTGGTGCATCGTCTGGCCGGCTGCTGGACCCAATGGGGGCAGGAATACGGCTACTTTGAAACCAAGCAGGACGCACAGGCGTTTTATGATGAACTGGCCCACATGCTCCTGACCCAAAAGGCCGCCCCCAATTCTCCGCAGTGGTTTAACACGGGCCTGCATTACGCCTATGGCCTTACCGGTCCCTCTCAGGGGCATTGGTACGTGAATCCCAAAACGCATCAGCTCGAACAAGCCACAGATGCTTACACGCATCCGCAGCCGCACGCCTGTTTTATTCAGAGCGTCAGCGATGATCTGGTCAATGACGGCGGAATTATGGACCTGTGGGTGCGCGAGGCCCGGCTGTTTAAATACGGATCCGGCACCGGCAGTAATTTTTCCAAACTCCGCGGTGACAATGAATCGCTTTCCGGCGGCGGGAAATCTTCCGGCCTCATGAGTTTCCTGCGTATCGGGGATCGGGCGGCGGGGGCGATTAAATCCGGCGGCACCACGCGCCGGGCCGCAAAAATGGTATGTCTGGACTTGGATCACCCGGATATTGAAGAATTTGTTAACTGGAAAGTGCGCGAGGAAATCAAAGTTGCCGCCATGGTCGAGGGCCTCAAGCACCTGCCCAGGGAACAACAGGAACTGGCCAAAAATTTAAAGCTCAAACTGGATTATGATTTTAACGGCGAAGCCTATGCCACCGTTTCCGGGCAGAATTCCAATAATTCCGTTCGCGTATCAAATAAATTTATACAGGCGGTGGAAAAAGATTCCGACTGGGAACTTATTCGCCGCACCGATGGCAAAATCCACAAGACGCTTAAAGCCCGCAAGCTTTGGCAGGAAGTCGCTTTTGCCGCCTGGCGTTGTGCGGACCCCGGTGTGCAATATGATGACACCATCAATCAGTGGCACACCTGTCCCCAAAGCGGGCGCATCAATGCCAGCAACCCGTGCAGCGAATATATGTTCCTGGATAATACCGCCTGTAATCTGGCCTCCATTAATCTCATGAAGTTCTTTGATGCCGCTTCAGGAAAATTTGATATTGAAGGCTTCCAACACGCCTGCCGGCTCTGGACGATTGTGCTGGAAATTTCCGTGCTTATGGCGGCCTATCCCAGCCGGGAAATCGCCCGCTTGAGCTATGAATATCGTACGCTGGGTCTGGGTTACGCCAACATCGGCACGATGTTGATGGTAGCCGGTATCGCGTATGACAGCCCGGCGGCCCGAGCCATTTGCGGGGCCATCACCGCGTTAATGACCGCTGAATCTTATGCTATTTCCGCGGAAATGGCCCGCGAACACGGCCCATTCCCCGGCTTTGTTCCCAATCGGCAGTCGATGCTGCGGGTGATGCGTAACCATCGCGCCGCCGCGTACGCTTCGGATCAATATGACGCTTTGTCCGTAAAACCCGTGGAAATCGACGCCGCCCAATTTGGCACGCATCCCACACTTGATCCTACGCTGCTGCAGGCCTGCCGCGAGGCATGGGACCGGGCGGTTACACTGGGCGAGCAACATGGCTATCGCAACGCCCAAACCACGGTCATCGCGCCGACCGGAACCATCGGCCTGCTGATGGATTGCGATACTACGGGTGTGGAACCTGATTTTGCTCTGGTTAAGTTTAAGAAACTTGCGGGCGGCGGTTACTTCAAAATTGCCAATCAATCCATTGAGCCGGCCTTGCGGAACATGGGCTATTCGCCCGGCGAAATTCATGACATGTTAACGTATGTGATGGGCACCTTGAGCCTGCAAGGCTCGCCGCACATTCATATCGAATCACTTAAGGCGAAGGGCTTCACGGATGAAGAACTGGCGAAAATAGAGGCATGCCTGCCATCTGTTTTCGAGCTGGCCTTCGCCTTTTCTCCCTGGACACTCGGCGAGGCGGCTTTAACCCGCCTTGGCTTTACCTCCCAGCAATGGCAGCAGCCGAATTTCAATCTGCTGCGATCTCTGGGCTTTTCCAAGCGGCAGATTCGCGAAGCCAGTGATGTCATTTGTGGTTCGCAAACCATCGAAGGCGCACCGCATATTAAATCCGAACATCTGTCGGTCTTTGATTGTGCCAACCGCTGTGGTCGCAAAGGCAAACGCTTTATCCACCACATGGGGCACATCCGCATGATGGCCGCGGCCCAGCCGTTTATCAGCGGAGCCATCAGCAAAACCATCAATCTGCCCAATGAAGTCGGCATTGGCGATATCGAAGAAGCCTATCGCGAAAGCTGGCAGTTAAGCCTGAAGGCTGTGGCACTGTACCGCGATGGCTCCAAGTTAAGCCAGCCGCTGAATTCCACATCCGATGATGATGCCTCCGATGATGCGGATATTGACGCTTTGAAAGTTGAAGCTGCTGCCGCCTGCACCCCATGCGGGGACCCTGGCCCGGCTTTATTGGGGAATGGGACTGTTCCCGCCGGAACGCTTGAAACCGGCTCTGCCGGCGGTTCCAAAGTGGTTGAACGGATCGTTGAAAAAGTGGTGCATCGTCCCCTGCGCCGGCGGCTGCCGGACACGCGCAACAGCATCACGCATAAATTTGATATTGCCGGCCATGAAGGTTACCTCACCTGCGGTCTCTTTGATGATAACAGCCCCGGTGAAGTGTTTATCACCATGGCCAAGCAGGGCAGCACGGTGGGTGGCCTGATGGATACAATCGCCACGCTGGTATCACTTAATCTGCAATATGGTGTGCCGCTGGAAGCCATTGTCCGTAAGTTTGAACACATGCGTTTTGAACCTGCGGGCATGACCACCAACTCGGATATTCCCATTGCTAAAAGCCCCATTGATTATCTGGTGCGCTGGCTGGGTATGCAGTTTATTGCAGGCTATCGTGATGCCAATTCACCTCGGCGGCAACAGGCCCACACCGTATCTGGGCCGACAGCGGTCGTTGCATCCATTGCGGCCCCGGTGGCGGCCAAAGGTAACGGTAATGGCAACGGAAAAGGCAATGGCCATCATAACCGTCTGGAAGATGGCCCCGCAGATCTTGCCTCGTCATCGGGTTTGCAGGCAGTCGCCAATGGGGAATCAGGCCGTCCCGCAGCAAGAACTGCGGCAGAAAAGACCTTTTCTGCCAGCGCTCTTTCACAGCAGATGGCAACCTTGATGGGAGATGCTCCAGTGTGCAAATGCGGCAGTATCACCGTTCGCAACGGCAGTTGCTACAAATGCCTGAACTGTGGTGATTCCCTGGGATGCTCCTAGTGCCAAGCCTTGAGAATCGGTGCGCATGAACAACCTGCCGCCATTTACCAATAATCCGCTTCGCAATTGGCGATTCTGGCTGATGGCGGCACTGGTTGTCGGTATATTCTGGCGACTTCTTGACTATGGGCTGCGATTTCCCGTCTGGGGTGATGAAGCTTCGTTAGGCATGAACATCATCAGGCGCAGCTACCTGCAATTGCTTGCACCTTTGGGGCGGGTACAGGTCTGCCCGCTCGGATTTCTCTGGGTTTCCAAGTGGATGACTTCGGTCGCGGGGACCTCGGCGTTTGCGCTCCGCTTTTTTCCGCTGCTCTGCGGCATAACTGCCGTGCTGATCGCCTGGCAAGTATTCCATCGCGTCGCCGGGCGAAAAGTGGGATTGATTGCTACGGCTATGCTGGCCTGCTCACTGGCCACGGTGCGCTACAGCACGGACTTCAAGCCCTATTCAACCGATCTTCTGGTTGCGATGTGCTATGTGGGTTTGGGCTTCTGGGCCTTGCGATGTCCAAAAGATTCCAAGCCGTTGGTTTATCTGATTGTTTTTACGCCCCTGGCGTTATCGTTTTCATTTCCCGGCATTTTCATGGCCGCTTCCGTCAGCGCCGCGCTATTACTGAGGCAGATTAAAGATTCCAATACGACATGCCGCCGGCTGTACGCCGGATTTAACGTCCTGACTTTAGGCGTTTTTGCCATTGTGTTTTTTTACGTCATGCGCGGGCAGATGCACCATACAAAAACCGGGATGGATGTGTATTGGCGCAATGCTTTTCCACCGCTGAATTGGCACATATTCGGATGGCTGATTCAGGCGCACGTTTCCAATATGATGAGTTATCCGCTGGGGGGAAAAAAGGGCATTGCCTTTCTTATCACACCGCTGTGTCTGGTTGGCGTATGGAGATTATGGCACAAGCGGCGACGGCCGGAATGTGTATTGCTGCTGGCCCCGTTTGTCCTGACATTTATTGCCGCATTGCTTCGCGCTTATCCGTATGGAACCAGTTCGCGCGTGCAGCAGCATCTGGTTCCATCCATTATGCTTCTGTCGTCTATCGGGGCGGTTACACTGGCGGCCATGGCCATGCGTAAACGCCATTCGCTTTCCGCCTGGCGGACATTTACCGGCAGTGTTGTGGCCGCCATCCTGGTGTTTGCGGTAATCTGTATGGCGCTGGATATTCATCGACCCTGGGTCGGCCCGGGGCCGCGCATGGTTCGCAATCTGACCCGCGCGGTGTTCCAGGGTGCCGGCAAACACACTGAGATTATCATCACCAACCACAAGCCGGATGTATTTGCCTCGGAAATCGCCTGGTATCTGAACACACACCATCATGCGTATAAAACCGGCGTGTCACTTACCGCCAAAGCCCTTCAGCCCTCAGCCCGGCGAGTGTGGGTTATTCATTTTGGCTATAAACATGTTCATCATTTTAACCGCACGCTGATTTCCCGGTGCAACTCCGGCGGGGTTATTCTGCATCTGCTCAAACAGCATGATCGGATCATGCGGGTGGGTTTCAGTAAAAACCCACCCGTCGTGGCCCAGGCTTCCTTGTTTGCAATTGATCGGCGGCACTAACTTTTCCGTAATACCGCCGTGTTGCAAGCGGCGAATTTGTGTGTTATGACGGGAGCGCGGGAGGCCCGCACCGGGTGCATTGAATCCATGAAGGGAGGTCGGAGCATCGGCCACCTTCATTTCGACAGACAGTAGCATGAATTGTAATCGGCAGCTTAAAGGATTGTTGCAATGAAAAGCTTTTCAAGACGTAATTTCCTCGCGGGTATGGCTATAACCGGTGTTACTGCGTTGGGTGACGCCGTACAGCAAGGTGACGGAGCACCGAGTGGCGATATGCCGGCCAGCCGGCTCCCGCCAACTCGCGAAGCGCCTTTATCACCCGCCGCCCGTAAAGCCACTGCGGAAAGGCTGCTGGCGTACTTCCAGAAGGTGGCACCGCGGCTTTTGCGGCCCGCGCAGGGAATTCTGCGCCATCCCAGTATCTCACCGAGCCTGCCGGGCAAAGCCTATTCCACACAGTTGTGGGATTGGGATACGCTGTGGACCAGTCGCGGGCTTTTCCGCCTGGCGCATCTGACAGGTGATCATAAACTGCTGGAGAGGGTTGGCCGTCACGCACAGGGCAGTCTATTAAATTTTCTGGAACACCAGGGGGACACGGGGCGGATTCCGATTATGACTGCCGTGGATAATCCCGACCCCTTGGGATGCCTGGTAGAGGATTGTCCGAATTACCGTAACCAGGCCAAGCCGGTATTTGGCCAATTGGCGCTGCTGGCAGCGGACCAGACGGGCGATGTGCGATGGCTGGCTCCGCAGTTCGAAAAACTACTGCGCTTTTATGGCTCCTGGGATCTGGGAAACCAGAGTAAAATTGGATTATTGGTTTGGGGCGATGATGTCGGTATCGGAGACGACAACGACCCAACGACTTTTGGCCGCCCGTTTTTCTCTTCGGCCAATATGCTGCTCAATAGCCTGTATTATCAAGATTTGCGGGCGGCGGCGGAGTTAGCCAGGCGGCTGAATCGGCCGCGCGATCAAAAACATCTACGGCAACGAGCCGACGAGCAGAGCCGGCGGATGCAAAAATATTGCTGGGATCCGCGCGACCGATTTTATTACACTGTGGATGTGCAGTGTAAGGACCGCCGGGGGGAGCTGCTTCCCGGTATATCGCCGGGCATGCCAATGTCCTGGCATTGCCTGCCGATGCGGATTCAGATGTTCACCGGTTTTCTCCCCATGTGGTGTTCAATGGCAACCCCGCAGCAGGCTGCTGATCTGGTGCAACTGCATTACCTCAATGACCAGACGTTCAATGCCGCTTATGGCGTGCGCTCACTTTCAAAGCAGGAGACTATGTATTCTCTGGCACGCAGTGGAAACCCCAGCAATTGGCTCGGGCCGATCTGGATTATCGCGAATTACTTTGTGTGGCAGGGCCTCAAGAACTACGGCTATGAGACGGATGCAGTAGATTTGGCCGATAAAACCCTGCGACTTTTGGCTTCCGACCTGGCTGCCACCGGATCATTGAACGAATATTACGATCCGGACACCGGTGCTCCGCTGAGCCATAAGGGCTTCGTGGATTGGAATATGCTGGTGCTGGAGATGTTGTAACCGTGAACACATACAATTTCACTTACAATTTCTCTTGCTGATAGCGGGACATTGGCCTAGAATTGGCCCCGGCGGTTGGTACAAGTCCGATACTGTTTTGGCCTTTGCGCATCGCCTGGAAGGATTTGCGCTACCCATGGGTGAAAACCGTAAAGACGCCAATTGGAAGTTCTGGCGCATTGATAACAAAAAAATATTTATCTACCGGCCGGTCATTACATTCTGGCTTAAGTTTCGTGTAGGTATGTCGGTGCTCGTGGCGATGGTCACGGCCGCCTTTGCCATGCTGTTAATATTTCGACCGCTCTGGTTTCATCTGGCCGACCCGCACGCCGCTTATATCATCGGCCCGATTATGCTTGGGGCCGGTGTGATTCAAATGCTTCTGATGCTTAACAGTTCTCTGGGATGTATGGCGATTGTGCAACATGACTGCATCAACGTACGGGGCAGACGCTATTTCTGGAAGAACATCCGGGATGTATCGGTGGAGGAAAGCTCCTTTGGCCCGAAAGGCCAACCGGCCCTGAAGTTGCATGTCTCCAGGCGCAAGGGTGAAAAGCTCGTGACGATTATTCCGGAAGGCATGGCCGGGCAGCAGGAACTTGACCAGCTTGCCCGGCACATCAAAAAACTCATCAAACAACTGGCCGACAAACGAAGCGGTAAGCCATCGGCTGCGGAAAGTGCTTAATTAAAATTTCCCGCCCCGATTCATTTTCCGCCGCCGGTCAGCACACGCAGGGCAATGCGTATGGGATCATAATATTTGTCAACTACGCGTTCTTTCATGGGAATAATGGCGTTGTCGGTAATGTGAATTTCTTCCGGGCAAACTTCCGTGCAGCATTTGGTGATGTTGCACAGGCCGATGCCGCCCTCATTTTTAACTAAGGCGGTGCGGTCCAGTGAATCCAGCGGGTGCATTTCCAGGCTCGCTACCCGTACCAGAAAACGCGGTCCGAAAAATTTATCTTCCAGATCATGTTCCCGCAGCACGTGGCAAACATTCTGGCACAGGAAACATTCAATGCACTTGCGGAATTCCTGCGAGCGTTCCACATCCCGTTGCTGCATAAGCCAGGTGGTATCGGGTTTGGGGGTGAACGGCGGAATTTTTTTATTGACGGTGTAATTCCATGAAACATCCGTTACCAGATCACGGATGATTGGAAAGGCCTTCATCGGCTGCACTGTAATGCTATGGTCTTCAGCGAAATCATCGAGCCGCGTTTTGCACATCAATGCCGGTTTACCGTTGACTTCCGCACTGCAGGAACCGCACTTGGCGGCTTTGCAGTTCCAGCGGCAGGCCAAATCATGCGCCTGTTCACGCTGAATCTGGTGGATTGCATCCAGCACCACCATGCCTTCCTGCACATCCACCTTATAGTCCACCAATTGGCCGCCGGACTTATCACCGCGCCAGACCTTGAATATGCGTGTGCTCATTTTTTTTCCTTGGCTTTCTTTTCGTCCACCAGTGCCTGGAGGTCCGTGGTTTTTACCACTGGGCAAGGCTCTACCTGCATAATAGCCCCCTGTTTCCGGGAGACAATATTATGTTCGCCCCAGTAATCATCATATTTTGGATAATCCAGTCGGCTGTGGGCACCGCGGCTCTCTTTTCGCATCAACGCGGCTCGGGTAATGGCCTGGGCACAAATCAGCATGTTGCGCAGGTCTTTGCATAAATGCCAGCCCGGATTGTACATCCGCTGTCCTTCATTGATGCCAACGTTAGCCACCCGCCGGTTGAATTCTTCCAGCTTGGACACCGCCTCGGTCAGATCTTTTTCCTCACGGAATATGCCCACAAGGCTGTGCAGCATGGTTTGTAATTCAAGGTGCAGTTTATAGGGATCTTCGGCGTTCGATCGGCCAAAAAAGCCGGTCATTTCATTGGCGGCGTTTTCTACCTGCGCGTTATCAATGGATGCTGCGGGGGCGGCTTTGGCATGTTCTGCCGCCGCCGCACCAACGCGCCGGCCAAAGACAATCAAATCGGAAAGCGAATTTCCGCCCAGCCGATTGGCCCCGTGCATGCCGCCGGAGCATTCGCCGGCGGCATACAACCCCGGCACACGGCTGGCACCGGTTTCGGCATCCACTTTAATCCCGCCCATGGCGTAGTGGCACGTGGGTCCGACTTCCATCGGTTCCCTGGTAATGTCCACATCCGCGAGTTCCTTGAACTGGTGGTACATACTGGGAAGTTTTTTCTTAACGTATTCCGCACCACGATGAGAAATGTCCAGAAAGCAGCCACCATGCGGCGATCCGCGCCCTTCTTTTACTTCGGTGTAAATAGACCGGGCAACCACATCGCGTGTGGAAAGCTCCATACGCTTGGGGTCATATTTTTCCATGAAGCGTTCGCCCTTGCTGTTACGGAGAATGCCCCCTTCGCCGCGCACCGCTTCCGTGACCAGCAAACCCTGTACTCCCGGCGGCCAGACCATGCCGGTGGGGTGAAATTGCACGAATTCCATATCCACAAATTCCGCACCGGCCTCATAGCCCAGGGCGTGGCCGTCGCCGGTGCCTTCCCAGGAATTGGACGTAATTTTGAAACATTTACCCAAGCCGCCCGTGGCCAGAATCACAGATTTGGCCTTAAAGACCACAAACCGGCCTGTTTCGCGCCAGTATCCGAAAGCTCCGCACACGCGGTCGCCGTCTTTAAGCAGCCGGGTGATTGTGCATTCCATATAGACATCAATACCTTGGTGAATGCCCTTATCCTGCAGGGTGCGAATCAGTTCTAAGCCGGTACGATCACCCACGTGGGCCAATCGCTTATGCGTGTGGCCGCCGAAGGCGCGCTGCATGATTTTTCCTTCAGCCGTGCGGTCAAAAACGGCTCCCCATTTTTCCAGTTCATTGACCCGATCCGGCGCTTCTTTGGCATGAATTTCCGCCATGCGCCAGTTGTTAAGATATTTGCCGCCGAAAATAGTATCCTGAAAATGGGTTCGCCAGTTATCCTCTGACTCCACATTGGCCAAAGCCGCCGCCACGCCGCCTTCGGCCATGACGGTATGCGCTTTACCCAGGAGAGATTTACAGATGAGCGCTGTTTTGCTGCCCATGGCCGAACATTCGATGGCGGCCCGTAAGCCCGCTCCACCGGCACCGATGATAATCACATCATGTTCGTGGGTTTCGTATTTTTGGTCGTAAGCGTTAATGAATAATCCTCACATCATGCCAGATACCCATAGCGCAAAGCCGGATATACAAATCGGTAAAACCAACAGAAAACAGGCTCACCCACGCCCATTCCATGTGCCGTAAATTCAAAATTGTCACCCCGCCCCACAGTTTGTAGCGAGCACGGGCCGTGGCCGAGCAACTAAAGCAATCCAGCTTGCCGCCCACGAGGTGCCGCAGTGAATTGCAGCCAAAGCTGAAGCCCGTCAAGGCGATAACGTTCAACAACATGACCAGGGTGCCCACGCCCACGCCGAAATGCAGGTGGCCGTTTTTGCCGGCGAAGAAAAACGCACGGATGGCATCGTACCAGAGAAACGCCACCACAATCGTTGCCAGATACCAGAAATACCGGTGAATATTCTGCAAAATAAACGGAAAAGCCGATTCGCCCTTGTACTTTCGCCCCGCCGGCTCGCCCACAGCACACGCCGCCGGAGAAAGAAAAAACGCCCGATAGTAGGATTTGCGATAGTAATAACAGGTGGCCCGGAATCCCAGCGGTATCCATAAAATCAAAAACGCATAAGAGAACGGGACGTTAATTCCCAGCAGAGATTGAACATCAGGTGAATAAAATGGGGACAGATAATCCGCCCCGTGCACCGTGTCCAGGTAAAATTTTCCCTGCCAGGCCGCCCAGGTGGAATACACGCCAAATGCGACCAGGCCCACAAAAATCAGCAGGGGAGAAAGCCACCATGCGTCACGCCGGGAGGTCGCTCCCAGCCCTTTATGATCCAGAACAGACGTAGAATCCGACATACCTTCCCTTTTCGGGTGCCTAAGTTCATCGCGGCACCGCGCGAACTGAAAATAACGGCCCCTCAAACAAGCGGCCACACTTCAGTTTTCGGCAGTTGGCAGATTGTAGGAACCCGTGAATCGTGTGTCAATTTACTTTGTGCCCTCGGAATCCTGCCCGCCAGTTGCAGGGGCGCTGCATCGGGTTAAGATTTGTCGGGTATTTTAGCTTGGAGCAATCCCATGGCATTAAAATCTTCAGGCCTTCGCATCAGCAGCAATCACGCGCGGTTACTTTACGGGATTTGCCTTGTGCTGGGCGCTGCAGTGTTTATTACCGGATGCTCGCAACAGGCTGCCCCTAAGCCGCGGAAGCTCATGGCCATTCCTGCGACGTTGCAGGAAATACATGTCCTCAATGATCGTTCGGCGCTTCTGGCGAAATTGCGCCTCACCGGAACGGTGAATTTAACATTGACGGGTCAGCGTGGCGGTACATCCTCTTTTCAGGCTCACGCGGTGCTGCTGGTAGATCAGAACCGTGTGCCGCATCTTTTGCTTGTGGGGACATATCTGGGGCAGGATGCTTTCGAAATGGGGATGAATAGTCAGATTTACTGGCTTATTGATCATCAGCACAAAATTGCCTACGTGGGCCGCGTGGCCCTGGCGGATCAGGTGCCGGCCGGAGTCATGCCGCTCCGGCCCCAGCGGGTATTGCAAATGCTCGGAATCACGCCGGTGATCTTGAACGATCAGACGCGCATCGCCCTGTTCAACGTGCCGCATTCCGGTCGCTATAACCTGCTGTTGTTGAATTCCGGCGGCGGTTCGCTGGACCATATTCAACGGCAGATTTCCATCAGCCGCTATACCGGGCAGGTCCGCCAGGTGCGATTGTATGATCGGCGGGGCCGCGTCATAGCCTACAGCGATTTAAGCAGCTATCACCCGCTGGGAAAGGCATTTGACGGTGTAGAACTTCCAGAGCGTATTGTTATTCACTATCTCGATGCGCACGCCGAAATGGATTTTCACGTCGAGCATGCGGCCCTGCGTTTTCCTGGAAAATCCGTATTTATTTTTGCGTCGCCAAGTTTTCAAGGTTTGAAAGTGGCGGATATGGATAATCCTGCTAATTGGAGCATCTCCCAACGTGCGCCGGCTTCCACGACAACAAAATAGCTGCCTTGCAGTATGCAAGTCCAGAACAGGCAGTAAAAAAGACTGCGGATTGCGCGGATAAGTGCCGAGGCTTCCGATTCGTTGCGGCGACAGCCACTCTTTTGTGCCCTCCGAATTGGCTCTACTGCTCTGTTCTAAATTCCCTGCTCTAATCGGTCCGCAGCCCGATTCCTCCCGTATCCGCGTTATCCCCGGAATCGGCAGTTTAATCCCATTGCGATCATACGCAAGAAAATTGCCCCGTGCTCTGTTACAGCTAGAAATCGGGATAAGTAACGGGGGCGGGCGGCGCGGGAAATTTCGGATGTGTCCAGTGCCAAAATGTCGTGGTCGCGGTGCCGAGTCGTCGGATAAATACATTCTATACAAGCACTTACAAAAAATTCCAAGGGCGGTTTGAAATTGATCGTCCGCTATCGGATTTTATCCGTATAAAGAAATAGGAAGGCCATGCAGACCTTCCAGTGCTTGTTTAAGGAGCTGCATCATGCTTGCTCAAGTGGCTGCGATAAAACCCGAAATTACCCTGACCCGGCGTCACGAGTCCATTTTACAGGCCATCGGCGAATTTGATCGCCAGATGGTTCAGGAGGCGCTGAATTCACCCCTGTATTTTGTGCCTAACGCTTTGTTTAAAGAAGCGGATGCTGCGGACCAGTTATTTGAAAACGGCTTGGATATAGGGCCGGCCAAAACCGGCTGGTACCATCCCATGGCCGATGATCTAAGCACCATGTCCGCGCCCTCTTCATCGTTGCTGACTATGGCGCAGGAGCAGCATTTGTTTCTGCGCTACAACTATGCCCGCATGCGTGTGAAAGAGGCGGTGCTGACGTTTGAGGCATCGCCGGGCCGCAAAATCGCACGGGAAATAGCATTCTGGCAACGCCGTGCAAAAGAGACGCGTGAGAATATTGCCGGTGCCAATTTGGCGCTGGTGCTGGCCATGGCCAAACGCACGCGGATGAATGATGTTGATTTCGGAGATTTAATTTCCGAAGGCAACATGGCCCTGCTGCGGGCTGTAGAAAAATTCGATGCCGCGCGCGGCTTCAAATTCAGCACGTATGCGTGCCGGGCGATTCTAAAAGGATTCAGCCGCAGTGCGGTCAAGTCCAATCGCTATCGCTCCATGTTCCCCACGGAGTTTGATCCCACCATGGAGCGTTCCAATGAAATGGAACTCCGTCGGCAATCCGTGGCCAAGGACGCGGTGGAAGATCTTCAGGAAATCATTCAGCGCAACAGCGCCGAACTCACGGATGTTGAACGCCGCGTTATCGAAGCCCGTTTTGCGGTTAACCGCCCCGAAGACACTCAGGCCATGACACTGGCGGAAGTCGGCGAAGTTATCGGTGTAACCAAAGAACGCGTACGGCAGATACAAAACCGTGCGTTGGAAAAATTGCGTTCAACCCTTGATGACCGCATTTTGACCCGTTGACCATTCG
>JAKBAC010000093.1 GCA_021809365.1 Planctomycetota bacterium | reverse complement strand
ATCGCGATTCTCGGCGTGGATGAATTAAGCGAAGAAGATAAGCTCACCGTCAGCCGCGCCCGCCGGCTCGAACGCTTCTTCTCCCAACCGTTCTTTGTGGCCGAAGTGTTTACCGGCAAGAGCGGCTCGAACGTAAAACTCGTCGATACCATCCGCAGTTGCCGCGAGATCGCCGAAGGCAAATGGGACCACCTGCCCGAAGGCGCCTTCATGTACGTCGGCACCGTGGAAGAAGCCGCCGAACAAGCCAAACGGATGAAGGACTAAGTACCGGGCCGCCCAAAAAAAACCCCACAAAGCCGCCGGCTCTGCCGACGGGACCGATTGGGAGCGCAGAGTGGATCGGGAAATTATTCTGGCCCAGCCGGTAAGGTACGCGCCGGCGATGCCCTTTACCGGCACCCCCCATAATAATTCCATTTGAGGACATGTAATCAGCCTGTGCTCCTCAAAACGTTGCAAGTCGCTCTGCTAAAAATTCATCTCCATTAACCATGATTAAGGCGAATGGGAAGATATTTCGCTGGACGCCTACCCCGGCTTTCCGTATAATTAGAAAAATGATGAGTTTTAGAGCCTCATTCTTCGTCAGTGGAATTGGCAGCGCGTTGGAAGTGTACCCTCTTCCCGTCACCATTACGGCTCGCAGGCATTGCCCCGACGCGACCGATGCACAGCGCTTGGCTTCTGATTGGTATCGTGTCGGCTGGGCCATCAATTCGGCGATGGACTCTCTTAATCCGCAGAACGCAGTTGGAGAAGACCGAAAAACTCACCCAACCTGATGCTCCGAACCCCAAACAATCGGATGTCGTTAAACCTGCGGCTGATGCTGCAGGATCTGTGCCTGAACAAATACGTATTAGCACCCAGATTGCAATGCAAATGCAAACTGGACCCATTCCACCGCCTGATGTTTTAAAGAAATATAATGAAGTCGAACCGGGCCTGGCGCAGCGAATTATCGCCATGGCGGAAGCGGAAGCTGCCCACCGTCGGAGTATTGAGACACAGTTCGTCGCAATCCAGGGGCGCGATCAGGCAGCGTACAGAAGGTCAGAACTCTTCGGACAGGTATTCGGGCTTATGATCGGATTAGCCTACGCCGTTGGTGCTGTCTACGCAGCAGTTCATGGGGCTCAAATAGCGGCATCAATCTTTGGCACGGCTGGAGTGGGCGGCTTGGTGACAGCCTTTATAATGGGGCGCCATAATTTATTTAAAATGAAGCAACAGGAGATAGAACAAGGACAGAATTCCACGCGGCGGGACGCGGAGAAATAGCAGAACGACAGCCCTGCGGGAAGTGAAACGGGGACGTAGCTGCTTTGACGGATTTGGTGGTCTGTAATAGCATGACACCATGGCTCGAAAAGCACGATATTGCCCCGGCGGATATGTTTACCACGTACTGAACCGGGCGGTGGGGCGCATCAGCCTGTTTCATGGTGACCAGGACTATGCCGCGTTTGAGCAAGTCATGCTTGAGGCATACCAGCGAGCGCCCTTGCGGATCATCTCCTGGTGTCTGATGAAGAACCATTGGCATTTTGTGGTCTGGCCGCGCAGCGATGATGAGGTGACGGCTTATTTTCGCGCCTTAGCGCATACCCACTCTCTGCGCTGGCGGCTGGCGCATGGTTCGGCGAGAGGCGGCCCTCTGTACCAGGGAAGGTTCAAGGCCTTTCCGGTTCAATCCGGTGAGCCTCTACGGACGGTATGTCGCCATGTGGAACGCAATGCCTTATCTGCGGGGTTAGTCAAACGATCCCAGCAGTGGCGCTGGGGAAGCTTGTGGCTGCGCCATCAAACCACCGACGATGAACATAGCCGCGCCATGAGGAAGATGCTGTCCCCTGGCCCACAAGGCCGCCGGCCCGCCTTGGAGCCATGGACCGCTGCCGTCAACGCGGTGCCAACGAAAAAAGAATTGCTTCAACTGAAGGCCAGCGAAAATCGCAGCCGGCCATTCGGTGATGAGCAATGGCTACGCCAGACAGCGCTAACCCTAAACCTGGAGCACACCATACGCCCCGAAGGACGGCCCAGGAAAATCCAAATCTAGGCTTGGAATGCCTGCAAACGAAGATTGATTGGCTGCGGTGGTGGTTGCAGCTATTGGCTGTTGGCGGGCACTTTGCTGTGCCTTGCCGCTTGTTGAAAATAATATTCTGCTTTGGCTTGGTCATGATGTACCCGCAGGTAGATGCGGCCCAGCCACAAGTTGGCGCGCACGTGCTGAGCATTGAAATACAGGCATGTCTCCAAAGCTTGTACGGCCCGGTCGATCTTATTAAGCCTTATAAGTGCCAGTCCCAAGTCATAATGGGCAGCCGGGTAGCAGTGCATAAGGCCGACCGCCCGCAACGCGGATTCCGCGGCTTGGTTCCATTGTCGTTTGGCCAGGTGACAGCGGGCCATGCCTTCATGGGCAATCGGACTGTCGCCATCTATCTGCAGGGCTTTACGAAAAGCACGCCGGGCAGCCGTCCACATTTTTCGGCGGCTGTACGCATTGCCGATGGTGCAATGCAGACCGGGCAAACGCGGGTCGGCCTTTTCGGCCTGCCGCAAACAACGGATCGCCGCTGCGGGCTTTCCTTCAGCAAACAGCAGTGATCCCAGCAGCAAATCAGCCAGCGGACTGTTTTGTTTATCGGAAATTATACTTTCCACAATCCGCCGAGCTTCGGCAAAATTGTTTAACCGCTGATGACATTGCGCCAGCAACAGGCGAATACGGGGTCGCTGAGGTAATTCAACGGCGAGCTTTTCCAGCAAGGGCACAGCGGCTTGCGCCTGTCCTGCACTTAAGTGGACAACAGCGAGATTATATTGAATTTCCTGCGTGGCAATCCGCACGGCTTTGCTTTTATCCTCATCCAGCGGTGCCAGATATCCCAGAGCCACAAGCTGGTCGAGCGCTTCCTGCACTTCCAGAGGATCGCGTCGGCGCTCCGGCGGGTGCATGCCGGAATCGCCCGGGACAAGCTCCCATGAATCAATGCACTGGACCTGCGGCGCTACTTCAAAAGCCTGTACCAGCGTTTTACCGTCCATATCCCGGCCGACGGGTAAACCATACAGTGTCAGAATTGTCGGGGCGATATCAAGAATCCCCGCGCCATAAATACGTTGATCCTTTTTAATGCCGGGGCCGGCCAGGCAGAATATGCCAAAGGGTCGATGACACACCGTCGGCCCGGATGGTTCATCCGGAATTCCGCGCGGGCGAAGATGATCGCTGTAAAAGCCATGATCGGAAATCAGCATGATGTGCGTTTCCGGATCGGCAAGTTGCATCAGCCGCCCCAGCATCAAGTCATGAAACTGGTACGTGCGGGAAACGACATGTTTATATAGCTCAAAATCAGATTCCGAAACCTCCGGCAATCTTGGCGGATGAAACGGCATAAACGCATGTGAAAGATGATCCACCGCATCATAATAAACCGCGGCAAAGTCCCACGGCTGATGTTCCAGCAGATGCGTGGCCGCGGCGTGAACGCTGATGGTTTCGGCGAGCATCCGGGCCAAGGTCGATAAATGTCTATCCTTGGATTGATCCACTTTCGCGGCATCGGGAACAAAAGGGAGGATCATACCGGCTTCCAACTCCGCCGGGTGAATGCGCAGGGCCGCTAAGGTATCAGCCAATTCGGGCGGATGAACGGCTCCGGGGTGTATGGGCCAGGGCTGGCCAATAGATCCAACAGCTTTTTGAAATAATTCACTGACGCATGTACCGGCAACAGGCTCAGCGGGGTGGCTGGCAAACCAGCTCACCAATTGCGAAGTCAAACCCTGCTGTGTGAAGATATTCCATAAGGCTTTGCATCTGCGGGACGTGCTGGTAAACGGGCGCACATAATGATTATCGGGGTCAGGTTCAATAAACCCCAAAATTCCGTGTTTGTCCGGGCGTTTGCCGGTGGCAATGGTATTCCACAGCATCGGCGAGATGATGGGTTCCATGCTGGCGAGGTTTCCCATAACGCCGTTGTTTATCAGATGATTCAGCGCGGGCATAAGCCCCTGTTCCAATAGCGGGGTAATGACCTGCCAATCAGCCGAATCCCATCCTACCAGGAGAAGTTTTTTTGCGATGCGCTCGGCCATAACGATCAGGTTCCTGAAATGCGTATGCCTGCCGCTAATAACGGCAGCCCAGGCACACGCTTATAAGGCGACGATACAGTCCGGCGTTTAAAATAGCGCAAGCGCCATGTAAGTATTCTGCTAACGCGATGGTATCGACGGTTCACTGTTAATTTATTTAACGCATAAACTTTCTAAACAATTGCTCTCTAGGATTCATTGCGTCATCCGGGGCAATGTGTTCCGGAGGTACGTGCAGCCGATAGTCGCGATGGTCCGATCGGTTGCGGTAGTGGTAATCAGGGACCCGCAAGGAGAATGTTATGGGTTGGAATCGAATGACAAAAAAAGGTTCGGCGATAACGGCCGGCGCAATCGTCGCCGCAGTCGCCGGTTCCGCTTTTATCGGTTGCAGTGCGGGAGTAGCGCAGGGGGCCATTCTGGCTCCCAGCCATGTGGTGGTGGTGATTGAAGAAAATCATTCCTATAGTCAGATTGTGGGCAACACCGCAGATGCTCCCTACATTAATAATACGCTTATTGGAAATGGCGGCCTGCTGTACACGCAGTCCTATTCGCCCGAGCACCCCAGTCAGCCGAATTATCTGGATTTATTTGCCGGCGGCGATCAAGGCATCACCGGTGATTATGTTCCCGGCAGCCCGCAATATTCAGAGCCTTTCAGCACGCCGAATCTCGCGGCACAATTACTTAACGCGGGGGATTCATTCAAGGAATATAATCAGACGTATTCCGCGATTGATAATTCCACGAATTACAATCAGGCGACGTACAACAATGGCACAACCAATGATACCTACGCCCGCAAGCACAATGCGGTAATCAACTGGGTGAACCCGTCTCTCACCAGTGTTTCAGGAAACCAACTGCCGCTTTCGACCATGACAGGCTTTTCCGAATTTCCCACCACGGCTGCGGGCTATGCCGCGTTGCCGACCGTATCGTTTGTAATTCCCAATCTGGAAAATGACATGCACAACGGCACCATTGCGGCCGGCGACACATTTCTGCAGCAGAATCTAGACGGTTATGTTCAATGGGCCAAAGCCAATAACAGCCTGCTGCTGGTCACATGGGATGAAAACGATTACACCCTTCAGGATGGCAATCACATTGCCACAATCATCAATGGCGATACGTCGCTGTATGTTCCCGGCCAGTCCAGCCAAATGTTTAACAGCTACAGTATTCTGCGAACATTGGAAGGCATGTACGGCCTTGGCTACGCCGACAATGCCGCAACATCGCCATCGCTGGCCACGAACTCGGCGGGACAATTGGCTGCGGTGCCGGAGCCTGCGGCCCTGGCGCTCATGGCCCTTGGCACTTTGGCATTCTTGATTCCCGCGCGTCGCCGCAATACCAATACCAGGCGATAAATCGCGGCCGGTTTTGCCCCGAATTGTTTTGTGCACATGTAACATCAATTTTTTTGCAGGAGATTTTCCATGACATTTGAATCCCAGAACTCGTCCAAATCGGCCCGTGGCGGCCAGCCATCACTGGATACCCGTCTGGCGGCATACGCTGCGGTAAGCTTGTCAATGTTGGCGGTTGGCACAGCCGGCGCTACGCCGCAGTACACCGCCCTTAACGCTCCGATGTCCACCTTAACGCCGGGCGGCGAAGCGTTTATCAACTATGGCGGCGGGAAGGCTTTTCTTGGTATGATGACCTCATTGAACCGAATTAATGGAGATGCCAGCCTTACCTTTTCCGGCATGGTACCGGGAACGGATGCGGTAACCGTCGCCGCAGCAGCCAATGGCACCGCTACCTCCATACTCGAATTCCTGCCGAAGGGCACGGAAGTTGGGGGTACCGGAAATAATTTTGTATTTGCCACCGGCGGCTATAACAGTACCAACGTCGTAAACGCCGGTAATCATGAAGTGTTGTACACCGGCCTGCGCGCTACCAGCACCAACGGCAAAGATTTCTACGGATGGGCGGCGTTTTCATTCACCACCACGACGGAACCAACGACCAATCTGGTGGATTTCAACACCAAGATTTTGGGTTACGCCTTTGAAAGCGCGGCCAACACACCCATTGCGGTTGGCGATACCGGAACCGCTACGTCCGCGGCCAGTCCTGTTCCCGAACCAGCTTCGCTTTTGCTGATGGCGGCCGGTGCTGCCGGTATTCTGGCTTGGCGGAAGCGGCGTAATGCCTGAAGCCATTCTGTTTATTAGCGCGGTAGATTTTGATAAGCCGTCGGCTCACGCTCGTTGTGTGCCGACGGCTTTTTTATCCGCAAATCCTGACGCACGTGCAAACGCCCGATACCCTGGCAACGGGAACCGCGTGCGAATGTTGATATTTGTGGGATAATGCCCATGGGTTGTGAAGCAGTGCGGCCGACGTTATTGAGCAGGAGTTGATGACAGGCATGGCAGAAACATCAGGCAAGACAAGCGGATTGCGGCGGGAGGCAGGGGTCATTGGCCTCTTGTACGCCAGCCTTGGAGGCATTATTGGTTCGGGCTGGCTCAAAGGTCCGATGGAAGCGGCGCAGCAAGCCGGCCCATTAAGTGTTTTCTCCTGGCTGATCGGCGGGGTCGCAATTTTGCTTTTGGCTCTGGTATACGCGGAACTGGCCACCATGTTTCCGCGCAGTGGTGCCGTCGTGCATTTTCCGCATCTAAGCCACGGCGTGCTCTTGTCCCGTATCTGGAGCTGGATACTTTTTTTAGGCTATGTCTCTGTAGCGCCCGTGGAAGTGCTGGCTACGCTGGGTTACATGGCCAATATCTGGCCATGGCTGATATATCCCAAGAATCATGCCCTGACGCCCGCCGGTTTCGGCTTTGCGGTCCTGATGCTCGCCTTTTTTACGGTCTTGAACCTGTTTGGAATTAAATGGGTCATGCGTATTACGACCACCGCCGGCTGGTGGAAACTGGCCGTACCGCTGATCACCATTTTCGGTTTACTTATTGGCGCGCATCACACCGCCAACCTGCATGTGCAACCCCATCAGATGGCATCGAATATTCGCGGCATATTTACGGCATTAGGAACAGCAGGCGTTATTTTCAGTTTTCTGGGGTTCCGGCAGGCTGTGGAATTGGCGGGTGAAACTTCGCAACCGCAACGCTATATTCCCATCGCGGTCATCGGATCGGTGGTAATTGGAATTGTCATTTATGTGGGTCTGCAACTGGCATTTGTTATGGCGATCAACCCCGCCGACCTGGCCAAATATGGCTGGGGTGCTTTGGACCATGCCAGAGGATTTTCAGTCGGTGCCGGACCGCTGGCAGCGTTGGCTTCCGGTATTGGTTTGGCGTGGCTTGCCATGTTGCTGTATGCCGATGCCATTGTATCGCCCGGGGGCACCGGCTTTATCTACGCGACAACCTCTTCACGGGTCATTGGTGCCATGAGCGAAGACGGCTTTATTCACCGTTCGCTGCAGCGCCTCAACCGCTTCGGCGTGCCATGGGCGGCCGGTGTGGTAAGCTTTGCCGTGGGGTGTCTGTTTATGCTGCCTTTTCCGAGCTGGCATAAAATGGTCAACGAAATTTCGGATGTGATGGTGCTCTCCTACGGCATTGGGCCGGTGGTGCTGCTTTCGCTGCGGCGCACACTGCCGGAAGCCGCCCGGCCATTTCGCGTGCCCATGGCCCGAATCCTGGTGCCGGTTACCTTTATTATTTCCAACCTCATTGTGTACTGGTCCGGCGTGGCGACGCTTAGTTTTCTCCTGACTGTCGTCGGTCTTGCGCTGATCGTATTTTTGCTGTGGCGAGCCATCAAACATAAGAACATCGCCGCATTACCATGGAACAGCACGTGGTGGGTATTTCCGTATCTTGGGGGATTATGGATTTTGGACTACATCGGTTCCAAAAGTATGACGGGCGGATTGGGCTACCTGAAATTTCCCTATGATGTGATTGTCGTGGCGATCTTCAGTCTATTAATTTTATATGTTGCGGTTAATTCCGCCGTTCCCATGGAAGAAATTCAGGCCTATATAGACAATCTGTAGCAAGCAGGACAGTACCGCAAAACGCCCACGCTCATGGCTGAAATTATGTCTGAATCAACATCCATTATCATCGTTTCCGGATTGCCCCGGTCAGGCACGTCACTCATGATGCACATGCTGCACGCCGGCGGGATGCCCGTGCTCACGGATCATATCCGTCAGGCTGATGTCAGTAATCCGCATGGCTATTTTGAACTTGAAGCCGTAAAGGAAACCCGACGGAACGCTCAGTGGTTGCAAACGGCGGCAGGACACGCGGTAAAAATGATATATCGCCTGCTTTATGATTTACCGTCGGACCGTTCGTACCATGTTCTGCTTATGCGACGTGACCTGCGACAAGTTGTCGCTTCGCAACAGGCGATGCTGGGGAAAATAAATGCCACGGCAGTTGAAAATCAGCGTTTGGAAGCAATCTTTCACAAAGAGATCACGGCCGTTGATAACTGGCTGGCGGCGCAGAATAACTTTGCGGTTCATGACGTCTCGCACGCAGGGTTGATCAGCAATCCCGGGGCGGAAGCGGAACAAATTAAGACGTTTATGAACTATCCTCTGAATATCGCAGCCATGTGTGCGGTAGTAAATCCGGCCCTGCATCGACAAAAATAATTGCCTGGGGCAGCGTGCTATAATGCTTCAGCAGGCTTATGGGGCGGTCTTGCCGGATGATGACCGCAATGGGAGCCTTAATGTGCAGGTTTCACAGGTTGGCTATCTTATATGGAGGACTCTCATCATGAGGTGCCAAAATCGGTTCAGGCTTATGGCCATTCCATTTCTAGCCGCGACAATGATGGTAACTCTCGGCGGCTGTTTCTACGGCGGAGGGGGCGACGACCACCGCGGCTATGACGGCGGTGGCGGCTATTACCACGGCAACGGAGATGATGATGACGATGATGGAATGCGATCCGTCCCCCCGGCTAATAATCTGGCGACAACTGCCGCTCCAGTCTCCATCAACGCCCCATCGAAGGTTGCGTTGGTGCTGCGGCATCCGCGCGGCCAATGATACCGAGGGCGGTTACCCGATTACCGTATAAGGCGAGACGAAGGCTGGCCCGATCCGGGCTACCGCGTGCGTATGCGCCATAACGCGGCATTCTTTATAAACCCCGGCCACAGTTGATCAAGTGCGGCAAGCAGCACCAGTCGCGACGGGCCGGAACGTGTCGTGTCATCAGACCGCATTCCCGCAGCCAACTCAACGCTCCCGCATTGAGCTAACGGTACCTTCCATGGTCGCTTGCGAAGCCCAGTTACGGAAAACAACCTTAGCCTGACGCGGCAGCGTCACGGTTCGATGCGGAACGCAGCCCGAGGAAGAGTATGCACCCCGAATCGGCAAGCGCGGTCCCAACCCCACGCGCTGCCCATCCTGACGCGGCAGCACCGTAAAATCTCATTCTTGCAGCTTATTATAAACGCCTTTATGGGACAGCCTCCATGTCAGCAGCGGGCGGATGACAAAGATGGCTGACAGATAGATGCAGGCAATTCCCAGTGCCATGATCACTCCCAGGCTGGCGATGCCGCGGTCGCGGGAAAGTCCAAGAAAGCCAAAACTGCTGCATGTTACAAAAGCGCACATCAGCAGCGCCCGTTCGCTGACATCCCAGAATCGCCAGATGCGCCGCGGATTATGTTCCGCCTCCCGGTAACGATGCATCATAAATACGCCGTATTCATGCCCGGCACCGATAAGAATCGGCATGGCAAAAAAGTTGGCGAAGTTCCATTTTAATCCCAGCACGCCCATGATCCCCACCAGCATCGGCAGGCCCAGAGCCAGCACTGAAACCGTTATCGCCGTGCGCCCCCAGGATTGCAGATCCAGATACACCAGAAAAAGAACAACCAGAAAAGCCAGCACTGTAGTCTGCAGGAACGCCGCGCGAATGGATGCTGTGGAATGATACAG
This sequence comes from Planctomycetota bacterium, assembly GCA_021809365.1. The sequence continues at coordinate 3,304 of JAKBAC010000093.1, read as the reverse complement.
TTGAATGGCAATGCCGGTTAAATCAACGTTTGTCGGGACCAGGCCGGGCTTTTGGGCTGTGCCCTGCAGCGTGGCGACAAACTGCCGTAGGCGCGATTGATCCCAAAGATCAAAACGCGGATAGATATACAAAGCATATTCGCCGGCCGCAGAGCGAAAATGGCGGCGAATCTGAAGCGGCAGGCGCGCTGTATCCAAGGATCCGGGCGTGAGCATCGCCGCCGCGGACGCCAGCGATCGACTGAACTTCCTTTGCCACTGGGAGAGTTGCTGCGCCGCAACATCCCGTTGCCGGCCGGTTGCCGCGTTTAATTTTGCGGCAAACACTCGCAGGGATGCGACAGCTTCCTGCGCTGATGCGGCGGATGATGCGGCGGATGATGCGGCCGTGCCATGAGATGCTTTATCCCACGTGGCGGCCAAAGCATTGGCGGCCAGAGCGATGCCGCGAAGATCTCCTGATGCCACGGCAGCCGGATCACGCCAGTGAATCTGGCGCAAGGCCGTGCTGCGCGTGGCCAGGTATTTCTGCTTCTTCGCGGTATCCAGAATGCTGCTGGTGGACAAGATTGGAGATTCAAATCCAGCGGCGGCTTTATTGAGTGTAACTTGAATGGGAGCTAATTGCTTCAAAGATTTTGACAGCACAACGGCGTACCATGTGGGCATTTCCTTCACGAGTTTGACCGAGGTCAAGCCGCGGGCCTGTAAATCCAGCAGATTCGGATCAAACCGCAGGCGCAGCGCAAAGGGAATCAGCCCAATAAGAATTGCCAGCCACAGGCCCAGACCAAGAAAATTTTTCAAACCCGCCCGCGGCGGGGGGCGATTATCCGTGTACCGTTGGCCGGGTTGAACTCTACCGAGTTTCGGAGGGAACAGCACCAGCAGCGCAGGCAGTACCGTGTAACCAGCCAGCAGGCACAGCAGCAAGCCGCTGCCGGCGATTAACCCCAATTCCGCGTCGCCGCGAAAATGGGTGGTCAACGCGACAAGAAATGCCCCGGCCGCACCGGCGCAGGCAGTCGCGATGGGCGGGCCGGCGTAGCGGAATACCCGTGCCCAGACCGCTTGTTGACGTTCATAACGCCGCGCTTCCCGGCGGTAGCGCACCATGATCTGAATAAGATAATCCATGCCGATGCCGATCAGGGCAATGACAAACACGGTGGAAAGCAGATTCAATTCGCCCACAAAAACTGTGGCAAATCCAAAGGTCCACGCAATGGCGATGGCCAGCGTTATTCCCGCGGCAAACCCCATCCAGATGGAGCGCAGCATCAGAATCAGGCCGATCAGCACGACAATCATCGCCAGCGTTTCAGCTTTGTCACTATCCGCTGTGGTAATGCGCATTTCATCCGCCGCCAGAACGGGGCGACCGGTCATTCCGAAGGTGAACTGGGAATGAAACGCACGGGCGGTCTGCACCATGGCCGCATGGATTTTCTCCAACGGCAGGGATACCGCGGCCAGGGAATCATAAGTAAATCTGGGATAGACTTTGATCAGCAGTAAATGCTCTGACCCGTTGCCGGCGCGGATGTAGTAATATCCCGCAGCGCCAGGCGTTGGCGGGCGGTAAGATAACAGTGTTGATAAATCGGGTATCGGGACAGACTTTGCCGGACTCTGATTTATCGCATGCGTCCAGGATTGTGCCAGCGTCCGGGCAAACGTGGTGGTTTGTACGGCGGGCGGCTGGGCGGCAAGAAGTCGCAAAAATCGGACGATACGGGTCTTGCCCAGAAAGGAAATCGGCACGCCGGGCTTTTCCCCCCAGATTGTCCCCAGCTGCGCCAGCGACTGCGCACCGGCGGAGGCCGCCCGGACGTCAGGCCAATGGGCGAACAACAGCCCCTGATTGCCAAGCTTTTTCAAAGGCACGTGGCTGTCCACGGATACCACATATTTGGGCAATTTTCTAAGCGATGCGGTGACAGCATTCGCCGCGGCGATCCATTGGCTGCTTGCCGGTGCATGGGCCGGATCACGTGCTTTAATCACTATAAACGCCGCTTCATTTTCAGGAAATTGTTTGATAAATTGGAGATATTGGTGGAAGAATGTGACATGGCTGGAAAAAAGTTTGTTTTGATCCGTGGAAATTCGCAGCCGGGTACACGCCAGAAAAGCGCTGATCGCTGCCAGTATCAGTGCGATGGCCAGTACCACGCGGGGGTACCGCGTGAGCCGCAGCGTGTCCTTCAAAACTCTTCGATGGATTGGACCCATAAAATGGAAAGCAACATGGCGCATTGCCCGCTTGCCGTTGCAGCAACAACGCGGAACGCAATGGCGTGTGCTACACCTTCACAACATTTTTTGCCAACCCCAATACGGTATCCCACGCGGCACCGGGGAATTTCTGTGTATCAGCCAGAACTTCCTGCATGGCCTGCAGGAACCAGTCCATATCCTGTTTCGTGGCCACCAGCGGCGGTAGAAATTTAATCACCTCAGTGTGGTAACCCGCCACCTGCGTGAGAATATGGTGCTTTTTCAGCAGTGGAATAATAATCATCTGTCCGAACACGCCAAAATTAAGTTTATGCAGCATGTCCCAGGCCAGACGAAGTTTCAGAGAATTTTCCGGACGCGCAAAATCAATACCGAACATCAGGCCCTTGCCCCGGACTTCCGTCACAAATGGGCAGCTTTTTCCGATTTCCGCCAGGCGTGCCATGGTGTAGCGTCCCAGTTCATCGGCATTTTCAACGAGCTTGTCTTCTTCAATGACCTGAATGCTGGCCAAGGCCGCCGCCATGGCCAGATCATTTTGGCCAAAGGTATTGGAATGCACCACACAGCGTTCCATGGAATTAAATACCGCATCCATAATGCGGGGCCGCGTTATCACCGCACCTACGGGGACAAACCCGCCGGAAAGCCCTTTGGCCACGCAGATAATATCCGGCTCTACCTCGGGCCAATGCTGAAAGCAAAACCATTTTCCCGTGCGGCCCATACCGGATTGCACTTCGTCCACCACCAATAAAGTGCCGGCCTTGCGGCACAGGCGTTGCGCTTCAGCCAAATAACCATCTGCGACAAGCTCGCAGCTTTTTCCCTGAATAGGCTCAAGAATAAAGGCCGCAGCATCTTGCTTGGCCAAGGCCTTTTCCAGTGAAACCAGATCGTTAAATGGAACCGCCTCCGTATGCGGCAGCAAATCGCCGAACCGCTCTCGGAAGAAGTCGGCCCCGTTAATGGCCAGTGATCCGGTGGTCAGCCCGTGAAAAGCATGTTCGCAGTAGATGATTTTTTGCCGGCCCGTGGCGCAGCGCGAAAATTTTATCGCTGT
>JAKBAC010000092.1 GCA_021809365.1 Planctomycetota bacterium | reverse complement strand
GAGCCAAAGTCGATCATGCCGGTATCGTAGCTGTAGGCCATACTGTCACCGGCGGGAAAGACTTCCAGGAGTTTCTGGTTCTGGTCGTTGTATTGGGTCCATGTGATGTAGGGGCCGACTTCCAGGCTGGATTTGTTGCGATTGGTGTTTTCCTGCATCATAACGACCATGCCGTTGTAGTTGAAGTTAAATATTTTGACATTGCCGTTGCGGTCGGTCATGGTGGTCTGGCTGACAATTGGATCACTGGGATCAATAATGTTGGCAGGCAGATTGGTATTGCTGTAGCTGAAGGTATAGGTGCCTCCAACGCCATTGGCGGGATCGCCAACGGTTTCGGAGACTACCGCACCGTAGTTGATAGCGGTAGAGGTCCGGCCATAGGCGATAACATAACGCGGTGTGGCACTGGCATAGACCGAGGCGACATCCACGTTGCGACTGGTCATGTAGGGCAGGGTCTGGTTGGGATACCAGATTTTAATTAGATCGTTCTGGCGATTGGCATCGGGGTTGTTGATATCGTATTGGAACACATAGGCTGTACCGTCGGGATAGGCATTGCCGCTGGCGGTATTGTTGATACTGGGCAGAATGACGGCAGTCAGGTGCTTGGCGGCATCATAATAAAAGTTGAGTTGCCGGTTCATAAAGTCGGTAATCTGGGAAAGCAGATAATTGCCGCTTGCGCTGTAATAGCTGTAGTTGGTCGTGCGACCATAAGCGTCGGTGATGCTGGAAAGCTGCTCTACGCCTCCCACGCTGGTCCAAGTGAGTGTCTGGCTGTTGCCATAGCGATCGGTGGTGCTTTTCATTCGGCCCGGCGTGGTAATCGAAGAATAAAAGCCAAAGAATTCCGTCACTGTGCCGGCGTTGCTGGTAAGGATAAATGTGTCGTTGGCGGTTCCAGCATTGATTTCCACCAGCGTGGCCTGAGTGCTGTTGTAGCCGGAGAGCCACTGGCCGTTGCCGTTATAGATAAAAGTTTCCTGCAGGTTGTCGGGGGTTAGTAATACCAGATCACTATTGGGCAACTGCACAAGCTGATAGTTCTGGCTGTGGTTCCAATACAGGCCCACCAAATCATTGATTCCATTGTTGGATAGATACTGGAGGGAAAACTGCCAGGAGCCGCTGACACCGCCGACGGCGGGGGCGGAAAGTAGGTCCAGCGAGAAGATAAATTCGCCCGTGGCCAGCATGACGGAATTGGCCATGGCGGTTCCCATCCCCCGTGGCAGGGGCCGAGGTCCCCCGGGGCCGTGACCGGGCTTGGGGCCGGAGCCACCACCGGCCCCGCCGCTGCTGGTGTGGCCGCCAAGTGTCGAACTGGTCGGCCCCTTGGGACAACACTGGCTGGTACACGTAACCGGTGGCGGAGATTGACAGGAATTCAGATTTACGGCCATGGTTTTGGCTACTCCTGGCTAAGCTGTGATAATAACTGTGGCCGGCCCGGGTCCGGGACAAGGCGGATAGGCCGGATCGTAGCCGAAGGGTACATCTGCCAGAGTGCAGGTGCCCAACGGCACCGGCCCTTCGTACTTCAGGTAGCCGGCGTAGTATTGAAGCGTCTGAAGCTTGCTCGGCGGGGTCTGCCCGTTGGAGCAATAGCAGAGCACCAATGGGGTTCCTCCATTGATCGAAAATTGCCAGTACAGCTGACCCACCTCGGTACCGGGGTACGAAGCGCTTCCGCTGACACACTGTATTTCCAAGTTTAACGGTAGGTTGTAGGTGGGTGGAAAGCTCTTAAACCACGAGCAGTTGGCCGTGCCGGGGCCGGAGCTTGCCGGTTGGAGGGTGTACGATCCACTTGCCTGGTTGATGGTCCGGCAACCGTATCCGCCAGAGTCCCAGTCCGAGACCGGCATGGTGATTCTGGCCGTCAGGGTCGTCGGCGTTTCCGGACAGGGCATGCAACCGGTATAGACCGCAACGGTGCCGCACTGGTCTCCCTCCGGACTGGTCCCGACACCAATGCCCACCGGGCCGCCGGGGCAGGGAATCGGACATACTTCACCGGAGGTCCCCACGGTAAACGTGCCGCCGCTACTGCCCAGCGTAATGGTGCTACTATTGCCGCCGCTGGTCGGCCCCACACCGTTAACCACCAGATAGCAACTGGTCCATGAAAGATAGACGGTCGAATCCGGCGGGCCGGAAACATTAACAGTGGCAGTGCCGGTACCCGTACAATCAAAGTATACGGATTCCGGCTTTACCGCGCAACAATCATCGCAGTTCGCCGACATCGTGCCCAGGTATCCCGCGCTGGCGTAACCACCGCCGCTGGGCTGTTGCGGCTGGGCATTGGCGGGAACGGTGTAACACGCCCCGTTGTAAGTAAGCGCGCCGCCACCGCCGAGGTTGCGACCGGCCAGCAATGCCTTATTGATCCAAAGCGGCGATGTGCCGCTGGAGCCGGGACACAGCGTGGCTTCAATGAACTGGCAATTCTGGGTGTTACCCATGGAAACTGCTCCGCATCAAGGCTGGTCTTGTGGTGAACTATTCATCACCGTAAAAAGGCAACGATGCAACGTACCTTTGCCGCTGCCACTTACCCGGCAGCCCGCTGCTAATTATGGCGTTGTGGGACGCCGCAGGGTCTAATTGCCCTGTTACATTCACGCACCATGGGACTGCGCGGCCTGCTTGCCGACGGCCTTTCGAGAAGTCGGCGTCTGGCCTGACCGCCGAGGTGCCTGACGCAAAAACTCCCGGCGGCCTGCGCCGGTGGCGCTGGATTGCATGGCCGGTGCCGCATGGGTCTGCTGTGCCGCCGACGCCACCGCGTGGCCCTGAAGCTGCCGCCCCTGTTCCGGAAGTTTCCGTCCACCGCAGCATCCCATAGTGCCTTACCCCGCAGCTGTTACTTCCCCTTGCCCGTGACCAGCCAGAACACAGCCGGTACTATTAAGCAGCCAAACCAAATCCAACCCTGTCGGTACATGCACCACCAGGGGAACGAGAGCAAAAGTCCCGCCCAGAAGCTAAAACAGATATAACAGTCCAACACGCCGTGGGAAAACTTGGGCAGTATTCTTCGCAGCACTTTTTCGCGTGCAAAAGCACCTGGGCCATCCTTGGGCCAAACGACCAGAATCGTAAGGCCCATGGCCGAAAGCATGTACGCAACCAGAAGCACAACTTCCCGCACACTTTGCACACTCCGCAAATACCCAAATGGCCGGGCACGCTGGTGAAAACTGTCAGACGGGAGTATAGTTTACCCCCCCCCCCGCGTGTCAAGCAAAAAATAAATATTTTTCTTGAGCGGCTGAGGTTTCCAACTTACGGGCGGGCTCACGCCATATTATCGCAGGCGTTCGGCAAACTACTGACCCATGCCCGCTGTTTTTTCCCGATGGGCGGCGGCACCCTTTTGCGGCAATCGGCGGCCCGGCGGGCAGCGTGTTATTTTTCGTTGCAGTTGACCACAAGGGCGAATGGCCGCAAAACGCATAATATCCGTGATACGATTCCTGCAGCTTCGGAACCAAAGATTCAGTGGCTTACACGGGATGTGATGTTTATCTGCTTTTCAGCCTGTTTCGCTGGCCAGGGGTATCAGGCTATACTGGCGATCTTTCCCTTGGTTCTCGTGATGAATCTGCACGCCTCGGCCCGGGCATTCGCGTCGGCCACGGCCATCGGCTATAGACTTGGCGCGATATTTGGTTTAAGGGGTGGACGGCTGGGCGGCACGGGATCGACCACCGGATTACCATCCGGTGCTCTAACGGGGGCCTCGGCGGCGGTTGCGACGGCTTTCGTGGATTTTTTGTTCGACGGCGGTCATGTTCTCCTTGACGATGCCGGCGAGTTGGGCGGACATGTGATACGCGCCAAAGCGGATATCATAAAATACGCCTACAACGCGCAGGGCTTCCGCGAGGTCCAAACCGGTCTTTTCGCCCACCGCTTGAACATATTCCCGCGGTGTCTGATCCGCCTGACGGGCCACGCCGGTGCGGCCTAAAAGTTTCATGAGACGATCGATAAACATCAGTTCGCGCATCATTCGTTTTTGAACTTTGCGATCCATGGAGCGCACCGCTTTGCCGGCCACGCTTCCCCGGCGCTTCCAGCGCGAATAGATCAGAATGCCTATGGGAATTAATCCGGCAGCGGCGATACCCATGAGAATTTTCATCCATATATCCATGGCTACATGCTTAAAAAATTGCCGCACCCGATCGCCGATGGCGCGGGCAAAATGCGTGATCGTCTGCATTACGGCTTTGGCGAAGGTCATGATTTTTGCAATAATGGCTTTGCGCATCGTCTGATTGAATGTGATGATATTATGCAGCCACTTGAGCCGCAGCCACTGGAAAAAATCCGCTACCTCGGTAAACCAGGTCACTTGACCCTGTACACCGGTAAGAGAGGTGATTGGAGATGGATCAAACAGAACCCAGCCGCGCCGCGGAATCCAGGCTTGCACCCAGGCATGGGCGAATTTTTCGCGAATCACATAATATCCGCCCACGGGGTTGTAATCTCCGCCGTGAAAGCCTGATACCATGCGCGCGGGAATTTTAACACTTCGACAGAACATCACCATAGCGGAGGCAAAATATTCGCAATAGGCCCCGATCTTTTTTTTGTTAAAAAGGAAATCCTCGGTGGGATCAATGTTGGGATTCACCGGGGTCATATCAAAGGAATAGGGGTAATTTTGGCGCAGATAATCGCAGAATTTATCCGCCAGGAGCGTATCAATTTTTTCCGCATTGGCCCTGGTTCGCTTGCGTTTCAAGAGCGGCCCCGCAATTTTTCGGGCCAGTGCCGCTACACGTTTGGGGATGCTGGCGGATCTTAATTCCTCCGGGGGATAATACATTTCGAACATAGACTGCTGAAACATGACAGGGAACAACGTCGGCTTGGCAGGGCCGATGAGCGATGAATTATATTTCCAGGGACTTTGAACGGTATAGGTCAAGCTGTGTCCGAAGGTATCGGCGAGAATTGTTCCATCACGTAAAGCCACGACCGATTGCAGATCAGGTGACGAGATGGTCACAGGCGGACAGATAGCCAGAACCGGGCCGGAGCGAAAGGTATTGGAAAAGGTATACGTCTGGGTAATTAAGCCAACCGGCGAAAAATCGCGGCGCGGCACAACGGGGGTAAGACCGTGGTGCTTAAGAATAATGGATTTGGGATACTGCGGAACCGGACCAAATCTTTGCCTCCATCGCTTTCTCCAATTCCCGCGACGTTTTGCGGGGCCTGGGGAGTGGACCGATTTGCGACCGGCGTGGCGCGACGTTGCCCCATGGCCGGACGGTTGCATGGATTCGGAAATTGCTCCGGGCCGGGGACCGTGCATAGGCCCGCGCATAGCTCCGGGCATCAGCATCCTGATTCCGGGCGACGGCGGCCGGCCGGGAATAAGGCCGGTTGGCGTTGGAAAAGCTCTGGGCATACCCGCATTTTGCGGTCCCGGCCTCCCTTGCGGCCGGTGCCACCATCTTGGATGGTGGGCATGAGACCATTCATGGGTGGTCGCGTTGTAAAAGTTTTGCGTGGTGCTCATGAAATAGGGCTGATTTCCGCGACTGCCGATATTTTGCCCGTCCTGGGTAATGCGAACTTCCGCCACAACAGCGTTGCTTTGCTGAAGCTGGCCGAAGCGCCCTAATTGAATGTGGTTGGTCAGGCCGGTGGCGGAAGTACCGCCAATGCGCCACTTGGCCAAAAATCCCGGCATATTGGTGCGGGGGAACATCACAAATATGCCGCAGGCGAAAAAAAACAGAAACATTCCCGCCCCCACACTTATACGGCGCACGTCTCTGGCCATCACCGCTTGCTGTCCCGGCATAATCATCATTCGATCACCGGCGGCATGGCGCTGCATGGCCCGCTGGGTTTCGCACTGCAGGTGAAATACCAAACTTGTATACAGCCCCAGGCCCAGATACACCAGAAGAATCAGGGCGTAAACCGGGGAAACGGTAAGAATGGCACCGGAGAGGATTAACAGCAGGCTAAGAAGCAGAATCTGGCCGTAGTCACGGTTGGCTTTTTTCTCAAACAATTTGCACAGGATCAGCCCGACCATGAAGTGGCCTAAAGCCAGCAGCAAATTCGACTGCTGGTACACCACCAGTTCCCAGAATAGCCCCAAGGCCACAACCAGCACACCCGAATTGATCAGCCACCGCGGCACGACCAGGCCGTTACCAGTTTCAATGAGCCACCAGCTTACCACCACCGCAGTGAGTGATAAAACCAGCAGGCCATAGTTTTCCGCGGCGTAATTGAAGGCCAGCAGGCTTAGAAACACCAGGGTATAAGCCAGCATTGGGAATCTACGCAGAAAATTCATGTCCGACGACCTTCAATGCTTCGAATTACGCTGCAGGGAAAGCCTCCCTGACATCGCAGTCTGCTATCTTATCGGCACAAAGCCGATAAAGCTTATACGAATTCAGTCGGCGGCGGTGCCCTTTTCCGTTTTTTCGGACCGGGCGGCCTTTACCTGTTGCATCAATCCGCAACGGCTGCGGCGGTATGCTGCTGTTCGAGCTTCCGCAGGGACAGCGGCAGTTCAAAGTGCATGTCTTCTTCGGTGACATGGCGGGATTCCACGGTGGCTCCGTACCGCACTTTGAGCACATCCACAATTTCCTGGACCAAATCTTCCGGAGCCGACGCCCCGGCCGTAATCAGGACAACATTAATACCGTTAAACCAGGCATGATTCACATGCGAAGCATCATCGACCAGATACGATGGGGTGCCGCGGTTTTCAGCCATTTCCACCAGTCGCTTGGAATTTGAACTGTTTTGGCTTCCCACCACCAGGACCAGCTCGCAATCCGGAGCCAGTTTTTGCACCGCCGCCTGACGGTTGGTGGTGGCATAGCAGATATCATCCTTGGGAGGGGCTTGAATGCGGGGAAATTTTTTCTTCAGTTCGGCAATAATTCTGGCCGCGTCATCAAGGCTAAGTGTCGTTTGCGTCAGATACGCCACGCGGTGATCATCAGGGATTTCCAACTGATGAACATCTGCGGCACTTTCAACAATGGTGATGGCATCGGGCGCTTCGCCCAGCGTTCCCACGACTTCATCATGATCCGCATGACCAATGAGAACAATGGTAAATTTCTGCTTGGCGTAACGGATCGCCTCATTGTGCACCTTGGTAACCAGCGGGCAGGTGGCATCCACTTGAATTAACCGCCGTTCGGCGGCACGCTTACGCACTTCCGGTGATACGCCATGGGCGCTGTACACAACCGTAGAACCTTCGGGTACTTCATCAATGGAATTGACAAACACCGCGCCCTGCCGGGTGAAGCGCTCCACCACGTGCAGGTTATGCACGATTTCATGGTAAACGTAAATTGGAGCGCCTTTGAGTTTGAGCATCCGTTCTACGCACTCAATGGCCATATTCACACCCGCGCAAAAACCGCGCGGGTTAGCAAGGATAATTTTCATTCCGCATCTCCGAATTCATGGTGCCATATCAAAGGCCAATACGCCTTGCTGTCCGCGCGGCGCATCATCAGCGCCCGCTTGCCACCTTCAGGTGACATCTGGCGTCCGGGACAACAAGGCCGCCGAGCGGTTATATTACCATAAAGCAGGGCTTGTTGGCGATGCCCCGACGAATTCGGCGGCCCGGCTAAAGGCGGCTGACTTCCGCATTTGTGGAACATGAAGGATGGAATTATTTCAGTTGCCGCGTTACAGTCCACATTACGAGATATACAGGGTATGACCATTGAAGCCTCCAGCCCCCCCCCCGCCACCGTGCATTGGGCCTTTGCACCCATGACCGATGTTGCCGAAGCGCGGCGCTATACCTGGCGGCTGGCGCATGAACATTATGAAAACTTTACCGTGGTTTCGCATCTGGTGCCCAAGGCCCTGCGCCAGGATTTCTGCAATATTTATGCTTTTTGCCGCACTGCCGATGATCTGGGGGATGAAGTTGGCGATACGGAACTGGCGCTACAATATTTGGCGGATTTCCGGCGACAGACCGAGGCGTGTTACAGCGGAAAAACCCAAACCGCGGTTTTCACCGCTTTATCTGAAACCATTAACCGACATGATATTCCCCGGCAGCCCTTTCTGGATTTAATCAGCGCTTTTGAACAGGATCAGCGAATAAACCGTTACGAAAACTTTTCTCAGGTGGCGGATTACTGCACCCGAAGCGCCGATCCTGTGGGCCGCCTGGTCTTGTATCTGGCGGGATACCGCGACCCGCAGCGGCAGATGTTATCAGATAAAACCTGCACGGCGTTGCAGTTGGCCAATTTCTGGCAGGATGTACGCCGAGATATTCTCGAGCGTGATCGCATTTATCTGCCCGCCGACTCCATGCGTAAATTTAATGTGGATGAACAACAGATTCGTGACGGACGCTGCGATGATCATTACCGCGCGCTGCTGAAATTTGAGGTGGATCGCTGCCAGGGGATGTTTGATGAAGGCCTGGCTCTTTTGCCGCTGATTCATCGGCAACTGCGTTCGCAGATTTCTCTTTTCAGCCGGGGCGGCCAAGCAGTTCTAGCGGCCATTCGTGGGCAAAATTATGATACGCTCTCGCGTCGCCCGGCGCTGGGCAAAACGCAAAAACTTAGCCTGATGGTACGGGCGGTTGCGGCAGGGGCACTGGCGGTCTTTTCCGGAGGCACACGATGAGCACCTCCGTGCTTAGTGCCGCAGCGTCGCCGGATTTCCAGGCCTCACGCGACTATTGCCGCCAGGTAACGCAGCAGCAGGCGCGAAACTTTTATTACGGCTTACGCCTGCTGCCGGAACCGGCCAAGTCCAGCATGTTTGCGCTGTATGCGTGGATGCGACGGGCGGATGATCTGGCGGATGATTCGGCTGATCTGCCATTAGCGCAACGCCGGGAACTGCTGAATCAATTCCGTGCGCTAACCCATGCGGCGATTGCCGGGCAGGCCTTACCCGCGATGGAAAGCCCTGCGTGGCCGGGATGGGCCGCCTTTACGCAGTGTGTGCATCGTCACGCGATTCCCCCCGCGCTTTTTGATGACATGATCGACGGCCAACAGCAGGATCTGGAATTCCATCAGCCGGAAAAGGATGCCGATCTGCAGCAGTATTGTTATCGCGTAGCCGGGGTGGTGGGCGTGGCCAGTATTCATATATGGGGTTTTACCGGCGGTGCGGAGACAGTAGCTTTGGCGGTGGATCGGGGCATCGCATTTCAATTAACCAATATTCTGCGGGATGTGAAGGAAGATGCGGGTAGAAGCCGCATTTATTTTCCGCAACAGCAGATGTTGCGCTGCGGCGTAAGCGGCGATGATCTGACGGGCGGAAAAGCTACTGAAGGCTTTCAGGCGCTGATGCAGCACCATATTGAGTTTGCGGAGCGGTTATTTGTCCGATCTGCACCGCTGGACCAGCGGATTACGCCGGGAAATGTCGCGGCGTTGACCGCGATGACCGCGATTTATCATGGCATTTTGCGCAAGATCGCACGTCATCCGAAGCAGGTGCTGCGTGGCCGCGTGCGCCTTGGCGCAGTGGCAAAAACCTGGATTGCCCTGCGGTGCCGCAGCGCGGGAAAATAGGGGCGGTGCCATAGCACAAGCCGAGGTGCGGCCAACAGCTTTTTTAACAACGTGAACGGGATAAAATTTTGTCGGTAAATAATCCTCAACATGGAAGTCAGAACGCCGGACCACGCGTCGTTGTTGTCGGCGGCGGGTTAGCGGGCATAGCCGCGGCGGCGGCGGCTGATTCCTGCGGTTATCGCGTGACATTATTAGAAGCGCGGCGGGAACTTGGAGGCCGGGCCAGTTCCTTTGAAGACCCGGAAAGCGATCAACTCCTGGATAACTGCCAGCATGTGCTGCTGGGCTGCTGCACGAATTTGCAGGATTTATATAAACGTCTGAATGTCGCGGACCGCATTGAGTATTATCGTCGCGTGCATTTTCTGGATGCAGCCGGCCGGCAATTTGATCTTTGGGGCGTTTCGGGTCTGCCGGCACCTTTGCATCTGGGTCCGGCCATGCTGGGATTTAGCGCGTTGACCCTTCCGGAGCGACGGCAAGTCATAACCGCCATGCTGGCGATGCTGCGCATGGGAAAGTCCGGGCGGGAAAAGCTGGAGGGGCAGGCCTTTGGCCAATGGCTGACGGAGCACCGGCAAAGCGACCGCGTGATTCAGCGGTTTTATGATCCGGTGTTAATCAGTGCGCTAAACGAAGAAACGCGCCAAGCCAGCAGCAAATATGCGATAGAAGTTTTTCAGGATGCCATGCTGATGAACCAGCATGGTTATGTGGTGGGCCTGCCGGGGTGTGCCCTGGAGGAACTGTATTCCCATCGGCCCTGCGCGGATGTGCGCCTGGGTACGCGGGTTTCGGAAATTGTTTTTGCCGGGGGCCGGGCGACAGGGGTCATGCTGCACACCGGTGAAATGCTCGCCGCCGATGCTGTGATTCTGGCCACCAATTATCACGCGGTACAACGATGGATTCCGGAACAACTGCGGACTGCGGATGGACGCTTCGCGCATCTGGACAAACTTGAATCCGTGCCGATATTGGGGGCGCATCTCTGGTTTGATAAGCCGGTGATGAGGTTATCCCATGCCGCGTTATTTGAAGGGCCGCTGCAATGGCTGTTTCGGAAAGATGCGGAAGGGAAAATTCTCCACGGCGTGATCAGCGCGGCGCGGCAGTGGGTGGATAAGCCCCGAGAACAGTGCGCGGAATTATTCCAACAGCAGATTCAACAGTTGTTTCCTGATTCTTCGGCCCGCCTGCTGCGACAAAAAATAGTCATTGAAAAACGCGCTACCTTTTCCCCCCTGCCCGGCTGCGATGCGTGGCGACCGGCGCAGGAGCCACCCCCGGGCGGCATTGGAAATTTATTCCTCGCAGGCGACTACACAAAAACCAATTGGCCGGCCACCATGGAAGGCGCTGTTCGCAGCGGCTATCTTGCCGCGGAGGCCGTCACACGCAAAATTCCCAGCGCGGTTGATGGAGAAAAAAGCAAAACCTTTATCGTCCCCGATCTGCCAACCCAATGGCCCGCCCGGTTGCTGGAACAAAAACGCCCGTAAGCATGCGCAATCGATGGCGAAGCCTAAGGGTTTCGTCGCGGCGATGCCGGCACGGCGATGCCGGCGGGTTGCACGTTCCGCAACAACCGGGTTTAATACTTATCTAGTTAAAGGGGAGCGTTCGTTGCGTTCAATTGAATTATTCGTCGGAGCCGGTGGACTTGCGATAGGCGCAGCGCATGCGGGGTTCGAGCATGAATCCGTGATTGATTTCGACCGCTTCGCGTGCGCCACTTTGCGGCGAAACAAGGCTGACCACGTTGCGCCGGCAAGGGACTGGAATATCCTTGAACAAGACGTGCGGGAATATGACTTTTCCCGGCATGGAGGGAAGGTTGACGTAGTTATTGGTGGGCCACCATGCCAACCATTTTCGCTCGGCGGCAAACACCTCGGTGCCGCCGACCGCCGCAATATGTTTCCACAGGCCATTCGCTCCGTGCGGGAAATAGCGCCAAAGGCGTTCATCTTTGAGAATGTGAGGGGCCTGTTGCGGCGGAACTTCGCAAACTATTACTCCTATATAATCAAACAATTGACATTCCCGACGTTGGTACCGAAGGGCGATGAGGAATGGGTTGACCATTTGGCCAGACTGGAAAAGCAGGCGACAAAAGGGCGCTTTTCGGGCCTGCGGTATCATGTGGTTTTCAGGCTTGTGGACGCGGCGGATTTCGGCGTTCCCCAACATCGGCACAGAGTCTTTATTGTGGGCATTCGATCAGATTTGGGAGTAGAGTTCTCATTTCCCCATGCGACCCACAGCGAGGACGCGCTGCTTTACGATAAATGGGTAACAGGCAAATATTGGGAGCGGCACGAAATCGCAAAGGCTGCCCGCCAAGCCATCACACCAGCGATTCGCCGGAGGGTAAATTCGCTTGGCGGATTAGTGCCGGGAATGCTCGGAAATCCCTGGCGCACCGTTCGCGATGCCATCGCTGATCTGCCTGTTTTGGCTCCGGGGGAGAGCAGCCGTAAGTTCAAGAACCATTTCCAAAATCCCGGTGCGCGGAGTTATGCAGGCCACGATGGCAGTTCGATGGATGAACCGGCGAAGGCGTTAAAGGCGGGTGACCACGGCGTACCAGGAGGGGAAAACACCGTCCGGATGGATGGCGGCGGAATCCGATACCTGACGGTAAGGGAATGCGCCAGGCTCCAGACATTCCCGGACAATTGGGGATTCGAAGGCTCTTGGACCGAAAGTATGCGGCAACTTGGTAACGCGGTGCCCGCCTTGCTCGGGGAGGTGGTTGCCAAAAGACTCCGTGAGGTACTTAGCCCGGCTGCGCAGTTGTCCGACCAATGGGCTGACGCGGCGGCGATCAGGCTTCTGGCGGATGCCGGCGGTAGTGGTCGGCAATCCCCTCCATGACCTGTCCGGAGGTCAGCGGATTCACCTTATTTCCAGAACGTGTCGCCCACGGCCGCCCCGAATGAAGAGTATCCCAAGGTGAACGGGTATTTGCGCGTGTGGACGGATCGTCGCCATGTTTGCCAAAACCGTAACATGTGGACTGATTCCAAATGGGGGTAAAACGGTGGATGAGGTAATCCTCCGCCGACCTCTGCCACCCGCTTTGGACCACCAAATAACGGCACCGAAAGTCGTTAATGTCTAAATTACCCGCCAAGCGAACGCTTTTGGCGTGTTCAGTCAATCTCGTCCATAGCTTCGTCCCCTGCTCCTTCGCATTTTTCGCATCCGGCGTCGGCGGATCGGCCTTACCGACATAGATCGGCGTTGTCTTTGCCGAGACAGGCCGGTATGCGGCAAAAGCGCCGTGATA
Source organism: Planctomycetota bacterium (assembly GCA_021809365.1). The sequence continues at coordinate 631 of JAKBAC010000092.1, read as the reverse complement.
ATACAGGGCGTACACTCCCGACCCGTAGAACTTATGCACATTGGCAAGGGGATGGGCTGGCTGTTCGATGAGCGTCCTACCAACAAGTTGCCCAACAAATTCGGGGTTTGACGGGTCGAATACAAAGGTGGGTAGGCGAATGGGGTCAGCGGCCTCGCGAAGAAGTCCCAATCGCGAGATTGCGATTCCGATTTCTTCCATAAGCTTGCGCCTGATTAGCGGAGAAATTTCCTCACTGGAAAGGGCGATCGGATCGGGGATCGCCTCAAGCAATTCGGAGAGGAGCCGGCGCAAGTTATCTATTCTCGGTGACGACATTATGATAATAATGATCGAAACAGGATGGGTTGGCAATGACGGATAATTTAAGCCGGGCCGAACGAAGCAGGGTTATGTCGCGGGTCAAGAGTGTCGACACGATGCCCGAAATGCCCATCCGGAACATTATCTGGGAGTGCCAAGTTCAGCTGATATGCGGCAATGAAGGGTGTCACGAACTGCGGAAATTTCTACGTGCCCGCTCCCGGTGTCCAAAGAGTTGAAACCCCGAATGGTCAACGGGTCAAAATGCGGTCATCAAGGGTTGAACGCAATTTTTCCAACGCACGGTTTTGTATCTGCCGTACGCGTT
>JAKBAC010000091.1 GCA_021809365.1 Planctomycetota bacterium | reverse complement strand
ATGGCCGGTTTCAGGCCAACCCTACGGGCGGGGGCCAAGGGGCCGTGGGCTTTGTCGCTCGTCGTCAACGTATGTATCCATACGTAATCCTCCTCGCTTCGCGCCCACAACCCCTTGGCCCTCCGTCCACCCGTAATTATGGGTGGAACAGGGCACTACTAGGTAAAACCGTCATCGCGCTGCGACGGCAGGAACGGTATTAAACCTTGGCCTACCTTGATACTTGCGTGCTCGCCGCGTACTACTGCCCAGAGCCACTTAGCGATGCGGTCGATGTTGTGCTTGGCAACATTTCAGCGGCACAACATTTGTCTTTATACATGCAATATGATAATCTGATTTTATGAAAGACACGACCATAAGCGTTACGCAGGCCGCCCGCAATTTCGCCGATTGTGTCAACCGGGTGCATTACCAGCAGGTTACGTATGTGCTGGTTAAAAATGGCTTGCCTTACGCCCGGCTAGCACCCGCGAAGGCGAAGGTATGTTCGGCCACGCACTTGGCGGAGATATTATCGGGAGAATTATTGTCAACCGCCGAAGCCAAGAGGTGGCGTCGGGATCGGCACGCCGCTCACGAGGCCCTCAGGTTGCAGGCGGACAAATGGCGATAATGCTTGATGCTGACGTAATGTTATGACGTTATCATCGCCGCCACGGCCATTGAACGTGGCAGCACCTTGGCAACGTTTAATATTCGCCATTTCGCCGGTATAAGAGGGCTGAAGGTGATCGTCCCCACACTTGCGACCGCATGAATGTTCCGAGATTTCGGTAAAGGGGATCAGCCAGCCGCTCAGAATGCCAGACTCAGCCGTATCGTCGCTACCAGAGCATCTGGATACACACCGCCGCCGGTGTTGACGTAGTATTGCAGATCAGGTTGCAATGTAACGCCGTGGCCACAATTAAAGGCGTAAAAGCCCTCAAAATTCAGTTCATCCGGTTTGGGTAAATTCGCCTGCGAACTGATGTGCACCCAATTATAACCGAGGCCTAACTGGTCCTGGGGCCTGGCTGGAATCAGGCCGTTAGCTGCCAAACCTGCCGAGGACCACAGGTCTACGCTGGCGCTGTTGGCAACCTGTGAACTGCCTCCGCCGAGCGTAATGAATGCGGCAATATTCTCGCCGCCTCGTCCGGCCCAGAGGGTCTGATCCCAATATGAGTAAAGGGCCGCCCCTCCGGAATGCACCGCACCGTCGGGCGTCGGGAGATGGCCGGTACGCCAAGTTCCGCCGGCCGCCACCACTCCCGGTCTATTTTTCCCAAGCTGCCAGGAGTAATCCAGCTCACCAATCAGCGAAGTGCCGACGGGCAGACTCGTTGGCTCTAAAGTGTTCAGCGCCTGATCAAAGGCCGATGAATGGAACCGGTCAAAATAGTACGCTCCGAACTTAAACGTCAGTGGTCCATTCGGATCAACCACCGCAACGATTCCCGGTGCTGATATCGGGTACAGCAACAAACCATTGATGGGTGGAAAAGCAGTCGGCGAATTGTTGATAAAATCGGCGGCATCGGGCGGTTCAGCGAAAACATCCGCTGCATCCTGACGACCAGCGCGAATCTGGAGTAGATCGCCGAACTTTTGATCGTAGTAAAGCTCGTAGAGCGTGCTGAACGGTACCGCATCTATATAATCGAAATCCTGCAAAGCCCCCACCTGCGTCGAATTACCGCTTTGGCCCCAGAATCCAGCGTAATCAGCGTAAATAGTCCCGCCCGGCAGACCAAACAATTTTTGGGTATCAAGGCTGACATCCAAATTCACCAGTGTTCGCCAAGCCTGACTCCGCGTGGCCAGACCACCGGAAAGATTCCATGAGCCATCCGTGATCATCGTACCGCCAAAGGTAACACCGGCCTCCTGGAGTTTGGGCCGCAAACCAAACCAGTCGCCGGTCAGATCACCGGAATAATCGGGAGAAGATACTGCGGGCGGTGACGCTGCTTCGTTTGCCTCGGCCGCGGACGTGTTGGGTGCCGTAACCGTTACCGGTGGTGTTACACTTTGGGCACCGGCTGAACCATAAGCCACCATGATCGCGGCTGCTGCCAGCATAGCCATAGGCTTGGCGTCATGCTGCGCGAATTGGGTATTACGCACGAAGCGTGGGATCGGAATCATACTCTTATTCTCCTGGCGGTTCGGTGATCATCTTGCGGATTGATCTATAGTCGCTCACGGCATCTCCGCACCAACGGAGGCCGGATGCCGCAGGCACCGAACCCATGGCCAAAGATTATACAAGGTAATACCTTACAGTGCAAGCAACATGTATTATTTTGTAATACCTCTTTGTTTTGGTTTGCCACCACGGCCCGCCGGCGCGAAAAACCCACGATCTCCAGATTATTTTAATGCGATTACCCAGCCTGAACTCGTGGCTACGCAAATCATGGAGCCTGCCACCGCCGGAGCTGTTACCGCCGCCGAATTCTGATAGGTCTACGCCAATGTGCCGGTTTTCAAGTTGAACGCACTGACGGCATGGTCACGTACCTTCAGCACAACAATTTGCCCATCCACGCGCGGACGCGAAAACGGTGTTCCACCCAGTGCCCGATCCCAGAGACGGCGGCCCGTTCCGGCGTCCAGTGCGACCAGATCGCCATCGCGTGAAGCAACCAACACGATGTTGCCCGCAAGCACAGGCGCAAATCGTGTATAGTCCGCCATCTGATAATTCCAGCGTTGCTTACCAGTTTTCAACGCCAGGGCATAGATTCCCCTGTCCCCACGCCCGGCGGCAAAGTAAGCCATGCCACGTTGTGCGACCACAGTAGTGTTAATTGGCCCATTGGCGCTGAAACTCCACAAGGGCTTGCCATTGCCGAGGCGATACGCATGAAGCGTGCCGCCGCGATTCCCAATGATCACGGTATTTTCCACAATCACCGGCGCGGCGACAAAGGCGTAGCCGGTATTGGCAGTCCAAATAACCTGTCCGTCACTGGCGCGAAGCGCGTAAACCTTATGGTCCGCAGATCCGAATACCACCTCGGCATTTTTCAGTACGGGTGCGGTTAAGCGTGCGTCGTCACCGGCAAATTGCCAAATTCGCCGGGCCATGATCGCTTGTTTTCCAGTTGGCCTAAAGGCATAAAGGCTGTGCCCGTCGGTTTGCGCAAAGAGAATTCCAGCGGAATAGTGGCTGCTGTGGCTGCACATACATTCCGGGGCCTTGTTGCGGGTGTAGCGCCAAATCCATTTTCCCCGTGTTGGCGTTTAAGGCCCGCATAAAATGTGTGTCGCCAATATCGGAAGACACAAACACCATGGAGGCATTGCTCACGGCGTTGGCGGGCTTGGCTGTTGCACATCCCAAGGCTCCGGCACGCTCTCTTCTCCGTATAGCCGATGGCCGAAATGACTTTCAACAGACGATCAAGTCGTACTTGCAACCGGAGGAGTTATGCGGGTACCGAAACGGTGCCGAATCTCCACCGACTGCGCAGATATCTGAAGATTCGCGCTCCGGAAAACAGCGCCGCGCCAATGGAGCCTATGAAAAAGCCAATGGGCCAATCTGTCAAAAATGATAGCGCAATGGCGGCCCACATCATTCCGACTGCCAAAGTCACGGATAAGGCTAGCGCCCGCACAGGGTGGGCCGATAGCGTTTGGGCCGTGGCCGCCGGTGCCACCAGAAGGCTGAATACCAGTAGCGTGCCTACCACCGGCAGAGCCATCGCTGTCACCAGGCCAAGTAGCGTTAAAAATAAAAGGTCCGTGACTCCGGCGCTGACCCCCCGTGATACGGCAAGTTCCGGGAAGGCTGATTGCAAAAGCAATGGGCGATACAGACAAATGACCCCCACCATAACAACGGCTGAAATGACCGCAACAGGCAGCAGATCAGCGGATGAAACCCCCAGCACCTCGCCAAATAACAGGGAGAATACCGCTGGTCCATAGGCGTTGGTCATGCTCAAGAGCAACGCGCCCAGGGCCATAAGTGTTACCAGTACCAACCCGGCCGCCACATCTTTACGCCCGAGCCGTTGTAATTGTTGCAGCAGCAGAACGCCGATCGCCACAAAAGCCAGCAGCCCCCAGATCGGTTGGACTCCCAGCAGTTGTGCCGCCGCCGCTCCGGGAAAAGTGCCGATAGGCAGCACATGTGCCGCAAAGGCGGAGCGTCTGAGAACCACAAAGAATCCCAATACTCCAGCGGCAATGGCAATAATTGTGGCGGCGATCCAGGTATTGATCATGAAGCTGGCGAACATAGCTTTTACCCTTCGACGTTTTGTCTCGTACGCGGTCACAACTGCCGTTACACGTTGATCGATCCTAAGCTGACGGGATGCTGGTGCCCGGTCACAACGCGCCGAACCAGGAGATGCCGGCACGGGACGCTTAGAAGGTAAGTTGCAAAAATAATAGCCACCACAAAAAAGCTCACTGGCCACGCATTTCCCGAAAACCAATAGTAGCTTTCGTAGGCCAGCCAGACACCGCCCCAGACCGCTGAAAGGCCAAGAACAACCGCCCATAAAATCGCCGCACCGGGCCGCCGACTGATGCGTAATGCCGTCGCCGCTGGACCGATCAGCAATGCGGATGCCAATACCGAACCCACCGACAAAGCGGCCAGTGCCACTGCAGCAGCCAAAGTCAGCAAATGCAGCGTGCCCACCCAGCGATTGGAAATACCCCGCGTTGCCGCAAGCTCGGGATCGGCCACGCTCAACAACAATGGCCTATAGAACGTTGCCACCGTTCCAAGCCCCAGCGCGGCAACGATGACCGCCGGCCATACAAGATTGGGAGACAGCGCAAACATGGAACCGAACATGACCATCACCGCCGCGCCGGTCGTACTGGTCGTGGTTATGTCAAAATAGAGAAAGAGAGCGGAAAGCCCCAGCCCCGCCCCAAGCACAATTCCGGTAGCCACATCCTGATCGCGTACTTTGCGCACGCCGAGAAATTCCAGACTCACCGCCGCGATGGCCGCGATGCCTAGAAAACCCGCCAGCGGACTGATGCCCAGAAAAAATGATGCGGAACCGCCTGCACTGCTGACATCACCCAGCGCATGACCGGCGAACGCATGACCCCGCAAAATGGTAAAAACACCAATGACAGCGCTAACCACCGCCGCACTACTGCCAACCAAGAGCGCCGTTCGCACCGGACCGCTATGGAAAAAACTGAGATGTAAAGCCTGCGCCAGCCAAGTTAACATGTACGGGCATCCTCCGTCGGCTTATCACTTGGTACCACATAACAGCCCGCTTCCCCTTCCGGCGGGCCTACGTTCGGCAACACAAGAATTCTCCCTCCATATTTGATCACAGCCACCGGATATCCGTACAGGCGGCTAAGCGATTCCGCCTGCACTACTTCCGCGACGGTACCGCTCGCGGCGTGTCCCTGTGCCAGGTACACAATCCGATCCAACAGAGATAAAAGGGGATTCATATCATGCGCGGTAACTAATACGGCAATTCCGTGCACACGCGTAAGATGTCCCAGCAACTGCGCCAATTCACTGGCCGAGCGGAAATCAAGATTTGCCAGAGGCTCATCGAGCAAAAGCAATCGCGGTTGCCGAGCCATGGCGTGCGCAATTACCGCCCGCTGCTGTTGCCCCCCCGAAAGTTCCCCGACACGTTGAAACGCGAAGCTTTCCGCTCCCACCGCGTGAATCGCCCGTTCAACCTGTTGGCGCATGCGCCCGGAAAACCATCGCGGCCCGAGCCGATGGCCGTCACAACCCAGCTGCACCAGATCAAAAACACGCATGGGTAAATCGGAAGCAAAATTGATCTTCTGCGGTACATAACCCACCAAATCACGTGATTTGGCCGGCGGGCGTCCACCGATTCGAACGCGCCCATGCGGAGATTGCTGCAACCCAATCAAACTGCGAAGCAGCGTTGTTTTTCCGGCACCATTCTCACCAATAAGCCCACAAAACACCCCCGGGCGGATGGTGAATGTAACGTTCTGCAGAAGCACGCGTGTGCCAATACGCACGGTGAGGTCTTCCACCGCCAGCAGTGGCGCACCGGCAGGTTCCGCGGCTGCCTTTGCCGTGCCAGCAGAAGATGTCGCACTCTCAGATTCCGCCATCGCGCCATGATCCACATGAGAGTTTTTTCCGCTTAGACTCATTGGCATCTCCTTACTATGGGCCGTCAGAGTATTTCCCGATCTCAATTTCATCGGCATCTCCACGCGGTTGGATGTTATACGTTGCACACGCGTTCTTCGTGCGTGATACGGGATTATGACGCAACCATAAGGTGAACGGGCTGCCTTCCAGCCCCCGTTCGGTCATCGAACGGGAGCGGAAGGCCCAACCCAGAGGCTCTATTTCAAAACTGTCGTTGAAACCCCCTTTGTCACGGCCAAGCGCATGGCATTGACTTCTGCGAGCATCCAGTTCTGATAACTGTAGCCGGTGGGCATGGTTTCATAAACGCCGACCACCGGAATGTGCGATTTCTCCGCCAGGTGCAGGAATGAAGCGGTTAGTGGATCGGTCACCTGTTGGTTATAGACAAATACCTTGACTTCGTGCTTGCGAAACAGTTTATTCTCAATGCTGACATCCTGCGGTGCCGGATCGGTGCCATTCATGATTGCCGCCTGCAAATTCCACGGCGTTTTAATGATGCACCCGGCCGCCTGCAACATATAATCGCCCACCGGCTCTGTGACGGCCACCGGTGTACCGCCAAATTCGTCATTGAACCGGGTGATGGCCGCGTACCAGGGCTTCAGTGAAGCGTCAAATGTCTTAACATTGTTATGAAAATACTGCTGATGGGCGGGGTCCAGTTTGCTTAACGATTCCGCGATGGCCCGGGCAACATTCGGCATGGTCAGCGGCTTATACCACAGGTGCGGGTTGGGAGTATTGTCCGGCAGCCCCAGCAAGTCCTGCACGTCAATCACCTGACGCTGCGCCTGCGGTGCAGCCGCCAGAATCTTTTTGACCCAACTGTCGTAACCCACGCCATTTCGCACGACCAGTTGCGATTGTGCGACCGCAACAGCCACTGACGGACTGGCTTCAAATACGTGAGGATCGGTATTCGGATCGCTCTCAATGGAGCTGACGGTCACATATTTTCCGCCAATCTGTTCAATGACATTGGCGTATTCATTTTCCACGCCAACGGCCCGGATTTTGGCATGGACAGCGCCCACCATGCCCAATGCGGCCACCGCGGTTGCGGCCAAAATGGCAATAGATTGGCGAATACGGGACAACAAGCCGTTGAAACCGGCACGATAGATCGATACACACATGGTGTGATCTCCTTTTGGGCTGCACATCAGTAACCGGCCAGAAGTATTTTACGGCGGATACGCACACGCGTTCGCCGGGCGGGGGTCATCGACGCCAGCACAATAAAGAGTTATACAACGTGATACGATTTGTGTCAAGCCAATATTATACTTCGTTATACGCATGTGTTTTACGGCGGGTACTGGCCAGCTGAGGCCGGCGCGCCGCGATATGGCCGCCATCAGACCGAGGTAATAACTCGTTCACCAGGCGATTGGCCCCCTCTATTACCTATGCGAAATGTCACGCCCGAATCAAGGCAGATGGTACCCGGCGATCGCGCAACTCATAATATATTATGAGTTATTGTACATTCATTGCTGTAACTATTCATATTTGACGTGTAATTTTATTAAACTCTGAGTATAATGGCGGCATGTTTGATTCCCCGCTGTTGTCATCTAAGACTTCCTCGCAAGTTGCCATGGATATGGCAATCAGAGTTCGTGCATTGCGCCTCCAGCAGCAATGGACGCGGCGAACCTTGGCCGCACGTTCGGGGGTCTCGTTGGGATCTCTGGAGCGTTTTGAGCGCACTGGCAAAATATCCCTGCAAAGCCTGTTGAAAATTGCGCACGCTTTGGCGAGCCTTCACGAATTTGACACCCTGTTGCAACCAGCACCGGCGGCAAGTATCGAAGAACTCGAAAGACGCCAACAGCCGCAGCGGAAGCGGGGAAGGATATGAAAAGGCTTAACGTTCATTTTACGCGCGGCGGCTTGGAGGAGGAATCCCTCTCGGCGGACCTGTTTGTCGGTCAACTGGCGCAACAGGGGAGAAGCGTTTATTTTGAATACAGTCCGGATTTTTTGAAAACCGGTTTGAATCTATCCCCCTTTCGGCTTCCCTTTCAGGGCGGCGTCTACACACATTCCGATTTGCAATTCGGACCCTTGCCGGGGCTTTTCGATGATTCCCTTCCGGATGGGTGGGGGCGTTTACTGATGGATCGCCATTTTGCCGCGCTGGGCCTGAATCCAGAAAGTCTTAGCCCGCTTGATCGCCTGAGCTGGCTGGGAACCGGCACCATGGGAGCGTTAACATATCATCCGCCTTCGGAACGAGAAGATTCGATGGATACCGTTTTTAACCTGCATGATCTCGCCCGGCAGGCGAAGCTTGTGCTTTCAGGGGATGCACAAGACGTCCTGCAGCCATTGCTTCGCGCCGGGGGATCGCCCGGTGGCGCGCGGCCGAAGGTGCTGGTGGGCGTAAGGAGGAACCACTTAATTTCCGGCGAGGGCGATATGCCTGAAGGCTTTGAGCATTGGATCGTAAAATTTTCCGGTCAGCTCGACCGCGCCGACGCGGGGGTGGTGGAATACGCTTATATGCGGATGGCAGCGGCGGCGGGCCTGATCGTACCGCCGGTGCGATTATTCAAAGCCGCCGGGGGGAAGGGAAAGATGGAACATTTTTTCGGGGTTCAGCGATTTGATCGGCAAGGCAATCGGCGCTTTCATGCCCACACCTTCGGCAATTTGATTCAATCCAATTTTCGAATCCCCTCCTGTGATTATGCACAGTTGTTGCAGACCGTCAGGGTACTCACACGCCACCATGGGGACGTATTGGCAAGTTTCCGGCAGATGGTGTTCAACATCCTGGCTCATAATCGGGATGATCACGTCAAAAACTTTGCGTTCCTGTTTGATGATGTGAACCTGCAATGGCATTTGTCGCCGGCCTATGACTTGTCATGGTCAGTGGGTCCGGGTGGCGAGCACACCATGACGATAGCTGGAGAAGGAAAATCTCCCACAATGAACCACATCCAGACACTGGCACAACGGGCGGACATTTCCCATCGCGAGGTGGCTGAAATCATCGAGCAGGCGCAAGCCGCAATCAGCCATTGGCCACAATGGGCCGATCAAGCCGGCGTTACGCGCAGACGGGCCAAGGAGATCGCCGCCACTTTTCCGAAGCGCCGCTGAATCGCGCATTGCAAAAATGCTCCGATACGTGATGTTTTCTGCCCGGCACAAACAGGGAACAAGCCTAAGTAAAACCGTCATCGCGCTGGGACGGCGGGAACGGTATAAAACCATGGCCTACCATTTTGCGGGGCGATGCAACCAAACCCGCATAAAGTCCACGCCCCCCCAAGTGGAAATTGGCTTTAGCCGCCGGTTGTGTCCGAGCGAATATGCGATAGAATAATTCATTGTATTATCAGCGAGCTTCAGGAGAATGACCATGCAATCCATTCTTACGCCATCAACACTTTCCGCAAAGTTTTGGAGCGACACAGGCATCTGGGCTGTGCTTAGGTTTGTTTCACTTGCGGCGGCCGGCCTCTGTGTTGTCGTGGTGGGGTCGTTGGTACTTGAGTGCCCGACAGTGGTTTTGTTCCTGTTTATCTGGATGTATTTTAGAATTCAACATCTGGAAAAGACCATTGATGGTCTGCGACGAAGCGTAAGCAAACTGAGGGACTGTCTGCCAATGCCGGCGATTGATCCCGATCTGGGCACGCTGGAAAACACGACCGGCCCGCCACCCGCCTGCCCCCCCCGATGAACTCGACCTGCGCGCATTGGAGCGGCTGGTCGGCGGAGCAACAGAACAAGAGAGCATTCCACATGAACACCCGCAGACACCTGACGGCGCATGAGCGACAATCGCGGAAAATCGCTGACAATCCGAATTGCGGCGATCCAATCCGCGACGGCGCGAATTGTGGCGATCCGAGCCGCGACCGTCAGGGAGCGCCACCCCCACCGCACACTGAATTTGAAATCAGCGAACCCAGGAGCGACAGAGACGCTGCCGCTGGCACCATCGCCCGCAGATCGGCCACCTGCCAATGCCTCTGAGTGTGCCATAATGATTGTACTTGCCGGTGCGATGTCCCGGCCTTCATCTGCAGGCGCGCAACACCGATGGGAGGTTGGCTTTGGCCGCCGGTGGTCGTGGCACCTTGACACAAGGCCCGGCGTGCGTTACGTTTCGGTACTGTGCGGACGGCTGTGGGCGGGGATTTAACTTATTTTGCCCGCTGCTGATCGAGCGGGCTGATCCGGCCATCGCCGCATCGGAGAATTTGAATATGAACAACCGGAACAATCGTGTCTTGCTTTCCCTGCTGGCCGCGGCTGGATTGTTTGTGACGCAACTGGCTTTTGCCGATGCGCCTGCTCTGCCACCGACCAGTCGGGGTTCACCGACGGCTGCGGATCAAAGCCAAATTTCCGCGTTTGTGCAATACTACGCCCAACAGATGTCCGCCGCCGTAAATTCCCACGCCATGGTCCGGGCACGCCGCCATCTGCTGGCACCGCTGCAATCCAAAACAAGTGTTCCATCAGCCGAATTTCTCTACGATTTTGGAACGCAGGTGGCCACCGACTTTACGCCGTTGCTTTCTGACAAAAAAACCGCCCTCAATGCGATTATCACCGTCGGTTCCATTGCGGACATCAGCATGCAGGCCCCGCTGCAGGTCGGATTAACCAACCCCAGCCCGGCGGTACGTTACTGGGCCGCCAAGGGATTGGGAAATATCTCAACCCAACTCATGTCCATCGGCCCGGCCTATCAGCAGGCAATCACCGCGCTCCAGCAGGCCATGGCGGTGGAGACGGATCCGTTGGTGGCCGCGGAAATGTGCCAGGTGCTTCTGGCGCAGAATCCCATTCCCTCCAATCTGGCCCAACTCACTGCCACCGCACTGAAACGCGGAATCAGCAATTATATGAATGTCGTGCCGAGCAATCTGGACATTGTCAGCCACCTGACGTCGGATTTGACCGCGGCGGTGCAACATAGCGCACCGTTAACCGCGGCACAAAAGGTGCAGGCCGTCAATACACTGGCATTACTGATGAGTTATAGCGCCCAGTACTGGAGCGCCGGATTGCTGGATCGCAACGAGCGGCTTTCCGCTTTCAGCGCGATTTCACACGCCGCTGACGCCATAAATGCCATCTTGGGCACCACCAAAGTTTCGCTTTCCGGTCTTAATTCCGAAAGCAATCCGGCGGCGGTTCTGCTGGCGGTCAATGGCATTACCGGTTCACAGGGCCAGCTTGGATTGATACAAAAACTTTTCCCGACAGTTAAGATTCCCGGCCGCATTACCGCAGTCCTGAGCCATTGAACGAGTGCCCTGTTCCACCCGTAATTATGGGTGGAACAGGGCACTAGGCCTTTAACGGGAAGTTTTGTTATCCATGCCTGAATCCAATCCAGACGTGATCACACTGCTGCCGCCGGAGCATCCATTTCGCGCGGTGCCGCACATTCCGGGCAGTAAAAGCATGACCAATCGTGCTTTGCCCTTGGCCGCCATGGCCGATGGTGTGTGCGAACTGACCGGGGTGCTCTTCGCCGATGATACCCTTCGCATGATTGAATCCCTGGAAAAACTCGGCTTTTCCATTTCCACGGACAAGCCCGCGGGAAAGGTGACCGTCCACGGTCTAAGCGGGCGGATTCCCAATTCCCGCGCGGAATTGTTTTGCGGTAACTCGGGCACAACCCTCCGATTTCTGGCGGCTCTGTGTGCGACGGGCGATGGGGAATATCTGCTTGATGGCGTGGAACGCATGCGGCAACGCCCGATCGGCGAACTCGTCGAAGCGCTGCACAATATCGGAGCCTCCGCCGAATATGCGGGAGAGACAGGGTTTCCGCCTGTGCGCGTGGGCGGTGGTCTGGCCGGGGGTGTTACGCAATTCACGGCCAGCCAGAGCAGTCAATATATCTCAGCGATTCTCATGGCCGCCCCGCTGGCGCGCCAACCAGTCACGGTGGAACTCATCGGCCCGGTAACCAGCGAACCGTATGTACGTATGACCCTGAAAATGATGGAGCACTTTGGCGTAAGCTGCCGGGGCAGCCGTACAGCTGATAACGCCGCCGCCAATCGGGTAATTCACGTTCCAATAGACCACGGATACAAGGCCCGCGCGTACGCCATTGAACCCGACGCCAGCAACGCCAGCTATTTCCTGGCCGCCGCGGCCATCTCACCAGGATCGCAAGTGGCCATCCGCGGGCTGGGCCGGGATTCTTTGCAGGGTGATGTCCTGTTCGCCGATGTATTGCGGCAAATGGGGGCGAATGTGGTGCTGGAGTCCAATGTCATCCATCTGGGTGGTTGCCGGAATCTTACCGGCCTTACCGTCAACATGAATGCCATTCCTGACATGGTTCAGACACTGGCGGTGGTGGCGTTGTTTGCCCAGGGGCCCACGCGAATGCTCAATGTTGGCAATTTACGTGTAAAAGAGACTGATCGCCTGGCCGCGCTGGAAAAGGAACTCACCAAGCTGGGATCCTTGGTGACGACGACGTCCGACAGCATTTCCATTGATCCACCGGGCAGGGTTCATCCGGCCCGGATCAGCACGTATGACGATCATCGCATGGCCATGGCGTTTGCGGTGGCCGGTTCGCGTATTGCCGGAATTGAGATTGAAAATCCAGGCTGTGCGGCCAAGACGTATCCCGACTTTTTTTCCGATTTTCAGGCGTGCATCACAAGCCGTAGTTCTTAGCGCTCCAACCCTTGATCCGGCCCCTGCTGGGCTTGCGGCCATGATTGGCGGCCTTGCTGCCCCAGCGTAACTTGTGATTTCTTTTCTTGCGTGCCATTTCCTGATCCTTACGACTTAATAGTCCATCAACAAATCAAAGCACCTTACTATACATCCAAACCACAAAAACCGCAAAACACCATCAATACATCATCAAGGCAGGGGCCTGTGACCGATTCTGCAACGCGGCGGCGCTTCGATAATGGGGAGGGTAAGGTTTCAAGATTTCACGGATCACGAATCAATTTGGCGAGGGGCGACGACGACGGGGTTAACCGCAAAGAAGCACAAGAACGCAAAAGGGGTGACGACGACAATATTTACCACAAAGACACTACGACACAAAGACACGACGACACGAAGGGACGACGACGGCTGGCCACAGAGATCACAGAGGCCACAGAGATGCGACGCGACGACGATATTTGCCACAACGACACAACGACACGCTTCAACGAAACGCTGCGCTTCAACGAGCAACGAACAACGGGGTTGAGCTGTCGCTGCGGCGGCCAAGATGCTCAAGTTCGGGGGCAAGGTGCTCAAGTTAGGGGGCAAGGTGCTCAAGTTGAGCATGTGGATGGGAGCGTTGATTTTAGCGGGTTTGGTTCAAGGTGCTCCAGAAACTATGAAGCCGAGCCTTTCGGGGGACGTTGAGAGTGGGATAAAATCCCGGTTAACAACGAGCTGACCGCGTAGGTCGCTCAAACGTCAGTTTTTACGAAAGGACCCGGCAATGAAGATTCTC
>JAKBAC010000090.1 GCA_021809365.1 Planctomycetota bacterium | reverse complement strand
AAATTCCGAAAGGTGATTCGCGGAAGCACTGGATAGAAGGCTCAACCCATCGACCGAATGACACGGTAGCGTTCCCACTTGACAAGGCTCGGCTCATAGAAGATGCTCAAGATGTTTTGGGGCGGCTGTGGCCGCCAGCATTTAGAAGCGAGAATGTAGGAGTTAGGAGGTGGCAGAGTACTCAGGAGTTAGGAGTTAGAAGACTTTTTGGGCGCGGAATGGGCGCGAGCATCGTAGTTTCTTTGTGTGCATAGCGATCCTCATGGCTGAGACGGAGCCATTGATGCAGGCATGTTATTCATTTGTCAAAGAACATTGTTCAGCAGGTCTGAACTATTCATCGGGAAGGCTATAGGGTGGCAGTAAGAGGGATAATGCGCAACAGCGCTGAAACAGGCCCGTGCCATTCGGGACAGTCGCCTGTTGTTTGACACCCGGACCTGCCACTGCCTCTACCGCCGCAGCCGCGTGAAGGGGGTAGATCCCGCAGGGTCGGTCTTCCAGCAAGCGTCGGTCCCGTTCATCTGCTCTGCGGCGACAGCCGCCGCTTGCGCAGGGCGATCAGGCCCAGGCCAAGCAGTCCGGTGCCAAGCAGTGGAAAAGTGCCGGGTACAGGAGCATTGGATGCGGGAGTACCGGCGAGCCAGGAACTCGTACCCAATCCGTCCGTTCCGTAGAAGACCTCTACATTGCTTACGGCCGAACTGGACGTCATGCCACTTACGCTTAATGCGAAGGAGGCACCGCTCTCAAGGAACGGATTCATATTTGTAACACTTGTGTTGACGTTGTATACCCCCGGCGTTCCGCTCGGTGGGCCAATGACCATGTAGTCAGGCATTGAACCGTCAATTGACAGGCTCACCGTCTTTCCGGATTGACTCGTGACCCAAGGCGGATTATCAGATGGTTTTCCACTTGGGGCCTGCATGGTTGACCAGGACACGGCGGAGGTGCTTGAAGGAACCCCCGCCCCACTAGTGACCACAAATGAAGTTCCACTGCCGCTGGAATTCCCAGGGTTAACGGTTTCACCTGTTGTAGGAACGTCGAAGGTTATACCGTAGACGGCTTCGGAATCCGAAAATATGCCGCCAAGATTATTTATCTGTACACCTAGGGTGCCGGTTCCCGGTGTAAAAATCACTTGCACGTCGAGACTAGGCTCGCCGTTGACCACGTTACCGCTGGCAAGCACTGTCTGCGCCCCGGCACTGCTAACCGCACCCAGCATTCCCGCCGCTGCGACCAATCCCGCCGATAAAATGGTTTTCTTAAACATCTCACAAACTCCTTAAATGTTTTCCGAATAATCAATTATCCGGAAGCCATCTGCCGCCCGTACCTCAACACAAGGTACCGATCAGCGTCTTAATATTCACTGCACGTTATCAGGCAACACCAAATGCCGGTCACTACAGTGACCGTTTCATCAATTGGTTGTGCCATGACTTCCTTCAGGTTTAACCTGAATGGAGAAGCTGCACTTCTCCTGGAAGACCGAAATGAGATTCGTTGCTCTCCTCTCATTTTTCGACATAAGTATTCTAACAGATGCTTGAGCATTATGCAAATACTTATGCAATAATATTGGAAAATAGCACAATGTTAAGAGTTATAGGACGTAATTGCGTGTTTGCCGCCAGTGCCCAACATAATCCGCCAAGCGTGACGGTGCGCTGCTGGAACGACGCCAACAAAACAACGCGATGCGTTTGCGTTTTCAGCCGCCATGTAACGGCGTGTGCCTGCCGCGCGGTGTTTCGGGAAAGCGCCTTGCACCACAGAGTGACACATATTTGCGCATCGGCGAATCCTCGGTTACGGTATGGGGAGTGATATTCACAGCGCTTCAACAGGAGGTCAAGGATGCCCCGTGTGATCCAGGCGCTGCAGCGCGTCGCCAACCTCCTCCACGATCGTCTTGGATGTCATTTTTCTAAAATCAATCATGCGTCTTGTCCTTCTTGCAGTTCGGTGGAAGAGGGCTGCCAATCATCCCTGATTGCGACCTGATTTCCGGGAGCGCGGTAGATCCAATTTCGCACTCCCAAAGGATTATGACCCGCCAACCGAGGCGACGTAATTGCTGACGTACCGCGCGATCCCGGTGAACATTTTCCGCCCGCTTCTTTCGCCAGAAGGTGCGGTTCGTTGCAGGCTCTGCCCGCCCGCGTCTGCAGCGGTGCTTATGCCAGAAGCAGCCATGCACAAAAACCACCGTCCTGTGCTTTGGCAGCACGATATCCGGCGTGCCGGGCAAATCTTTCACATGCAGCCGGAAACGAAACCCCCGTTTGTGCAGCAAAGAGCGAACTAACATCTCCGGCTTTGTGTCCCGGCCATGGATTGCGGACATGCACCGGTGGCGTTGCACTTTTGTTAAGTTGTCATGCATGTTCGGCCATCACTTGCCCCGGGGCTTGGCACCAAACTTTCTGGCAAGGAACTCATAGATCTCGCGCTGAACATTGCGCGGCTGCCGCCGGACGATCACCATGGCGCTTATCGCATCGCGTGAGGTGGGCACCTTAAGATTTGCCTTGTCCTTGTTGTAATAGACACACACGGCCCGTAAATTGTGTTCGTCGTCGGTCCCCCCTTGGCTGATCGGGATAATGTGGTCAATTTGGAGACGGCATGTCTTGCCGGGCTCACAGCCGGAGTCTTCCCCCGAACCGGAACCGCACACCTGGCAGGTGAAGCCGTTGCGATCAAGGATACGACGGCGCAGTTTATCCGAGATTCCGCGGGCGATGACCGGACGCAGTTCCAAGGACTGCAGTATATACTCATCCGGCCTGAGGTTATCCCGGTCGTTGTGCGACATTATCTGCATTCCCTCCTCATCGCGGAGTTCCCGAATTCGACGTTGATAGTCGTTAATTCCGGCGATTCTGCTTAGTTCGCTGGTCTTCACGATACGGCCGACATTCGCTTTGAAAAACTCCCGCAGTTTTGTTCTAGCGCCGGGCTTCCCGGGTAATTTTCCCATTCAAAATCGTCCTATCTTATCCGACCTTGCGCACTTGTCCGGGAATCTCCACGCCGAGCATCGCAGCGACGTGCGCGCCGATGGCGAGTGCCAGAAGGGGCGGAACGGCGTTGCCGATCTGTACACCGACGCTTATCTTTGAACCGCACCATAAATAATCTTCCGGAAAACTTTGCAACAGGGCGGCCTCAAGGTGTGTGATGGGCCTGTGTGCGATCGGGTGGAGATAGCGTCCCTTTTCAGGTTTATAAAATTCAGTCCTTATCGTTACCGACGGTCTGTCCCACCAAAGTCGGCCGAACAAATCCGTTCCCCCCTTGAGTTTTCGCTTCCAACAATCAGGCGTAAGTTCACTGGGAAGGTTCCACCGGTTCCCACCGGGCGGAACGGATTTATACCGTTCAATTGATTTAGGCGTTGGATTCCGGCCTATGTGCCAGCCGATTCCGGTTGGTACCAATGGGAGGTGGCCGATGGCGTCCCGAACGGTTCGCCAGGGCGCGAGGCTTTGGTTCATCAGGTTGCGCTTGGCAGGGTCGCAGTGGGTGGGTGCGGGGAAACTTGGCGTACCGATTCTCGACCCTATGAAGATCGCCCGCTTCCGGGTCTGGGGAACGCCATAATCAGCAGCATTCAGCACCCTGGCGTCGACCCTGTAGCCGAGGTCAATGGCAAGCTTCCTCATTTCTTCGAATTCGGCGGATCGTAGGAGCGGCGGCACATTTTCCAGCACAAATATCTTCGGCCGCACCTGTTTCACGCAACGGAAATAATGCCTCCAGAGCTGATTACGAGGGTCGGAGGGAACGCGGTCGCCGAGATTGCTGAAGCCTTGGCACGGAGGACCGCCGGCGACAACATCCGCTTCAGGAAACCGCTCAATTTCTTGTATTGCACAATTTAACACCCGTTCGGTGATATTGCTCCTAAGTGTATCGCAAGCATCCCGATCCCATTCATTTGCCAATACGGTACGGAATCCGGATTCTTTGAATCCAAGAGCCATACCGCCGGCACCCGCGAATAGTTCAATTACGCGGGGCCCATTTCCGGGCGGCTCGGTGTCAAAGTTCAGCTCCCAAGGATTCTGACGTGCTCCCTTTGCGTCAAACGGGCTAACGCGGTAACGGTGGGAGCCGAGTCGCTCCACCGCAACGGTATCGCCGTGCCTTATTCCGTGTATCTTAAAAAATTCCCGAACCCACCCGCGGCATCGGAAAAACCTGCGTGGCTTGCCAGTGCGGGCGTCGGTAGGAATGTCCGTGAGGACAGCTTCGCGGAGGCCGGCTATCTGCAGTGTCAGTAACTTGCCAAGCCCGGTTTTTCGAGAAGCGGGACCGAAACAGTCCGCCGGGAAAAAATCGGCGTGGCCGGTCAGGTAAAGGTGACTCTCGCGAATATTGGCATCGTTGACACAGATCAGGCGTTTTCTGTGACCGGCGCTTCCGCTCATGATGGCCTCCTTTCCGGTAATACCTCTCCAATTGCTGACATTACCATACACTTTCCTAACCCACGCCGTCAAGGTCGCTCCGCCGGCGGCGGCCCTCACCGGGTGCGTGACACGTGATGCGGGTATGGCCGTGTGGCCCCGCAAACGCGATACCCCCGGAGCACCGTTATGATAATGCGGTGGCGTTGGTCCGCGCGAGGGCTGACGGCACCGGGTTATCACCGCGGTGCTCGGGGGAGAGACTATTGCGGCATCCCCTGCAGCATGGACATGCACACCAGCCACGGAAAGTTGATGCGACCGCTGAAAGCCAGAATCGCCAGCGTGATCGACTGCAACATCGCGGAAACTGGCGTGGCCAACTGCCATCACCGGATGATCCCCGCCTGGCGGTCGAAGGCGGCATCCACAATGCGGCTGGTATCCACCGCCCGCAGTTGCTCTGCGATGTGCCGGGCAATTTCACCTTGGGTCAGCGGACGAATTGATTTGGATGTGATTCGGTCCGGTACACTTGTGCCGGCAAGCGCGGGCACGATGCCCGCGGCTGAATTTGCGGTTGGTAAGATGGTGTCGTAGTTCGTGGATCGTTGCAGTATCGCCCAGGTTTCCGGTGCCACTTTTTTGCTGATCGCCAGCATCGTCGCTTCCGGATTCGCCGGTATGCCCACCAGGCTGAATTCCAGCAGTTCCCATTTTCGATAGATCCGCCGGGCGTTCTTGAGTTCCGGCCTCCGGGCGATTTCCTCCGCGCTGGGATTGGAAAATTCCCCCGGCAAAAATCCCACGCTGTAGCCCGTCAATACACCATCCTGGGCCAGGGCGAATATGTCCCGGCCAAATTGTGTTTTGTCCGTGCACCGATATTTCGCCAATACCCGATCACCACTTTTCTTCACCCATTGCGCCGCACCCAGCGGCAATGCGGTGTCATGGTTATAGAAAACCGTCAGGCCGGAATAATTTTTCCGCACCAGTCCCTCCGGCAACACCACATCACCATCCCGATCCACCGCGGACGTGGAAATGCACGCCACAATTTCCCGCCGGCCCGGCTGAACTTCAATGAGTTGTCCTTCAAACGCTTTGCGCAACATCGGCATGGTGAACTCCCGGCCATGGGTTTGAAAACCATTTGTGATGGCGTAAAAAGCGCGGCCATGGCCTTCCACCGCGCGTCCGCTGTACCATCACGGTGAATGCGGATCGTTGGACGCCGCCTGATCCGCCGGGGATGACGTCATGCCATCCGCGGCAATCGCGGGATTCTCGCTGGATTCTTCCGGCGGATTATCCGAAAAGCCCATGGCCCGGCGAATTTCCGATTTGCTCAATACGCCGGCGCGAATGGCGATCTGGGTTTTTTCCAGCTCAAACGCTTCATCCGCCGGCACCGGATTTTCCGCCGCCAGAAAAAGCCGATCGCCATAGAGCGGCGTGAGCATTTCATTGAGTTTCTGTTCCAGAATCAGCACGCGCGGCAAAATGGTTTGCCGGGCGTAGAGCGTCAGACTGGCCTGCATGTTGGCGTAGGTGGCGTCCTTACTTAACAAGGCTTCCGGTACGCCAAAGGCGTGGGACAGGCGGCGCAACGTTTCCCGACTGATTTCCAGCGGCCCTAAATCCGTCGGCGGATAACGCGCCGGCACAAATGTCCCCGCCTGCTGCGCCACAAGGACCCGGCCATTACCTTCGTGGCCAAATTTCTGATTCCATAACAACTCCGCCCGTTCCGCCTGCATTTTGGTAAGCTGTTCTTTGGGAATAAAGGTGCCATCAATCCGGGCGCGGTTGTCCATCAGGGAGTTTTCATACATGGCGAATTTGGCGGCCAATTCCGCCTGCATATACGCGCTGCGCAACGGCGCATGGCGTCCGCCGTAGGGATCTTCCACCGCCGGGAACCGGAAATCCAGCACATCCTGTTTATCCAGTTGAATCCACGCACCCGTGAGCGCGGGCATGTATTTGTAGCCCACCACAGCCAGATCATGATCGCGCAGTGGCAATACCCGTTGCGTGGGCAGCACCTTGATGCGCCGCACCGGTTCAAACGGCCCCGGCTCCAGCAGCCAGTACGCCCCGCCGAAAACCTCCATGTACACGCCGGTCATATAGCGCAGTTGGTAACCATTTAAGCCGTCGTTGTCTTTTTCCAACAGATTCAATAGTGGATGATCGGTGATTTCTTCCACATCGGCGGCACGGGAGAGCGTGCGTGAAAAATTCGGATTGCCCTTGAGTAAGGAAAGTGTTTTGGCGGATACGCCCCGGGTCGAAAAATCAGCAATCGCCTTTTGGCCGGGCCGACGAATGGCATAGAGCCGAAATGGCACCTGCGCCACCGCAGCGGACTTCCAGTTGGCGCAGGTATAGACCAGATCATTGGAGAGATATTCCAGCATCAGTTGGGCGTCCGTGGGGATGGGTCGGCCGGCGGTATTGGTCAGCAGAGGCGAGCCGATGGAAATCCAGAAATCACCCGCCGATTTATCGATGTGTTCCATGGAGACGCTATAGTCCATGCCGCCGGAGGATAAGGGACCGTGCAAAAATTACTTCACACTTTCTGGCTGGTCCTTTTGGCCGTTGGCATCGTTGTTCGCTCCTTACAGACCCACTGGCGGGGTATGCGCGTCGCTCACGCCTCGCCAGCGGCCAAAATCCCTGCGCCAAAAAATATGAATTTATTTTTTGCGCGGTTCCTAACCATTCGCCGGAGCGAGCGTGTTGCGCGGCAGTCGTCGGTGTTGAGGAAGGTGGTCAGGGGGCGTGACACTTTATGCGGGTATGGTTGTATCGCGCCGCAAACACGATACCCCGGAGCACCGTCATGGTAATGCGGTGCCGTCGGGGTTCGCAGGGAGCGCAACGGCACCGGGTTATCACCACGGTGCTCTGGGGAGAGACTATTGCGTTATCCAGAACCCGCATAAAGTGTCTGGTTTTGAAGCGCCCCGTGACAAAGTGTCACGCACCCAAGTAGTAAGTAAACCGCGGGTGGGTCTTCGCCGCGGCACCAGTGTCTGTTGCTCGTTGTTCGTCGCTCGTTGTAAGAATGTGCTCTACTGTCAACTCTCTACTGATCTCTGCTCTGCGGCAACAGCCGCCGCCGCGTATCCCCTGAATTTAGGGAATTGTGCGGAGACGTGGGATCAGTATGATGGTAGCCATGTCGCCCGAGAGCGTGGGCATTATATCCTCGCATTAGATGAGCGAGCAGGAATGTGAAGAGATGCCTGCTGGAACAACTTGTGAGATAAGGAGATGCAAACATGCGTAGCTATGTCAATATCGAGCGTTGGTACGATGCCGCGCCTGATTGTTCCCGGCGCAATAAGACTTTCCCTCGGTACCGGATGTCTTTGGCCGCCGCAGTGGCCATCTTTTCAGGGACACGGTTCTTTGCGGCGTCGGCGTCGGCGGATTATGTTGTCGGGCCAGGAGCCGGGATTGCCACATCAGATTTAGATTCGGGTGGCACCCGAACCAACGTTTCGCTCTCCAGTCCGGTTACGCTTCCCGCAGGCAATTATCAGGCGACGCAGTTTTCGTTTGTCGCCGGGGCTATTGGCGACGTTGTCCCTTTTCTGGCAATACTTTCTTCCGGTACCTTGGGCAGCAGTAACGAGATTTTCCAGGTTATCGCGGTGGGCAACGATAACGCCATCACAAGCAACGCCGGCTACGGCAGCCAAACGACCGCGTTTGGCGGATCAGATGCATTTTCTGTTCCATTCGGCGGTGAAACCGTGTACGCCGGTATTACAGGAAGCGAGGGCAATAATCCAGTTCCGCTGGCGTTCGTTGGAAGCGACGCGCACAACCCGCCGGCGTTTCCAATCAGCGATTTTGTGGCAGGCGATAATCTTCCGGCTTTCAGCTATCCCTCTCTCGGTCGGGAATATGCTTTTTCAGTTGGCGTGGCATCCGTCCCAAGCCCGTCTGCGGGCCTGTTGATGTTGTGCGGGACCTTGGGATTCATGGGTATTGCCACCCGCAAGACCAGTACCGGGCAATAACCTTGGTAGTCCGTGGAGGTTTGGGCAACGCCTATCCGTCTGGAAGGCTTGGGGTCAGGAGAAGGTGCAGGGCAAAATCATATATAGACATCGATATTTACCCATCTGATAGGTATTCGCATTTTGCAATTTGTGCCAGAGGTGCGATTGTGGTAGAAATTTTCTCCTATGCACAAGGCTTCGCGGTTGATGTATTCTGGCGTGTTGCATAAGGAGCTTGGTGTGGATGCCAGGCCGACCGGAGGCGTTTTGTCATTTTTTCGAGATATTCCCGATCCGCGGTCACACAACGTGCGATACCGCGTGGCGGATATTATCGCCATGACCATCATGGCTGTGGTGTCTGGTGCCTATGACTGGGCGATGGTAGTCGAGCATGTGGAGTCCAAAGCCAAGTGGCTTAATACGTTTACGGAACTTCTCAATGAAGCCACACCGTATTCCTTTGGGAAGATGCGGTAGACGGGACCAACAACGCGGCGGAACGGGCGTTACGGCCAGCGGTGGTGATGCGGAAGATCACCGGCGGCAGCCGCAGCGAACGGGGAGCCAGAGCCACCGCGATTTTGATGTCGGTGCTACGCACGGCCCGCCAACAGAATCGGCCACTGTTTGAAACGATCAAGACGCTTCTCATGAATGCATGGGCCGGAAAGAATCCCGGCCTGCTTCCCGATGTTCTGATCGACTCCTCCTGAACTTGCCTGCCGGAGCTGCGGAGCGGTACACAGTTACCCGAATGGGGCGTGGATCAATGGCAGCGAGATGGAGGTTCGAGACTTGCTGGGGGTCTTCCGCCGCAAGGCCTATGAAACGGCCTTGCAGATGAGGACGGATGCGGCGCAAGCCGCCTTTTCCCCGGTGGATGTAAAAACTGGCGAACGCCTGCGCAACAAGGGCAGTGAGAATCGCAGCACGTCCACAGCCAACGGTTGTGTGGAGATTGGCGTCTCCGGTGGCATTTTAAGGGCGTTGGTAGCTGTTCACCGTTGGACGTGTTATCTGGATACGGCGGAGGTGACGGTAAGTTTGGGGCTGCGGGAATTATGTTGCCGCGAGAACGCCGATGCGCGGAGCTTTGATAAAGCGGCGGATACTCCGGCGCGGGTGGGGCAGGTGCGTTTGAGCGGGGAACTATTACGACAGGTGGTGGAGGCGGAGGGCCAACGGGCCTTGGCGTTGGTGGCATTGGAGGAACTGCGTCCGGGATGAACTTCGGAGAATTGCCGAACCGCCACACCCGATGGGCGTGAAGTGCGGCGTGTCTATGTGGGGGCGGATGTGTAAATGGTGTCGCTGGTAACGGAAGTTGAGAAAGAGAATCGGTTGCGGAAGGTGCGTGAAAAGCGGCAAAAACGTGGGAAGATGGTCCGTGCCCTCGGACGGAGAAAGAAAGGTGCCGATCAGCGGTGGAAGGGGGTCAAGGCGGTGACCTTCTACAGCGAGGACATGAAGCACCGGCACACATCGGTAACGGGAGGAGATTGCGATGCGCAGGGATGCGGACAACGCCGAGGCGGTTATGGCTTTGGAAGCAATGGAACAGAGCCATCAGTGACCGCAGTACTAGAAAATCGCCGGGCCACACAACAATTAGACTTCGCCCGGAAAAATTGTCACGCCCCTTCACGGTAGAAATTTATTGGCGTTTCTTTTGGGGTGGGATATACTTTATCTATGGTCAGGCCATTGTGAACTTAACAGGCCGAAAGGCAGTGAACGGGTACATTAAGAAAGGAGTTTGAATAATATGAACGATTCATTTGATGAAAAGACCGCCGGTGGAAGACCGGAGCCACACAGTCCCGCCGTCCCGCCGGAACCATCTGGTGAAGGCGGGAGTACTCATGGAATGGATCGTCGCACGTTTCTTGGACTTGCCGCGGCCAGTACGTCGGTCTTTTACGCCATGGGAACGGCGGATCCCGCCACCGCATTGCGAACGCGCGCCTTTATTTCCTCGGCGCAGGCACACCATCTGACTTGTGAATTCATGGTTGATCCGCTGGGGATTGATACCGCCAAGCCGCGGCTCGGCTGGCAACTGGCATCCGGACCACGCGGGTGTCGGCAATCCGCTTATGAGATTCTGGTCGCCAGTGATCCGATGATACTTGCAAGGGATCGCGGCAACTTATGGAACTCCGGCCAAGTTATGTCGGAAGAATCTGTGGGAGTGGTTTATAACGGCCACGTCCTGCGATCCAGCTTGCGGTGTTATTGGAAGGTACGGATTTGGGATCAGAATGGAATTCCCAGCGCATGGAGTGCGCCCGCAGTATGGGAGATGGGGCTTCTTAAACCGACGGACTGGCATGGCACATGGATTGGCGCACCGACGATTGAGAACGCCGATTCCTTTGACACGCCGCCTGCGCCCTACTTCAGAACGGTCTTTGAGATTGATAAATCGCTGAAGTCCGCACGCGCCTATATCAGCGGCCTGGGCTATTACGAGTTTTATGTGAATGGCACCAAAGTCGGGAATCAAGTGCTGGCACCCGCTCAGACGGATTACAGCCAGCGGCATCTTTCCCATCTGCTGTATCCGGTGCGTGATAACGGAATTAAAAGCGTGCTGTACAACACGTATGACATTACCGGCCAGTTGCGCACCGGACGTAATGCGGTGGGCGTCATTCTCGGCAACGGTTGGTACAACCAGCGCGCCCGCCGGGTGGAAGGCTGGATGTGGTACGGTCAGCCGCGCTTGATTTTACAGATACGGTTGGAATTTACGGATGGCACCTCACATCTCGTTGTTACCACGCCGCAGTGGAAGGTCATCACCGGGCCGATTGTTCAAGATGCTATTTTTACCGGAGAAACCTACGATGCGCGCATGGAAATTCCCGCATGGTGCCAGGCGGACTTTGATGATTCATCGTGGCCCGCAGCGCGGGCCATCGCCGCGCCCACCGGCCCGATGACAGCACAGTTGGTACCGTATGACCGGATAGTTGAAGATCTGGCCGCGACGGCGCTGGCTCAACCAGTGCACGGTTTGGAAGGCCAGGTATTTGAGCCCAAGCCGGGCGTTTACGGATTTGATTTCGGCCAGAATTTCGCGGGCTGGGTGCGACTAAAAGCACGCCAGCCTGCCGGCACAAAAGTCCAAATTCATTACATTGAGGACTCCGGTTTGCGCTATGGTCAAAGTGATACGTACATTGCCAAAGGTGTCGGCGAAGAGATGTATGAACCGCGGTTTACCTGGCATGGATTCCGATATATCGAGATTACTGGATGCGTTACGCCACCTGAGGCACCGGCGATTACGGGCCGATTGGTTCATACAGATGTGGAAAAACATGGTGGGTTTGCGTGTTCCAGCCCATTATTGAATAAAATCTACGCCAATTATCAACGCACGGAACTGGCCGCACTGCATGGTGCGGTGCCGATGGATTGCCCGCACCGGGAAAGGCTTGGATATGGGGCGGATGGACATCTATCCGCCCAGCCCGCAATATACTCTTTTGATATGCACCGCTTGTACATCAAGTGGGCGCAGGACCTTGCCAATGGGCAGGGGCCGCACAGCGGTTTTATTCTGCACACGGCGCCGTTCGAAGGCGGGGGCGGCGGCCCCGCTTGGGGTTCCGCCTGTGTGCTGATCCCTTGGTATGTGTATCTTTATTATGGTGATCGCCGTATTCTCGACCAACACTATGAGACAATGAAAAAATGGGTGGCTTTTCTTCAATCCTGTACCAACGGTGCCGGAATTATTACGCATGAAGAACCGGGCGGATGGTGCCTGGGCGATTGGGCCACACCGGATATCATTGCGATTCCACCGGAACTGGTTAATACCTGCTACCTTTCCTATCTCTGTGAATTGATGGCGCGCATAGCCGCAATCGTTCATCGGCCCGCGGATGTTGTTGGTTTTAAGCAAGGGTCCCGGCGAGCAGCGCGAGCGGTTAATGCCGCGTTTTTGAATTCCACGCGAAGCGGCTATTCCATCGAGCGGCAGGGTGCGAATGTTTTTCCGTTGGCGTTTGGCATCGTGCCGCCGACATTGCGGGATAAGGTCTTTGCCAATCTCGTTGATCACCTTGAAAACGAAACCCAACGACATTTTGATACCGGGATTCTGGCCACGCCGCTGGTCTTGGAGGTGCTGACAACCCATGGACGCGCTGATTTAGCCTTGGCGTTAATGAGCCAGACCACATATCCGAGTTACGGCTGGCAGATCGCACATGGTGCCACGACATTGTGGGAAAATTGGAACGGCATGGGATCGCACATTCATCCCATGTTCGGCAGTGTTTGTGCGTGGTTTTTTCAATACCTGGCGGGTATTAAGCCCGATCCACGCGTACCGGGATTTCGCCGGTTCATCGTGCAGCCGGTGTGTCCTCCTGGATTAACCTTCGTCAAGGCTCACCATCTTTCACCTTATGGCCGGATTGAAAGTACCTGGCGGCGCGACAATCAGCGATTTTCTCTGGATATCACCGTTCCGGTCGGCAGTACTGCGACGATTTATTTTCCGCACTCGGATGTCAAAGCGATACGAGAGTCCGGGCACCCCGCTGCTTCTCTGCCGGAATTAAACTTTCAAGGCGTGCGCCATGGGCAGTCAATTTTCAAGGCAACGTCAGGTATTTACCGGCTGGACGCGATAATTGGCGACGGCACAATTTCAGCGTTCAAATCGCGACAAGCCGGTAAATAATCCGGGTTAGTTGCTGCATCCTTCGCGGTATCGCATCCGATGTGTCAACGGGCGCTCAAAACCAGCCACTTTGAGAGGAAAGGGATTGGCCTGTACGCTCGACTTTTTCATTTTTATGAAGGAGTTAAAGCGGTATGGTCAATCAGCTCAAAATGGCAGACACACAGACGATTTTGGCGTTGCATTCCAAGGGCTGGTCGGCCCGTCTGATAGCGCGTGAACTGAAGATGGATCGCCAGACGGTGGGCCGGTATATCCGGTTGGGGCGTGAAGCGGATTCAAAACCAGCCAATGCGCCCTCCGGCTCGGGCGGGTGGGAGCAGCCGCCGGCGGTGGATCTCCCGCATGGACAAATCGGGATCAATGCCTTGGCCACAGCGGCGTTACTGCGGGTGCAGTATCGCCTGCCGTACCGGTTAAGCACGCAACTGCTGGCAGACTTGCCGGGATTAACGGTCTCTCCCGGAGCCGTGACCAAACAGATACGTCGCATGAGTCATTGGCTGGAGGGAGAATATGACCGGCTGCGGGTCTTCCTTCGCTGCGCGCCTATGGCCCACATGGATGAGACCCCTTGGCGAATTAATGGGATCAACCAATGGCTATGGACG
>JAKBAC010000089.1 GCA_021809365.1 Planctomycetota bacterium | reverse complement strand
CACTGGCCAGCGCCGCCGCCAACGCGGGATTGCTTTTTTGCAAAGCCTGCGCCGCCTGCTGGAGCTTATCCGCAAGTTTGGCGGCCTTACCAGCCAGAGTATTTTGCTTCTGCGCCAGATGCTGCAACGCCTTTTGTAACGCGGGCGGAAGTTGATTCATATCCATGCCGATCGTTTTGCCGGCCAGCGCCTTGAGTTGATTCTGCAGCAACTGCTGGTGTTGCAGCATGTTGCGGGTTTTGGCCAGCAGAGAGTCAAATTCACCCTGTGCGCCCAATTGGTTCAGCAGGTTACGCATGGTCCGCATGGCCTGATTTTGCGCCGCATGTGCGTGGGCCAGTTGTTGCGCCGCTTTGGCACCCGCATTTTGCCGGGCCAGCGTATCGCCACGCGTTAAACGTGCCGCCGCCGCAGGCATGGTGAGCTTACCCACCTGCCCCATTTTATCTGCGGCCAACAGGGCCAATTTACCGGCGGTGGATTGATCAAGTTTATTGCGCCGGGCAATACGGTTGATATGCCCCAGCGTCCGCGTGATCTGGTCGGCCCGTGCCGCCTGATCAGCCTGTTGGGTAGCAAGATCAGATAACGCGGTTTGCTGTTGGGCGGTGGCTTTTCCGGTACTTTTAATAGATTGGTCAATGGCCGCGGTTTGAGCGGCAGTATTTTGCTGCCGCACCAGCAACGCTTTAATGGCCCGTCGGACACTTTGCAGATCGGCGGTTATCTCGGCGGCAATTTCCTGACGTGCCCGGATCATAACCAGCAGGCGGGCGGATTTTACCAGGGGATGGTGTTGGATGGCTCCGCTGGGCAATGTTTTCTGATAATTATCGCCAGCCAGAGCCGTGAGTTCCACGGTGTCCCCCGGAACCAGATGCAGTTTGGCGGGTGACCATGGCAGGGTACTGCTGCCCTGCTGCAAACGGGTTTGCGCATCGTACGCCAGGGTTTGCCAAGCCAGCGGCGTACGGAACGCAGGTGTGGTGCGGCCTTTGATATCGCTGACTGTCCCATTTAAAAAAAGCTTGGTCAGCCCCAGGTCATCACTGCCTTGAATGGTCAGGTGAAATGAGCCGTCGGCAGTGAGTTCAACGGAATGTTGGGGATGTGCAAAAACCACGCTGGGCAGCGAATCTGGAATGACGGTTAACTGGATCGCTCCGCCACGGCGATTAGCCAAACCGGAATGACTGATGATCCGCAGCCGGCCGGAGATGGATTTTTCAGCCAGCCATTGAATGGTCAGTGCATTGGCCTTCTGGCGGATCGTATGGGCGTGCAAGATGATGGGTGTATTGCTGACAGCATTTACAAACGCAAAAGCTGCGGCGGCGGAATCGGATTGCAGCGGCTGATCTGCGGTGATGGTCAGGGTGATCATGGATCCACCAATGACCCTGACTTGATGATTGAGCACATTGACATTAAAGGTCGGAGCTTTTTTGGCATAATCCGGCGGGGCGATGCGGGCCGTCATCGCCGTAATGCGCGGGCGCGGCATCAAATGAATCGTCAGCCAAGGTTCGCGATGATCATCACCGGCCACGGGGCGAACTTGAATTGATTTTCCCTGCGGCAGAAGTACCTTTTCATACAAATGCCCATGCGCCGCACCCTGCCAGGTCATCAGTTGGGAGGTGGCAGAGGTATGTTCCGCACGCACCTGCAGCCACACGCGTAAATCCGGACGAAAGCCTTTTTTCACCACCGCCCGCAACATCAGTGCCTGTCCCTGCGGCCACATGGTCGGTGCCAGATGATCCGTGGAATTCCACACCAGTTTCACGCGCTGACGCAACGGCCATGGATGGCTCGCAAACGGCCCGGTCCAGCGCAACATGGAAAGTGCAGCATTGCCGGGATTTAATCCAATGACACAAGCCGCCACGATCACCGCCAGAACAACACTGGCCCACAACTTCAAGACCGGCCGCCAGGACAATGCGGTATTCACCTGCACACTTTGCGCGGTTTGATCAGCGTCCAGAATGGCTTTGGCCGCCAGCACATTCAGCCGATCAGTGCGGTTCTCCATGAATTCCACAGCGGATTGTAATTGTTCATGCTGCAGGGCCGCAGTCTTTTGCAAAACTCCCGCGAGAAACTGATCAGGAATGGGCCGCAGCAGTCGGGTAATAACATCCCGCCAGAGCAAATAAACCGTTCCGCCCAGCACCGCAACAAGCAAGATCAGCCGCAGGATGCCGGGGAAGTGGAAATAATAATCTCCCACGGCCAAAACCAGAGCCGCCCACAGCAATGCCGACAGCACCAGCGCAATGCCATGCAGCAGCAGGGCGCTACGCAGCGTTTTGCGCAGTTGGCTGATGCGCTGCAGCAGAGCCGGGGCTGTGGCGGGATTCTCCATGAGTGATGATTCTCCGTACTACTATTCTTTTATAGCGCCGTCCCGGCGCACCGAGAGGGTTGATCCAATGACGCCGACATACCACCGGATGTGTTATCCGGTGCTCTTAAAACGCCCGATCAAATCAACCCCGCCCGCTTTCTTAGTATCCATTCTACCGTCAGCAGGATTACCAGCAGCGCCAAGGCCCAGGGTTTATTCCATATCTGTCGCGATTGGTGGATCGCCACCTCTATGCTGCGATCCGGAATCAGCCCAGCCAGCGCACTTTGTCTGGTCGGCAAAATCACCGCCCCGCCGGTCCCGGCAACCAGGCGAGCCAGGGCAGCCGGATCGGCGGTCAGGCTGGCAAATTCCCGCATGGACGCTGCGACATCCATTTCCACCGGCTTAACCGTTCCCGGCAAAACTCCCGGCTTGGCCGCCAAGGTATAATGCCCCACAACCCAGGGCGTCACTTCTCCCTCATATTGCCGATGACCCGCACTTACCGCAGAAAGCGTGACCGTCTGGCGTCCGTTGCTGGAAGTCATCACAATGGGGACAGATGCCGGCATCTGGCCGGTTAATTCCGAATCACGCACGGAAAGAAAAATGCGATTGCTCTGTCCCACCTGCACGCGCCGCGCTTCGGTGCGCAATACCAGGCCATGCGACCCGCCGAACACGCGCTGGCGGGCCAATTCTCGCATCATTTCCAGCCAGTAACTTTTATACAGCGGTGCCCCATGGTAATACCGCCAGCGCCAGGTATCTTCCACGGCAGAGAACATCGTGCGACCGGCACCATAGCGCCCGAAAACCAGCAACGGAGCCGGGCGACCATCGATGCGATGGCTGGGCAAATCCGCCAGAACCGTGGCGCTGGGTTGCAAACCCGCGACCGGTTCAAACCAGTACAGCGGCGGCAAATTGGCAACCTGCCGAAGATTTTTTTTCATGCTGCCAAAAAAGTGAAACAACATACTCTGCCGCCCCAGAGCCGTGAGATGCAGTTCAAAGGGTTCGTCCGGTGGCGGTGCCAGCATGGGGTTATTCGGGTTGCCGGCGATAACCGGTATCAGCGGTGCAAGTGCGGTATGGCGATAAGCGTCCGGGGCGTAATCCGGCCCGGCGATCATGCCCATGCCGCCGCCGTAGCGCCCGACAAAACGGAGAATGATTTTTTCCTGAGCGGCGGAAAAATAATCCGGATTCACATCGCCCAGCACCAGCACGTCATAACGATTCATCTCGGCCTGCGTATCGGGAAAGCGGTTGATGGGAATGTTGCCTTCCTGCGCAAAACGATTATCAGCCGATAACAGCAGACAACTTAGCAACGTGGTTTTTTCCCGCATCAGATCATTTTTCAGATACCGGTATTCCCACCGTGGATAAGCTTCCACATACAAAATTCGCACCTTGGCCCGCACCACGCGTGTCCAGACACCCCGGGAGGTGTTGCCGCGATGCGTTAATTCATGGGGCAACGGGTCGGCCATTAGCACCAGATGATAGTCTCCCGGTTGCGCCGGATGAAACATCAGGCTGACCGTTTGCTGCGATGCACCGGGATGGATAGTGATATGACGCACAGCCAACGCTTTGCCCCGGCGATGGTTTTTGGTTTCCTGAAATAAACGAATGGTGGCGCTTTGCACCGCCGTTGCCCCGGTGATGTGAATATTAGCTGTTACCGCAACGGGATCCTGCACAAAGGCATGGCGGGCCACTTGCGCCCGGGCAATTTTTAAATTAAAGGGCGGTTGAACTTGTCCAAGCGGGACAGCCAGTATAGGTGTAGCGCCGGCTTTGGCCAGATGATGAACCAGACTGACCGATGCCGAATCGGTACTGCGCCCGTCGGTGTAGACCAGAACGGCACTGACCGGGCGGCCCTGCAAGTCATTAAAAATTCCCGCTACGACGCCGGGCACATCCGTGGCGTCCGCGTTTGGCGTTATGGCTGCCAGCCTTTTTAACAGCGGTGCTAACTGCGCGGGCGAATCCGCCATTCCCAGCAGATGGGCGTGCGTGCCCCCGGTAAACACCGCGACGCGCTGATTTTTCGCAAGCGCTGCAAGCCATGTTTTGGCCGCCTGATTCAGACTAAAGCACGCGAGATTAAAGCGTGTGGGACGTTTTGTTTTGGAATCCGCCACCGGCAGGGCTTGCCGCACCTGATCAATGAGTTTGATTTTCGCCGAACTGGTATACGCGTCCCGCAAGCACATGGACCGTGACGTATCCACCCAGATGGCCACCACCGCCGGTCGCCGCAGCGTATGGATCATCACAAAAACCGGTTTGGCCAGCAACACCACCACGACCACCAGAATAGCTACGCGGATACTCGCCATGGCAACCTTTAACCGCGGAGTTGCCGTCTGATGCTGATAGCTCCACCACCCCACCACCGCCACGATCGCCATCAGCAGCACCATCAGCCACGGATGCCCCGTGCCCAAGGCCCAGCGACCGCTGCTGATGGCCGCCAGTGGTATATTCCTATGCAACATATCAACGCCCGTCATGTTCTGCTCTCCGCCTTGGCGGCCCTGCCGGTCTTGTGATCATAGCGCGAAAACGCCCGGGCCAAAAGTGTTTCTCCCAGCAATACCAGCAACGCCAGAAGCAACAATCGTTGGCCGGCGTTGCCGCCGATGGAGGCCTGATGGCTGTGCTGCGGCACCAGCGTTTTCGGTGCGCTGACAACATCCGCGACAGGCAGGCCCAAAATCGCGGCAATGCGGGACACGGAAAGATGCCGGATATCCGCATCCGTGGAGTCCACATTTACCGCCACCAGTCGCGTGTTGGTGCTGTTGCGATATAAGCCGGTAAACCAGAGCGCCGGACTGTTTGCGACCGTCCGTGAATCTATCTGCTGATCCCGCAGGGCAAAGGTTTTTCCATGCGGGCCATGCCAGATATCCGTTGCGCCCGCGGCCAAGGTAAAGTGCCCTCCCGCCAGTAAATTCCAGCGGGCATTGCGATCTGGAATACCGAAATACATGAGCTGATAGACGAACGGCAAAAAGGATGGCTGGGCCGGAAAATCAGTCCAGCGCGTGTCACAGGTAAATGCCGCCGCCATCACGTCCCCCCGCCCCACCCGCCGACTCAATAAAGCCGGTTGCCCATTATTAAAAGAAAGCAGCGTTTGCGACAGGTCCGTATTGATAACGCGCAGAGCCAGATAATGCGTTATAACCACAGAACTTATCCCGGTGTGGATGCCGCTTTGCCGCGCCGTCAGAAATGGCCCGGTGATGGCATTATCTGATCCGCCAAAATTAAAATGCAGGTCCTTCACCGGTACCGTCATGCGCCCCATCACCGCAGGCAGCAATCCCTTGCGACCGGTTTGCAGCGCGGCACTCCACGTGCGGCCTGAAACCTGCGGCCCGGGGAATATCAGCAACAAACCGCCGGCATTCACAAACGCGCGTAACCGCTCAACGGTGTGCGGGCCGGGCGCTGAAGCGTCGCTGAAAATGACCGCCGCATAATGTCGCAAGGACTGTCCGGAAAGCTCAATAGTACTGATCACATGCGGATCAAACGTATTGCCATGCGCTAGAGGAGCCAACGCGGTTGATAGCCACGCGGTACTGGCCAGGCGGCCGGCCATTGGATCACCCGGTGCGCCATCCACCAGCAACAGCCGCATTCGCCGATGGGCCTGCACGACCAATCGGCGGGTGTTGTCAATTAATAATCCGTCCGCAGGGAGTTTGGCGGTAATGGTGTGCATACCGGCAACAGTAATATCCGTCCCCAACGTCGCATCAACGGTTACCTGAGATCCCGGATTTATTCGCGGCAGCGTGACCGAACCTGCCGCCACCTGATCCAGAAATATCCTGACCTTGACCTGCGCCTGCGGCATCGCGGTGGCGTTGCATACGCCAATGCGTACCCGTAAAGGCCGGTTAATAAGGGCAAAATGCCGGACGAGTTTCAGTTGCGTGATGGCCATGTTTTCCGCGTGCGGGTCGCCGACATCAAAAACCCGCACGGTTGCACCGGTCTTACGAATTTCGGTAATTAAGGTTTTCAGCCGCTGCGGAGTTCCTGCAGGAGTGACAGCACCGGCGATGGCACGCGGAGCGAAGGCGGCCTGGGCATCATCGGTAATCAGCCAGAGGCGTTTGCGCCCTGTCCGCTTTTTCTGCTTCTGTAACACCGTCAAGGCGCGTTGCAGCCCCGCTGCAAGATCAACAGCAGCATCCGAAGGTTTTTGGTCGGCGACCATTCGGCTGACGGTCGAGAGATCAGCAGCAGGTGTAACCAGCAGGCCATGCGGATTGGTGGAACCACTGATGATGGCCACGCGCCCCTGAGCATTGGATCGATTCAGCCAATGCGTCAACAGCGACTGCCCGCGGCTGAAAATTGTTTTTTGTCCCGCCGGGCGGTATTGCGTGGTGTAGGCATTATCCCAGACGACTACCGTCAGCCGATCAGCCTGTCCCAGAATCTCGCCCAGAACCGATCCCGGCGGAAGAAACTGCGCGATTCCCGCCGCCAGCAGCAGCAAAGCCAGACAGCGCAACAACAGCAAAAGCCAGCGCTGTAATTTCAGCTTCCGGACATTACGCCGATGGGCGGCCAGCAGAAATTCCATCGCCGCCCAAGCCTGAATCCGAAACCGCCGCCGATTCAGCAAGTGAATCACAATCGGTATCGACACCGCCGCCGCCCCCGCAGCAAACAGCCACGGCGTAACAAAAGGCAAAACCGCAATCAGCGTTACTAAACGCACTACAACTCCGCTTGAGGGTACCAACTCAGGATTCAGAAGTTAGGAGTTTGCATCTCGCATCTCGCATCTCGCATCCGGCAGGCAGCTAATCCGCAGGTTTACCTGCCAAGCAAATTAGCAGCGAAGCGCTTCCAAAACCTTCTAACTCCTAACTCCTAACTCCTAACTCCTCGCCGCCAACTCCTCGTTAATGAATTCGCGCCGCACGATTGGCCAGAAATCCCGGCAACGATATATCCAGCGGCACACTGGTATCAATCTGCAGGAAATCCACCTGCAACTTGTGGCACGCGGTGCGCAAAGCCTCTGTGTGTTTCTGAAATTCCTCCAAATACGCCTCCCGTAATGCCTGCGGTTCTACCACCACCTCGGCAAGGTCTTCCATGCCTTTGAACATGGTGGTATTGCGAAAAGGGAAATCCAATTCATCATGATCCAGCACCTGCATCATGATCACGTCATGCCGCCGATACCGCAGATGCCGGATTCCCTTGATAATGCCCACCGCATCATCAAAAAAATCTCCAACGACAATAAACAGACTGCGGTGGCGAATTTCCTCAGCAATTTCCTCCAGCACCTGCCCGGTACTGGTTTTGGGGCCGCCGGGGGAATTGGAAAGTTCCTCAATAATGGTGCGCCAGTGCCGCGGGCTGTTGCTGGGGCGTAAAAGCTTGCGAATCTTCTGATCGAACACCGCCAATCCCGCACCGTCCTGCTGATGTATGGCCACATACGCCATGCTGGCGGCAATGCTGATGGCGTGATCAAACTTCCGCCACTGCGGATTGCTTTGACCCGCGTAATTCATAGAATGCGAGGCATCCACCACCAGCATGACCTGTAAATTGGTCTCCTCCTCATATTGTTTAATATAATGCCGATCAGTGCGGCCAAACACTTTCCAATCCACATATTTAATATCGTCGCCGCTGGTGTAGGGCCGATGCTGGGCGAATTCAATGGAAAAGCCCTTATACGGCGAGCGGTGCATGCCCGTGATGAAACCTTCCACAATTAATCGCGCCCGCACGTCCAGCGCGGCAATCTTGGCCAGCGTGCGCGGATCAAGATATTTTTTATAATCCGTCTTTTGCGAGGCTTCTACTGTCACCCATGCACACGCTTTTAAACTCTTAGATTTCCACTTACAACCATTCTACACGTTCCGCCATTTCACGCGGTGTGCAGCACCTTGGGCATACCTGCGGTTACCTTCGCGCTTTGATCATCCTGATCAGTATGCTCAATGAGCATGCGAATAATATCATCGGAATGTATGCCTTCAGCCTCGGCATTAAAGTTGGTCAACACGCGATGTCGCAAGGTTGGATACGCCACCGCACGGATATCTTCCGTACTGACATGATACCGCCCCTGCAACAGCGCCCGCGCTTTGCCCGCCAGCACCAAGTATTGTGAGGCCCGCGGCCCGGCACCCCAGGCCACATAATTTTTCACAAATTTTGGCGCGTCCGGCTGCGACAC
Organism: Planctomycetota bacterium; assembly: GCA_021809365.1. Next base: position 5,235 of record JAKBAC010000089.1, on the reverse strand, counting down.
CCGCGTCTGCCGGGTTAAACGCAACGCGTACCGCACGACATGATCCGGCACGGGCACTTTCCGCACGAGCTCCTGCAACTGCAAAACTTCCTGAGCCGTCAGAACATGTTCCACCTGCACATGGCGGGGGGCGGTGGTGAGGCGCACAATGTCAAATTCCTCCTGCTCAGTCGGGTAGCTTACCAGCACATTAAACATGAACCGGTCCAACTGCGCTTCCGGCAGAGGATAGGTGCCTTCCTGCTCAATGGGATTTTGCGTGGCCATGACAAAGAATGGTTCAGGCAATGGCCGCTGCACGCCGCCGGCGGTCACCTGATGTTCCTGCATGGCTTCCAGCAGCGCCGCCTGGGTTTTGGGCGGCGTGCGATTAATTTCATCCGCCAGAACAGCGTTGGCAAAGATCGGGCCTTTCACATACCGCAACGACCGCTGGCCGGTGGATTTGTCTTCTTCAATAACTTCCGTGCCGGTAATATCCGAGGGCATGAGATCGGGTGTGAACTGCACGCGGCTAAAACTTAGATTTAATGTTTTTGATAACGTCGATACCAGCAGCGTTTTAGCCAACCCCGGCACACCGACCAGCAAACAATGCCCCCGGCAAAATAAGGCGATCAGAAGTTCTTCAATGACCTGATCCTGGCCAACCACGGTTTTGGCCAATTCCCGCCGGATTTTTGTAAAGCCGTCCTGCAGCTTCTCCACGCTCTGAAGCTCCTGCGGCGATAATTCCATACTTTCAGTCGAATTGGATTCTGCGCTCACGTAAAATCTCCAGAATAAAAGACCCCATAAAAATACCACATCCCCGCCATTGTGCATAACGCGATGCCACGAAAGATCATGCAGGGGGGCGACGAAGACGCAGGAGTTAGGAGTTAGGAGTTAGAATGCTTGGGAATCGCTGGCGCTGCTATTTTGCTTGCCCGTGGGTAAACCGAGTGACGCACGCCGTCGCTGGAGCCTATAGAGCAACGGATGATAATCCGGTGGTTGATCCAGCGCCGCCAACCAGCCACCGGGCTATCACCACGTTGCTCTTTAACCGCAACGCGAGCCCCGAGCACCGGATGATAATCCGGTGGTTGATCCCGTGCCGCCAACCAACCACCGGCTTATCACCACGGCGCTCTTTAACCACGACGCGAACCCCGAGCAACGGATGGTAATCCGGTGGTTGATCCTGTGCCGCCAACCGACCATCGGTTGCAAAATCATTTCTGCAAAGGCTCGTCGAACTGACGATTGTCACTTTTTCGCGCGCTCGCTTGGTGTCAGCGCTTTCGACAGCCCGGAAAGGTTTACCGCCATGGCCGCAAGTTGTGCCGGTGTGCGCTGACCCGTTTTCCAACTTTGGTGGCCGACACACCACAGCCGCCCGTTTTTCGTGAAACAAAGATAGTACTCGACCCCTCGGTGACCAGTGGCGGGGAGCTTTCGATAACCAGCAACAACATAAACGTCCTTGCCGCCGGCTCGCGTGGCCACAACGGTGAAGCGCGTGTGTCTGTAAAACTGGCCGTAAAATTGGTATTGCCCTATCAGCATCGCCGTGCGTCGCACCTCTTTTTTCGCGCCCAGAAGCGGCGGAGGTATCAGGCCCACGATCTGCAACAGGAAGCTTTCCTCCGGTGTGAGCTTACCTAGAAGTCTAGCGGCGTTGGCGAGATCCTGCTTTGCCTCCAATGGCGGGAAGCCTGCGGAAATTAAGGATCGTGAGACGGTCCTTCGGGCACCGAACCGGACTGTCGGGAATCCCCAAAAGGATTCACAGATCACGATGCGGTCCGGCGGCCACATCGCCGCCAGGCTTGGCCATTCGGTTTCGCATCGAGTTGTCGGCGGTACTCCGAATTTGTTCCCAAGTAGGTTGAAGTAGGAGACGTTGACCTGACGCGTCCGCAGGGCGTACTTCCCTCCAGACCACGTGATCCAGAAGTGTCGAGCCGCGCCCGGAACCCAGCCCCGCACTCTGGCCATTCCGTGCGACTGGGCACCCATGTAGATTGAGAACGACCCGGGTGGCGGTACAGGCCCGGCCTCCTCTGGCTGGAAGACCCCGGGGGGCGGCACCTGGTACGGGCGACTATAGCCCGATGGGGCAAATGACCAATGGAGCTTGTGCCAAGCTCCCCGAGGCCCCACAGGAATTGATTTCGTGTGCGTTTTTCCTGCCTTTTCAGCCCAGTTGAATTTCCAAATCCCGCTTGCCGTTCGCCCCCGTGGGGCGACAGGGTAGAAATACAGGCTTCCTACCCGGCCGGGTATGCGAAGGGGCGTGCCGAGCAATGTCATTTGTACTCTTGAATGAATTTGTTCTAGCGCTGTGGAAACGGCGTTTTGCGAGATGCGCTGCACCCCGTGGGCCATGACACAATAACGGGGATCACTACGAGCCAAGTGGTCAAATTTTCTGAAGCATCGCCATAAATGCAACGCACCTGCATGAGCCTCGACCGCGCAGCTCGACCACGCCAGCACAAAGCACGCCAGCACCAGCCGCAGGAGATGTACCCGGCACCCCGTGGAAAAAATCGAAGAGGCTCTGTTGTCGCTCAGAGGCATTCATGTACCTTTCTCCCATCCCACCCGTTCCGACGAAAGCTGCCGATCAATGTCCTCGCGGGAGCGTGAGCTTGGGGGAAGGCCGCCAAGAAATGCCGCTAGACTGCCGTTCTTACTCTGTGCCGCGGATTGTGAGTCAATGATTACCTCGACTTGGGCCCCCAAGCCAGATACCGGTTCATCAAGCTCCACCTGGCGAGGGCCAACCAAACGGCCTGCAATGACAATAGCGTTGCGCATGGGCGTGATCCTCAAAAAACGACACAGCCATTATACCACATGCCCCGGTGTGAGAACGGAAGGGAGGGCCGCCATATTGGAACTTCCCCGGAACGTGGCAATTTTCCGACCGGGGGCAAAAATGCTTTGTTGGATGCCGGAACAATTGGGTGCGACCCACCGCCGGCAGAGCCGGCGGCTTTGTGATTTTCATTAGAACCCGGAACTCGGCATTCACCGCCCGCAAAATAGCAGCGCAGCGCTTCCCAACCTTTGATGCTGTCCCCTGTAACCTGTAACCTGTAACCTACCCCCTACCCCGCCCCACACGCTGTTAGCCCCCTCGCCCATCCTGTATAATCGCTGCCATGTCGCAGGCGATGGAACAACCTGAATTCAGTATGGGCTTAAGCGGACCTTATCTCTGGGCGTATCGGCATCGGGTGCGGTTGTGGTCGGGATTTCTGCTGCTGATTTTTGTTCCGATGCTGGCCATTGGTTTGTATCTGAATCCCAGCCCTGCGGGGATGGCAACGCATACGCAACTGGGGCTTCCTCCGTGTGGATTTTACACCGAGTATGGCTGGCCCTGCCCCACCTGCGGCTACACCACTGCGGTAACCCACGTGGCGCATGGGCAATGGCTGACGGCATTGGCAACGCAGCCGGGCGGGGCGATGGTGGGATTCCTGGCCGTGGCGGCGGTGATTGTCGGAGCATTGGGTGTGACCACCGGCACATGGCATGGGCCATCGTTTTTCTGGTTTGCCTGGAACCGGTGGAAGATTTTGCTTGGCGCGGCAGCGATTATTCTGGGGGCATGGGGATACAAAATTATTATTATGAGTGCATGGTTCCGGCACCACGGGTAGAATTCTGTCTTAGCGGATGTTGCGGCAGCGCCCGCGAATGATGAAACCCGCCGGCGTGTTGAAGATTCAGACCGGACGGCGATGTGGCCAGGAAACATATATGTATAGCGATTTTAATAAATATCGATATCAAGAGCGGATACGATCCGCCGCGCTGCTGGCCCTGCTGGTGTTAACGCTGGGGGCGGGCGGATGCCAATTTCTGGGTCTGGCTGCGGAAAATGCGATGGGTGTTGCGGTCAAACCGCAGTATCGCGGGTTGGAAAAACAGAGCGTGGCCATTGTGGTGTATGAGGATGCGTCAACGATGTTCACGTATCCGCAGGCGCAACAGGAAGTTTCCGCGTTTGTGGCTGCGAGTCTCAAAAAGCACCTTCCAAAAGCGCATATTCTGGATTACCACCTGGTGCTGAATTATCAGAACGCCAATCCCAACTGGGACGTTTTGCCCATGAAAACTCTCGGGCGCCATTTCGGAGTTGCCCGCGTGGTCTATATTGAATTGCTGAATTATACGGTGCATTCGCAGCATACCACTTATGTTCTGCAAGGCGACATCCAGGCGCATGTCGTGGTTTACAATATGAAAATTCCCGGCCACGGCGAAGTGTTTCACACCACCATTAACGCCAAATGGCCGAAATCCGGACCGTTGCCCGGCTATAACACCGATGCCAATACGGTACGTATGAACACCCTCCAGCGATTCAGCACCCTGCTGGCCCGCTGCTTTTACACCTGGCACGATCGGGAGAATGGCTATGCTAACTAAAGTCCCTCCGGTCCGAACCGCGCTGATCGCCCTGCTGCTGATTGCAACCGCATTCAGCCTGGGCGGTTGCGAACTGGCTTATCTGTTTGCCGGCAACGGCTCCCATGCAGCGCTTTATAAGCTCCCAAAGAAAAATCGAATTCTCGTGCTGATGGATACATCCGCCGGCAGCCAACTAAGTATTCATGCCATGGCTACGATGGTGACCCTGGTGAATCAAACTCTTTATCAGCACCACTGTGCCAATCGTTTTGTACCCGCATACCGCATTGTTGCTCTGCAGCGCCGCAATGCGGAAAAATACCATGCCATGGGAATTGCGGATATCGCTCATGCGGTCCACGCCAATGATGTTATTTACGTTTACGTCAAGCGCTTTGACGTCACCATTGAAAGCGCGGGCCAACTCACTAAAGGAAGTGCCGACGCATGGGTGAAAGTGGTGGATGAGAATGGCAAACGATTATGGCCAAAGACCGGCTCGCCCGGGCTGTCTGTAACCGCCCGTGTTCCCACGGCCACCGCGGTAAGCCAAAGCCCGCAGGCGGTGCAGTCGGAAATGGTCGCTATCCTGGCGCGTCGAATTTCCCGCACCTTCTATCGCTACGCGGTAGGCTATCAGCCCAAGTCACAGTGATTCGCAGTTATCGGGATTATGTAAAAAAAAGCTCCCCAAGTTTTCACTGGAGAGCTTGTAAGAAATTTACGTATTTGAGCTGCCCGATCAATGATGGCCGGTAGCGGCTTCAGCAGCTTCTTTCAGCTCCGCTCTCGCCTGGGCGATTAACTTCATGGCCGCAGCGC
>JAKBAC010000088.1 GCA_021809365.1 Planctomycetota bacterium | reverse complement strand
CGCTTGACCCACTTATTGATTGCGATTCGGAATTCTTTTGTTACTGTCATTGATGTGGTTGTGTTCCTTTAAGGAGATGAACATGGGCGTTGCAGAAAGCGGAGCAAGCCATTGGTTACGTTGCCAGCTCAATCGAGGGATGTTCAGTGATGAGGTCGCCGTGACATATCCCGTGGAAGGTCGCACAATTTGCTCAGTATTTGTACCGCGCTCTGACGTCCGGGGCGAGCCGGAAGCAAACGGCGTCGGTACCGTGCGCGTGAACGTCCTTCGACTCGGGGGTAAAAAATGGGCGGCGGTTTTACCGACGAGCGACCGGGCGATGGTTGCGGTTCAGGAAAGCGACCTCTCGGAGGATTCATGATCCTCTCAAACGCTGAAATACAAGCGGCACTTAAGGCCCGCCGGTTGATTATCGAGCCGGTGCCAAAACCTGATTTTCCTGACAACGCGGGAAACTGCCCTTACGCAACGTCTGCTGTGGATCTCCGCTTGGGTAACGAAATTTCCAATATGCCACCGCCGGCAGAGCCGGCGGCTTTGTGGGGTATGGCGAATCAGCCTATTAATCTGGAACGCGTTGTTTATCGGTAGCCGTTGGGGTTGGCTTGGAACCAACGCCACGCCGAATCTACAATCTCGTTGAGATCGGTGATTTTGGCTTTCCAGGAAAAATCTTTGGCCATGCGATCCGGTGAGGCAAAAAGTGCCGGGGGGTCGCCGGGGCGGCGGGCGGTTTCACGCGTGGGTATTGTTTTGCCGGTGACTTTGCGGCAGGCTTCAATAATTTCCCGCACGCTGTAGCCGCGCCCCACGCCGAGGTTGTAAAACAACCCTTGGCCCGGCTGCAGATTTTCCAGCAGAACCAGATGCGCATCCACCAGATCCCACACATGGATGTAATCCCGGATACATGTGCCATCGGCCGTCGGATAATCATTGCCGAATATATCCACCGCCGGTCTCTGGCCCAGGGCCACTTGCAGCACGATGGGAATTAAATGTGTTTCGGGGCGATGATCCTCGCCGATACTGCCGTCAAGGGCTGACCCGGCGACATTGAAATAGCGTGGTGCAGCGAATGCCAAACCCTCGGCATGGGCGGTATCTTTCAAGATATGTTCAACCATCAGTTTGCTTTGGCCATACGGGCTGATGGGGGTTTGAGGCAAATCTTCGGTAATCGGAACGCGCTGCGGTTCGCCGTAGGTGGCGCAGGTGCTGGAAAATACCAGTTTTTTAACGCCCGCAAGGTTCATGGCATCCAACATGCTGATGGTGTTGGAAACATTGTTGCGGTAATATTTTCTCGGATCCTGCACACTTTCGCCGACATACGCACTGGCTGCAAAATGCATAACCGCTTCAATTTTGTGGGCCTGAAATAGTGCCGCCAAGGCCGCCGTATGCGCGCAGTCCAGCACCACCAACCGGGCCTTGCTGTTCACCGATGCGCGATGGCCCATGGTCAGATTATCAATAGCGATAACACTGTGCCCACGTTCAATCAGTAATTTCACCGCATGGGAACCGATATATCCCGCCCCGCCGATAACCGCAATATTCATAAACAACCTTTTCTATTGCAAACAAAACCCACCAGTAGCCTAAGGGTGAATGTCGGCAATGTAAAATGAAAACGCCGCTCCGGATCGCGATGGCAGGTGCCACTATTTTGATGGCTTCCGCACAGCACCCGTTTCAGGGTTGAAATGAACCCCCATTTTACGCAGCGCGATTGTCGCCAGTGTGCGGTCAAGTGAATAGGTGGTGTAATGCTTAATGCAATGCAGATATTGCCGTTGCGCAGCCTTGAGGTTACCGCGCGACTGTTCCATAGAGCCGACAATGTAGCACATTGACGGACTCCATAGCCGGTGCGAGCGATTCTCAAGCCTCCGCACCGCAGCAAGGTCGAGGCGGGAGTGCTTGCTGATTGCGGTCTGGATAAGTCGAGCCAGCTTACCAAAAGCCTTCCCCAGCCGCCCGCTGCCGGGCTCTCCGGAGGCTGCAACCGCATTGCGCAAATATTGGTCGCGCAGGGCCGAATTTTTCAATGAAGCAGCGATGGCTGCCGAATGCAGCAAGGCCCAGGGGACCCCTCTGGAAGATTGCGAACATGCGGCCCAATCGCGCATGGCGGTCTCCGGGCGCCCGGTCATCTGAATAAACGCCGGGTATGCCCAAGTCGCTCCGCGCTCGACCTGATTCAGGTTGGAGACCACTAACCGCCTGGCAGTTTCAGAATCACCCCGGCCCGTTCTCATGCACCAAAAATACCATTGAAACGCCGTGTATCCGCCATAACGCTGCGCGGCCCGGCGAGCCCATTTTCCCGAATCCGAGAAGTCCCCAAGATGCTCGTAGACGCGCGCGGCAGCCAGCATTGGTAAAGCCGCCCACGTCTGTGCTCCGCTTACCACCAGCGCCTTGGCTTGTCGGTAGTGCCCATGATCCATCAGATAATCGGCGAGCTTCGAGGCTATATCGGCGGCGGCGACGGCGTCGTGTTGGGCGGAAATCATTTTTCGCATCGTGGCCACATACATTCGGCCGTCGTGTTTTCGCCGATAGATGCCGGCTAAGTCGGTCATACTCCACAGTTCACGAGGATCAATGTGGTTGAACCGTGTTAACCATTTCAGAGCGTCGGCTCGCTGGTTCTGCCTATAGTACCAATATCCCAGCTCACCGGTGAGCGCCGGATCACCGCTTAGAACGTGGTGGTTGAGAAAAAAGGATGCCGCCTTCCCGGGATGCTGCCAGACAAGTGCCCACGCCGTGGTATAAGGATCGTATGGATCGTCAACTGGTGCCCGATCGTTGGACGGGGAGAGGTTCATCCGCACGATTTCGTCAACCTCGTCAGTTAAAACACTCTGATTTTGCTTAGCCTCCTCAACCAACTGCTTCCATTGCTGCCGAACGCGCAGACTCAGGGCACTGCCGAAAATATCGGTTAACCGGGATATCCCAATTGTTTCGTTCCGCAGGCGTGTGGATTGCAGGATGGACGCCAAAGTCCGTTGTCTTTCCGGTGAGGTAACATTAATCCCGAATGCCTCCAGCAGCGGCCAAAAGTGGCTAGTGTGGAACAGCGGTTTGATTTGAGACAGGTAATTACGCACGTCGGGTAAGCCCACATCCCATCGAAATCGAAGAAATTCGAGGCATCGCTCGCAGTTCAGCAATGCGGTGGATTTTGTAACCGCAGCAAGGGCCTGAAGCGACGGGTTGCCCTGATCCACGCCCAGTTTGCCGGCGCTCCGCAATCGATGAATAATAGTTCTCAAGGATTGAATCGCGCTGGGTTGCAGCGGCACATTTTCCAGCGCATTTGTGAACGAGGCGGGAACGCCGGGGACGCCGGGGAGCCGCAGGCACAGAGACTGCACGAGAACCTTGTCGGCCAAATAAGTGATCTGGTGGCCTACTCCGATGTTCGGATCCGTTTCCAGAAGCTCAATAAGGAAAAAGCAATCCGGCTGGGCGTTAGCCATGGCGCTCCGCGCAATTCCGTGCTGTAGCGCCACGTTGTATTGGGACTCAACGCTAGCGGCAGCAAGGACATTTGCAAGTTGGGAATACGGGCCCGCAGTCCTGCTGGCATGATGAAGGCCAATGGGGTCATATTCCGCGAACTTTTTTACCCAAGGTGCCCAGACCGGGACCTTGAGGCCGGTTGGATGTCCCTTTTCCGCTCGCGCGACCTCGCGCACGGCATGCATCGGCAGGCCGATCAGCATGTCGACGTACGCTTTGGTCCAATCTACACAAGCAGCGTGCGGATACAATGCCGCGAGGCGGTAAGCGTAAAGAATCGCCCGCGCCTTGAAGACATCCCGGTAGGCAGTCCAAAGGTGATCCGTTAGCCGGCCGAGATTCGCATAAGCGCGGGCAAGCGCTGACAGCGCCTCCGGTGAGGGTCCATGCGACTGAATTGCGGCATCGACGCTTCGGACGACGGCGAACTGAGCAATAAAGTTCATGGTGTGCAGTTCGGCCTTAATTTGAGGCGATAGTTTGGCACCTGTGCCTGTCGGCCCGTGTCCGGCAAATCCGGCTTTCTTTAGCGCAATAATAAATCCCCCGCGGGAAAGTGGTTCCAGCGCTCGAGCTAACGCGGCAACGCGCACGATACCGTCGGTGCGAATCCCTTTTACGATCCCGGACCAATAGGTCGGCAGCCTTCCCTTAACGTCCCCTTGGAGTACTAACTTGACGGAATTTCCACCGGGAGAAAGGGTGAGTTCCAAGTTCAGGTTCCTGGCTCCGGGGAGACCATGGGACTCTTCAGCCTCTCCCAGGGCGCTGTCACGAATAGTCAGTCCCATTCCGTCGTGGGCGGCAATCAGCAGCGCCTGCCGAAACATTTCTCTCTCAGCAATGCCGTCAAGAGTTGCCGCCACCGTCGGCGTTCGATCTTCCAGTACGACTGCGTTATTCTTAGCGCGTGGCACACCTGCCCAAACAGGTTGTCCGCCCACAACGAATGCCAGACTGAACGAGGAGAGCAGCCATCTTGAAAAACACGCTCCCAGCAGGCCGATGCGCGATTTAGGTGCCCGCAATTCCCCTCTGGCATGCCCTCGTTGTGATCCAGGTAGTGCAGGCTGACGGGACGGAAGCGGGCGATTACTGTCCCCCGTTTCGTAGGCGAGCGCACGGGCTGCGCCGTGCCGGCAACGCGAGATCCTGCGAGAGATGGAGTTTGAGTCAGGGCGGTACATACCCAGTTCCCCAGACACTGAATGTCCATTAAAAACGCGAAAATAGTACAGACAACTGATGCCATAATATGAAAGCGCAATCAGGCTGACTACCCTATATTATCATCGCCGCCGCAGGTTGCAAGACAATTTAGCCTTTCAGGAGCCGCTTTATATTTGCTTCCAGCGATGCCGGGTCAACGGCTCGAACAACTCCCCTGCGGCCAATGAGGACGACTGTGGGGAAAAGCGCGATTTTCAATCGCTTGTTGACTTTATTAATGCCGGGATCCTTTGAGTTGAATAATTGCGGCCAGACTACCTCTGGAGTTATCCGGAGAAAGTGCGTCAGTAGAGCCGCACTGTTGTCGCTGGAAACTCCGAGCACCTCCAGGCCGCCCCGGTGGTATTTTTGGTATAATTGCGCGATTCTTGGAATCTCGGCTCGGCAGGGAGGGCACCAGGTCGCCCAGAAATCCACCAACACGACTTTACCTTTCCATTTGGCAGTAGAAAGGGATCCGCCGCCCAGAAGTGTGCCCGATATCGAAAGAGGCTTGTTAAGAAGGCGGTTACGAATTGCCAATTTCCTGGCGTGCTGCTTTTGCAGTGCTGCGGCATAAGGGCCGGTTAATTCAGTGAAGATTATCTTCTTAACCCGAGTGACAATGGCCGGCGCGACAGGTCCGGATTGCACGAACCCCACCAGCACTGCCGTCAGGTCATCGTTGGCGGGATCAGCTTTGACCAGATTCCGCATTTGATCCAGAACGGCGAACTGTTTTGCGGTGCTCGCGCCGCTTTGGTGCCACTGCACCTCCAAATCCGCCAAGTTTGCCGCGAATGCGACGTTGGCTTTTTTGCTTTTTTGGCCTGTGATGATCGCGTTTTTGGCGCTTGCGTCGCCCAGCAGATCCATCAGACTCAGTTCATGGTACTTCATGTCCCTGACCAAGTCCGCAGCCCCTGGGTACGACTTCATGAAAGCGTCAAATTGATCAATGACAATTTGCATGTGCAGGAGAATTTTCGGTGCAAGCTTGGCCCGCAGTACCGGGTCCGCAATGACATCACCCAAGCCATGGTTTCCCAGAATGCTCTTCATTTGCTTGCGTTGAGCATTCATGACATCCTGAAGCTTCTGCATGGCTTTTTCCAGGCCCTTGGGGGCAGCCGGGGCCGCCTGTTGTCCCGTCGGTGCAGCTCCGGCGCGGTCCAGACGCGCCAAATTACTTAGCGTTAAAAACAAGCCGCCGGCAACCGCCGCTGCGGCCAGACGCGTCAACCACGTTTTCTTATTTACCGAAATCACCACGAACACTCCATTTCCTGCGCTGTAAGAAACCCTCCGGTACGCCGAAAAGCCTCACAACTCTACCAACATAAACCCCATCGCCTTTGCGAGCAATCGATTTCTCCTGGCGCACCGTCGGCTCCAGGAACAACGATTCCACAATGGCATCCAATATTATAGGTTGCCGCCGGCGGCTGGTCTTTTCAATAAAACGCTGAAAAAAAGCACCTTTCACCTTAGGTAATCAACTCCACAAACCCGCAATTCCCGCATAGACTCCCACGACCGATGTTAATATCACAATAAATCCTACCAGCCAGGCATATCGCCCTTTCAGTCGCCAGGGGTCGGGCAATGCTTTCCGCGCCAGCAGAAACAGAAAGCCCAGGACAATCGGCAAAAGCAAAGCGTTCATAACTTCTACCGCCACGGTCAGCCGCACCAGGTTCACCCCGGAAAGTACAATGCCGGCACCCAGCAGCAGGCATGCAGAATACACCCCATAAAACCACGGCGCTTCAAACGGACGGTGCGCCAGCGACCGCTTGTACCCGGTCACTTCACCTAAGCCCCACGCGGCGGTTAAGGATACCACGATGGTGGCCACCAGCGCCGCTCCCAGCATTCCCAGGGAGAACACGACGCGTCCCCACGCGCTTCCCAGAATGGGGGTTAATGCCGTGGCAATTTGTTGTACGGTATTTAACGATCCATGGCCATGAGTGCTGCCGATACTTGCTGCGGTAAATATCAAAACCGCCGCCATGATGATCTGCGTAATCAATGCTCCAACCGCGGTATCAAGCCGGGCGGCTTTCAGATGCGTAATATTCAGGCCTTTGTCGATGACCGCAGACTGCTGATAAAAAACCATCCAGGGCATAATGACCGCCCCGACGTTCCCGGCAATTAAAAATAAATACGCGGAATTGTGAATCGGTTGGCTGCGGATCGCGGCTATCATCGCCGCAGCCGAGGGATGTGCTGCTACTGCCACCGCAATAAACGCCAGTTCAAACAGCCCAATAAACAAGGCCACCATTTCCACCTGACGATAACCGCCGGTGCCCACGACCACCACCAGAAAAGCAATGGTCATGCCGACACTGATCCATGGCGAAATACCGAATAACTGCCCCACACCTTCAATGCCCGCAAATTCCGTTAATAGTGCCCCGATGCAGGAAGCCATTAAAGTTGAAACCGACAGCCAGGCCCACGCTTTACCAAACGTAGCGGAAATCAGTTCTCCGTGTCCTTTTTGTGTCGCCAGTCCCAGACGGACAGTAAGTTCCTGCACGATGTAAAGAATCGGCACCAGCAACAATTGCAAAACCAAAAGACTGTAGCCGAACTGTGCCCCGCTTTGCGCAGCCGTAATCACGCTTCCAGCGTCCGTGTCAGCCAGCATGACCACCAGCCCCGGTCCAGCGACCAGCAGCAGCATTTTCCACAAAGTCACTCGCGGTGCCTGTGCGGGCACCTGCGGATTTTCCCCGGAAGGCTGTGGTTGCGGCGTGCCGGTTGAAGACAACGCCGAGGATTTATCATATTCAGCGGGCATGCCACACGCCTTTAACTATTATGGTTCCATGCCAAGTCATGCCATCGCCCGAGAACCGTATATTCTTTATCCCAACCGGGAGGGTGAACATTACACGACTTGAGACACAGTTTCAACTTCAATGGCTTACGAAAACTTGGACGGATCACGTAAGGCACCGGGAGTTTGGCCCGTATGCTTTTTCAGCCAGCGGCAAAAGTAGGGCAATTCCAGAAAGCCGCATTTATGGGCTATTTCTCCGGCTTTTTCCGGTGTTTGCGTTAAGAGCGTACGGGCTTCCTGCAAGCGCACCTGCGTTATGTAATCCATGAGTGTCAGACCGGTCTGCTGATGGAACAGTCGGCTTAGCGAACCGCGATGGTAGCCCAGACGATTGGCAATAACCCCCGCTGCAAGATGCGGGTTAGAAAATTCCTGTTGAATAATATGTTCAGCCTGCCGGACAATCGTTGCCACTTCGTTGGTACGCAAGGCATCGGCCACGCGGTACAGCAAGGTAATGGCGGAAAGACTGGCCTGGCGGCGGCCTTGAATGGTGTAATCCTTGAGCCGCCGCATGAGTTGGTGAATTTCCTTCACCGGTGGCTCCACGCCGCCATAAACGCCGGGCCTTAAATCCAGTGCCAGGGCAAACTGTTCCGCCAGCGGGCCATCCAGAGAAAACCAGCAGAATTCGTTGACATTTTTTAGTGCCCAGAACCGGTGCGGAATCATGGGTAGATATATTCCCAGATCGCCCGCCCGCATGTTGAATCGTTTGCCCTGCACATCCATGACGGCCTTGCCTTTTATCAGCCATTTCAGCAATACCGTGCGCGGCGACCATGGCGGTTCAAAGCGCCCCATGGATACAAAAGAGTGCTGCGCCCCGCGCAATGCCACTGGTACGCCGTGCGGCGGCTGGTCGCGCGGGCGCTCCACCGCCTTGCCGCCAACTCTATGGGCAATGAGTGCTTTGCCGTGCTTATCCAGGGGTTCCTGCCAGTGCATATCTCTGATCCTTTCTGGGAGCCTGTCCGAATGATCGCCGGGTTGCGATCCCGGCCGATTTTTGGCACCTTGGGCATCGTCGCGTCACAGAGCACCGTGGTGATAACCCGGTGGTTGGTTCGCCGGTCCGAGAACTCGTCGCTTTGCGAGCGCCGCGGGCGATCTTGCGCTATTGTTACAAAAGTACAACAAGTGGTGACAAAAGTCTAATTGCCAAGTTATCGTTTTGTATTATTGTATGAACATGGACAGGTGATCATCACCTGGCATTTGTCGCGCGGCCCAGCTTTGCCGGGATCGCAGCAGCAAATGCGAAGACGAAAAAACCGCCGCCACAGCTTTCTTTGACACCCCCCGGTGGATGTAGGACACGCCATCCGCCGGGGGATTTTTATTCCACCAATTTGCAGTATAATAGCGGTGTGAAGGAAGAGTCTGGCCTGCGGAGTTTGAATATGGAACACTCCAGAATTGTCATTGATCCCGCGATTTGCCACGGCAAACCTGTCGTTGCAGGGACACGCATGCCGGTCTCCATGGTTTTGGGTTCCCCAGGAGCCTGTCCGAGTAATCGCCGGGTTGCGATCCCGGCGCGCCGGGGCGATTTTTGGCCACCATCAAGCAGCGGCGACGATGGCGTACCTGACACGGATGGTACTCCGAGGAGCCGCGCCGCAGAAGGGGGCCAAAAAGCACGCCGCCCTGCGGGTGGGCCTGAAATGCCCCGTCTGCTTTGTTGTCGGATCTCGCAGACTCATTATCCAGAGTCGGCTCGATCCTCCGCCGCGCATACGGGGCATTTCAGGCCCATCGCAATCCCGGCGATTACTCGGACAGGCTCCCAGCCGGCGGCATGAGTTTCAGCGACCTTGAACGCGAATACAACCTGAACGACAAAGATATCCGCGCGGCTCTTCTCTTCGCCGAGGAAAAAGGTACCTGACACCTTTTTTTCTGGAAAAGGTGTCAGGTACCTTTTTTATTTCAATGTTGCGAGGCGGCCCGATCAGGGGTGTGAAAAGTGATAGGTGAACCAGTCAACGTCGATAAAGCCTGCTTCCGACTGATCATTAAATGAGAAAATGCCCAGACGGTCTCCGCGGTAGAAACTCCAGATCAACTGGTAGGGTGGCCCGAATGGCGTAAAGTCATTGCCATGGAGGCTGTATGAAAAATGGCTTACGCCTTGATAATCCCAGGTAGACCGAAGATACACCACATCACCGGTAATCACCGGCCCGGTTGTGATTTTATTATTCATACGGTGAAACAGCCGCCGGATTCCGCGCTGTTGTATAACGCCCACCGCACCCGGTCGCGCGGAGAAGTGGCACAAGCCGGCCTGCTGGCCATTGGCCATGGCTGGAATTTCCATCCGCATCGTAGCAATGTTTTTGGGCACTCCCATGACGCGCTGGGTCAGCGTGTTGCCGGCCTTGAGCAAATTGCCGCGCTGCAATGGCTTAAACGCGTGCAGCCGCAAAAATCCGGGACGCTTAGTCAGCGACCATTTATCCGCCCGGGGCTGATAATTCCATTCCCATTGGACGCCAAGCTTGGGATTATTAAAATCATCGCTGCTCTGCGGTTGGGCAAGCGGGAATCCATTAATAGGCTTTTTCGCCTCCCAGACCATTTGACCTCGGCCATCGGCTCCAACGCGGCCAATGATGGGCCAGTTATCAACCCAAGTCACCGGCAGCAGGCACATGGTTCGACCATCCCAGTGGCCTCCGGTGCCCTGCTGTGTGAGGAAATACCATTCTCCGGAGGGAATCTGCACCAGACCGCCTTGATTTGGCTCCCGATCAATGCGTGGATTGACATCATCAAGTTGTCGGGTTTTATACGGGCCGTAAATATTTCGGGAACGGTCCATCATCACCACGCGGCCTTCCCGTTCCACCTGACTGTACAGGTGGTAATAATAACCGTTAATCTTATAAAGCTTATTGGCCTCAGAACCGCGGGATTGGTGAATGACGCGGCCCGAACTATGAATGATATTTCTGCCATCCGGCGTGAGCTTGAAAAGATGTATCTTATAGCCACCGGAAAAATTGGACATCACCACATATCCCTGCCCATCATCATCCCAGAAGGAACACGGATCATCCCATCCGCTGACGCGCCACAGACAATGCACCGGCGTCCAGGGGCCTGCGGGATTACCGCTGGTGGTTCTAACCATGAACAGGCCTTCATTGGGCGTGCAAAAATAAATCCAGAACTGGCCCTGATGATATCGGATGGAACCCGCCCACACCCCGCGACCATACCGGTTCATGCGCTGCCAGCCTAAATCCGGCCCGATGCGGGTCAGATCATCTACCGCGTGGGCCAGAATCCGCCAATTCACTAAATCCCTGGAATGCAGAATGATCACACCGGGCGAATACTGAAATGTAGAGCTATACGCATAATAGTCGTTCCCCACCCGGATAGCGTCAATATCACTGTAATCCGCTGGAATGACAGGATTGCAATACGTGCCGTTGCCCTGATCACCCCAGCGCCGGGGATGTGGATCTGGGATATTATCACCGCGTGGATGCCGGGCGGCGGCTAACACACTGTCCGCACCCGTGGCGCTGACAACGACAGCACCGGCTGCAACGCCCGCCAGGCCTTTTAGAAAATGGCGGCGTTGAATTTCCAAGCCCGCGTGCGGGAGCTGGAATTTTCCTAAAGCATCACTCACAGGGTCACCTTCAATGCCACTGCGTAATTAAGTGCCGGACGGTATTTGGGCAATTCTACGCGCAGGCCATGGGCGGTCTGTTTCCATCGCAATTTTTCTTGTGTGCCAAGCAGTTCAACCTGTTGGATTTTTCCCGGATTGGTGGCCGCCGCTGTCCCCAGAGACTGAATCATAAAGGCGTCCTTGGGCCACCCCAGCGCCAGGGCATAAACTACCGTATTGGCTTTATTGCGGGTGAAGCGAATGTCATCGGCCCCCAGATGATTGCTGCGGCCTCCGCGCATGGAGCCGGCCTGCATGACATTGGGGCCTTCGCCATACACTTTCCATGGGCGCGTGGCATAAATAGCTTCACCATTGATGGCCATCCAGTCTCCGAGTTTATCAAGGATCAACTGCTCCTTGCGGTCAATGGTGCCGTCAGGTTTGCCGGGAATATTCAGAATAAACGTTCCATTTTTGCTCACCACATCCACCATCCAGTGCACAACGTGGTCAGGTGTCATATAGCCGCCGTACACTCCGGGATCATTATATAAAGCCCGCTGATAATGCCAATCTCCCAGGCAGGTTTCTGATTGCCAGGGGTGCGGCATGATTTTACTGGTAACCCCGCGTTCAATATCCGCTACCACAGCTTTCATCCAATGGCCCGGCACGCCTTTAACATTAATAACCGCTTCCATTTTTCCGCCGTGAAGTTGCAGATTGCGATTATAGAAATACGCACCAATATTCATACCGCCCCAGCCCAGCGGCAGAAGCGGGTTATCAAAATAGAGTAAATCAGGATTATGCTGATCCACCAGATCGCGTGTGCGGTCATAAAAGTTTTTCACGTAGGAAATATCCGGAAGGGCATCGGGCATGTGCTTGGGGCCATAAAGTTGCTGCGGATCCAAGCCTTCCCACCATTGACCCTTTCCCTGGGCTTTGGTCAAATCACCATCATACGGCACACCCGCCAGCGGGCCGGCGCGATCAGCTCCGTGGGAAGTTTGAAACCACCACCAGTTATAAGCCTGATGCACCGTTACCCCAAAACGCATCCCTTTGGCCCGCGCGGTTTTGGCCCAGGTGCCAATGACATCGCGATGCGGGCCGATATTTTTGGCGTTCCATGGATGATGTTTGGAATTCCACGTATCAAAGCCATCATGATGATTCGCCAGAGCCAGGAATAGTTTAGCCCCGGCCCGTTTGTAACTGGCCATCAGCGCTTCCGGTTCCCAGTTCAACAGCGTCCACTGCGGGCAGAGGTCCTTATAGCCGAACACAGAGGGGTGGCCATAATGTTTAACATTATATTTGTATTGCTGCGAACCTTGGATATACATTAAGCGTGCGTACCAATCCCCATCTTCCGGCACGCACTGCGGACTCCAATGATTCCAGATGCCGAACTTGGCATCGCGGAACCATTCGGGGCAATCGTATTGCAGAAGAGAATCCCACGTGGGCTTATAGGGGCCATGACCGGATAGATCAGCAAGCGGCGATTTCATCGGTACGCCGTACCAGGAACCACCGGGAACAGGCAGGCGGGGCATGTGCTGCATCTGTTGGATGGTGGCAGCCTTCCAAGTATTGTCTGAAAGTTTTTCCGGAACAATGCGCTTGTCTCGGCGCTTGTCTCGCACCGTATAAAACACCCGTTTATTGGCGGGCGTATTGCAGAATGCAGCATAATTTTCAGTGTATTTGTCAAAATCGGCGGGAAGGCTGGATTTGCTGGCCCCGTCGGCTTTGGCGGCCAGAGGCAAAAGTGCCGCCGCGGCCGCTCCTGTGATGAGCTTGCAGAAATCACGTCTTTGCATGAGTTTTTTTCCTTTCAAATCCGTTGGTCAACTGCCGCCTGATCTCGTGGTCTTTTTTCCGACAGCACACATAAAATCTTACATCCCATGCC
Source organism: Planctomycetota bacterium (assembly GCA_021809365.1). Next base: position 1,054 of record JAKBAC010000088.1, on the reverse strand, counting down.
AGAAAACGCAATCCAAATCCATGAGAATTAAATAATGACTACCACACTATTTCCGATGTTGACTACCTCATTGTCTGTGATAAGGTATGGCAATAGGAACGAGTGCTGGAAAAATCCCAGCGAGGAACGCCTCGGCTTTAAGCTCAGGCCCAATCAAGGACATGTTATGATCAAGCAATCGGCTCTCTGGTTGTCGGTGTTGGTGCTGATGCTTTTTGCAGAACTGGGCATCGTGCAAAACTCCCCGGCGGCCGTTTACACGCCTCCCGCTTCCGCCCGGAAAATTTACAATTTCAATCCCGGCTGGAAATTTATCCGTCAAAATATATCCGGCGCACAAAAACCAGATTTTAACGATGCAGCTTGGCTCAACGTCTCCACGCCCCATACCTTCAACGATGCGGATTCTTATGATCATATCATCAGCCACAGTGGCGGCGACCGCCATGCCTGGACCGGCACAGTCTGGTATCGCAAGCATTTCAAGCTGCCCCAACAAGATGCCGGCGATCAGATTTTTCTGGAATTTGAGGGCATCCGGCAGGCCGCTGAATTTTGGGTCAATGGCCACGCCGTGGGGCTTTTCCAAAACGGCGTCACCGCCTGCGGCCTGAACGTGACCCGCTTCGTTAATTTCGGAAGCGCGGATAATGTCATCGCGGTAAAAGTGGACAACCGCCTGAACTATAAACAGGCGGCCACCGGCGTGGAATATGAATGGGAATCACGGGCGTTTAATCCGGACTACGGCGGTTTACATTCCGACGTGCAGCTTATTGTCACGGGGAATGTCTACCAGACTCTACCCTTCTATGACACGCTGAAAACCACAGGAATTTATATTTACCCGTCCCATTTTTCCTTCCGTAACAAAACCTGTCTGGTGCATGTGCATTCCCAGATACGCAATGCCACCGCCGCACAACAAACCATCACGCTTTCAGCGGTGGTTGTGGACGCGGCTGGGAAAGCATGTGCCACATTCCATGGTGGCACAGCCACGCTGCCCGCCCATGGAACCGGTACCCTGGCCGCACGGGGGCAACTTACGAGT